>CALHTF010000128.1 GCA_938038815.1 uncultured Acidimicrobiales bacterium | reverse complement strand
CCTGATTGATAATCAGAATGCGATCACAGGTAGCTTCTACCTCTGGCAGAATATGGGTGGAGAGGATAACCGTTTTCTGTTTGCCTAGTTTTTTGATCAGTTCTCGTATTTCTACGATCTGATTTGGATCTAGGCCAGTAGTTGGTTCATCCAGGATGAGAACCCTGGCCCCAAAGTAAGCAGCTCGAGCAATCGCAACCGATTGTCGTTCGCCGCCAGACAACGTTCCGACCGATTGCTCGGTGTCACGGATATCGATGCCCATCTTGGCCATCTCTTCTTTGGCGATTGCCTTGGCCTTCTTCTTGTCGATCCAACGGAACGGCCAAACGCCCAGCGTGGGCTCGGCGCCGAGGAAGAAGTTTCGCCACACCGACATGAGCGGCACCATCGCCAGGTCTTGGTACACCGCCGCGATACCGCTATCGAGGGCGTCGCGAGGAGAACCGAAGTTCACCGGCTTACCTTCAAGGCGGAACTCGCCAGCATCGTGTTGATGCACACCAGCCAGGATCTTGATGAAGGTCGACTTTCCGGCACCGTTGTCGCCCAGCACACAGGTGACCTTGCCGGCGAGCACCTCGGTGGTGACCCCCTGCAAGGCAATGATGTTGCCGTAGAACTTGCCGATGTCGTCGAGTTCGAGAAGTGGTGCGTCGCTCATCGTGAGGCCTCCGCCTTTTCGCGAATGTAGTTATTGGCGATCACCGCAAGCAGCAGGATCGTTCCGACAAAGAGGAACCGCCAGTCTGAATTCCAACGGGCCGACGGGATGCCCTGCACAGCCATCGCCATGATGAAGGCGCCGATAGCGGCACCAAAGGTCGAGCCATAGCCGCCGGTAAGAGCAGTACCGCCAACCACGGCGGCGATGATGTACTCGAACTCTTCGCCGTCGCCGGTGCTGGCCTGAATCGTGTTGAGGCGGAAGGCCAACAAGATGCCAACCAACCACGCCGCAAACGACACCAGCATGAAGAGCTGAATTTTGGTGCGGCCCGCCGGTACACCAACCTGGCGGGACGCGTCCTTGTTGCCACCGACCGCAAAGGTCCAGCTACCGAACTTGGTGCGGCGAAGCACCCACGTGATGACCGCGGTGAAGGCGACAAACCAGAGGATGCGCACGCTAAAGATCGTGCGAGGAATCTCGGCATCGAGTTCGGCTTGGGTAACCCACAGCAGACGGGCAGCAATCGACACCAACAAGCCGAGCACACCGAGGCCAACCAAGGTGAGCCCGAAGCGATCGGCGCCCGCCACCACCTTGTTGCGCTTGCCGAACAGCATCGACGTGAGCGACCACACGATGATCAACCCGCCGATGATGAGCAGCGCACTGAACGCTCCGGTACGGAACTTGTGAGTCCCCGACTCCGAGCGGATGAAGAACGCCATGGCGATGGTGGCCGCACCCGTAATAGCAAGCAACGCCGAGCCGCCGATGTCGGATACCCGGCGAGCCCGGTTGACCGAAATCAACATGAACACCGCAGCGGCGCTCACAAAGACCATGAACAGAATCGCCCGGGCGCCCTGCTCGGTAACCAACGCCAGCCACGAGATGTTCTCGGCGTTGTCGGGGTCGAGCCGCAGTGCCCAGAACACGGCCAGACCAAGAGCGATAAGCCCGGCCACCATGGCCTGCGAAGCGTTCGCCGGGATACCGAAGGTGCGGTTCTCGTTGCGGTCGAACCGGGCCAAGCTCCAGCCGACCAGCCCAACCAACATGCCGGCGAACATGAGAATCGCACCGAGCCGGTTGCCACTCACGTCGTCGGTGTTGTGCAGGGTGAGCACGCCAAAGATCAACAAGCCAATGCCACCAGCGAACAGACCAAACCCAATCGGGTTGCCCTTGCCTCGGCGGTGGTTCAGTTCGTAGACCCCGAGCACCAACAGGGCGAAGCCCACGATGGCGGCGATGATGTACACATTGTCGCGGCCTTCCCAAATATGGGTGTTGCGGTTCCACTCGCCCGCAAACACCTTTGACAGGAAGCCATAGCCGCGGTCGGTGCCGTTCTCTTCAGCGAAGATCTCCAAGTCGTCGAGCTTGCCGACCTGGATCTGTTCGACGATCAGCTTCGAGAAACCAAGCTTGGCGCCCCGCAGGATGAAGAACGTACCGAGCGTCACGATGAAACTCGGTAACGACGTTCGGTTGACCATCGCCCCGTTAAACCAGCCGATGCCTAACGCCACCAGCAACGACAAGAACAGCGCCACGTAAAGGTTGAAGCCCGCACCCGCGAGTTCGCCGGTGACGTCGCGCACCAACAACACCAACACGATGCCAAGCGCACCGGTCGCTGCGCCTGACGAAAGGTCGAACTCGCCACCGATCATCAACATCGCAACGGCGACGGCCATGATGCCGAGCGGCGAGGCCGCCACGTCGAGAATCGACGAGGCGCCGCTGGCCTTGCCGAACGGAACCGACACGGCCCAAAAGAACACCCAAATCGCAATCGCCGCGATGAACGCACCGATCTCGGGCTGCACCAACAGCCGTTGGAAAACTCCTCGGTAGGCGAGCCGCTCATCGGCATCGACCACCCCGCCCGCCACGCGGTCGGTCACTTCCTCAGTCGTCGTCGACGACATCTTCCCCCCTGAATAGACAGATTTTCGGCCGTCAGATCATGGCCCTCCAGATCATGCCTGAACCCAAGGCTCAGACCCGATCTGAACGACCCGGCGGAGCGAACCGAAGTTCGCTCCGCCGAGCAGTTTCGTTAGCTGTTACTCGCCGAAGCGAGTGTGCAACTCAGGTACTTATCGAGTTCCCTCAGCCGACAGCGCCTTTACGGCACCAGCGTTTTCGGGGGTTACGAAACCAGGGCCGGTCAGAACCGGCTGGCCGCCACCGGCCTGGTTGGCGTTGGTGGCTTCGAGGTACATGAGCACGATCGGCAGGTAACCCTGGAGGTACTGCTGCTGATCGACGGTGAACGCAATGTCGCCGGCTTCGATGGCGTCGAGAAGTTCCGGCGTCATGTCGAAGCCACCGATGATCAGGTCACGACCGAGGTCCTGCGCAGCGGCAAGACCCGACATGGCGATAACCGGACCAACGCCGAGAAGGGCGTCGATGTCGGGGTTCGCCTCAAGGACAGCCTTGATACCGTTGATCTGTTCGGTCTGGTCAGCATCGAGACCAACGAACTCATCGATTACGGTGCCGCTGAAGGTGTCAGCAAGACCGCCGCAGCGCTCTTCGAGACCAACGTTGGACTGTTCCTGACGTGCACAAAGCACGGTGGTTGCACCAAGGTCGTTGAAGCGGTTACCAGCACCCTGGCCAGCAACGTCTTCGGACTGACCAATGTGAGTGGTTGCACCGATGGTCTGGTAGTCGTTCAAGCCCGAGTTCAGGGTGTAAACGGGGATACCTTCGCCAACTGCACCCTGTAGCGGGCCAATGAGCTGATCGGGCGACGGAAGCGACGCAGCAATACCTGCTGAGCCTTCACCGATTGCGGTTTCGATGTCGGAAACCATCTGGCCCGGGTCGTTGTTACCCGGCATCCAGACGCAGTTCACGCCAACGTCTGCACAAGCAGCATCCATACCACGCTTCACAACCGACCAGAACGGTCCGTCATCGGAGTGGGTGATCATGTGGAAGGTGAGGTCCGAACCCTGGTTGAGATCGACTTCCTCTTCAGCCGGAGCTTCTTCTTCGGCTGGAGCGTCGTCTTCCTCCTCCATTGCGTCGTCATCTTCCATTGCTTCTTCTTCGGCTGGCGCGTCGTCGCTACCCGAATCAGATTCAGCAGCATCGTCGCTACCGGCAGCATCATCTGCTGCATCGCTACCGCATGCTGCGGCAACGAGGGTGAAGGCAAGCAAGATTGCGAGCCATGAGAACTTCTTCATTCTGGAATTCCCCTCCATAGTTGATATTTCAAATCGCCCAGACGTGGTCGACAAACACCCAACGGCTTATGCCGCTAGTCGCTTCTCAACTTCCCCCAGGTATTGCATGCTCAATCGCATGTTTGCGATTGGGCCTTCGCCATCGGCCGGCAATTCGCCGGTGATAGCGACATCTTGTTCCAACACGTACCAACCTTGGTACCCGCCGGCTTCGAGCTTAGTAATGGTTTCTTCGATGGGCAGGTCGCCATCGCCCACGGGCGGGAACATCCCCGCCTGTACCGCTTCCATCAGTGTGATTTCGTCGGCGTTGAGTCGGGCCGCCACGTTGAGGTCGGTGTCTTTGAGGTGTACGAGGCCTACCCGGTTCACGCCGGCCTGGTCGACGAAGTCGGCTGGGTCGAACCCGCCGATCGCCATGTGTGCGGTGTCGAGCACAAACTTCACCGAACATCCATCGAGTACTCGCTGAATTTCGTCTTTGGTTTCGACGATCGTGTCGACGTGGGTGTGCAGCACCTGCTCAAGTCCGTGGGCGGCGACCACCTCTTCGACTCGGTCGAACATGGTCATCGTGTGCGCCCACTGCTCGTCGGTGAGTTCTTGGCGCGGCGCCCAGTCCCAGGTGGTGACTGGCGCCGTGTTGAAGTAGGTGGCGCCGGCGGCTTGAAGCAGCGTTGCCATCTCTTTGGCGTCGGTCATCGTGCGGTCGGCTTCGGCGGGGTCGTGCATCACCAGCGGCACAAACGCGGCGAGCAACGAGAGGTTGTGACTCTGCAGAAGCGACGTGAGCTCGGCGGGGTCGGCGGGCAGATAACCCTCGGACCCGAGTTCGGTTGCCGGAAATCCGAGTTCGGCCATCTCGCTGAGCACGCGATCGATAGGTAGCTGCACGCCCCAACCGGGGACCTCGCAAATGCCCCACGAAATTGGGGCGGTTGCCATCCGCTGCATTATCGACACTCGAATTATCCCCCACCGTCGGCCTGAGGCCAACGGTTCACAATTGCACGTAAACAATCTGAAGCCAAAGTAGAGCGCTCTACTTTTGGTCCAGTCGATGACGGTAATTCACCACTCCGCCCGGCGTCAACCCCCAAAAAGCGCCCTGGATCCCAGTTATCCACTATGTAAACGCTTTCATCGCTGCATCGTGAGGGGTAGAAAAATTCTCGTCCTTGCATACTGAAGCGCTCTATTCCTATTCTCTGAAGCGTGGCCAAGCCAACGATGGACGACGTAGCAGCAAAGGCCGGCGTATCTCGAGCGCTGGTATCGCTGGTGATGCGTGACTCTCCTCGGGTTAGCAGCCACAACCGCGAGAAAGTTCTGGCTGTCGCCGCCGACCTTGGCTACCGGCCCAACATGGCGGCCCGAAACCTCGCCACCGGCGAGACCAAAACCATCGGCGTGATGCTCAACGACATCCACAACCCCTTCTTCACCGCCATCGCCGAGGGCGCATCGACCGCCGCCGGCGAAGCGGGTATGCAGTTGGTGATGTCGTCTGGGTGGTTACGCGAAGCCGGCGAAACCGAAGCGATCGAAATGTTGCTCGGTATGCGAACCGATGGCCTGCTTCTCGCCTCGCCTCGACTGTCCGACGTCACCATCAACGAATTCGCCACCCAGGCACCCACCGTCATCCTCGGCGTCTGGGGAAGGTGGGAAAACCTCGACTCGATCAACAACGACGAACAACACGGTGCCGAGCTCATCGTCGATCACCTTGTCGGTCTCGGCCACACTCGCATTGCCCATATCGCTGGCAACCTGCCCGCGGGCGGCCAACAACGCCGGGCGGCGTTCGCCGAGGCGATGGTTGCCCGGGGCCTCGCGCCAATCATCATCGACGGCGACTTCAACGAAGAATCCGGTTACGAGGGTGCGGGCGTGCTGATGAGCTTGAACGAGCCACCTACCGCCATCTTCGCCGGCAACGACCTTTCGGCCATCGGCGTGTTGAGCCGACTACACGAAATGGGCATCCGGGTACCCGATGACGTGTCGGTGGTGGGCTACGACGACACCAACATCGCGGGCATTAGCGCGGTGTCGCTCACCACAGTGCACCAGCCTCGTGAAGAGATCGGGTTTATCGCCACCCAGATGCTGCTCGAGCGCATCGCGGGCCGCACCGACGACCGCCACGAAGATCTCGAACCCCGGCTCGTGGTTCGCCAAACCACCGGGCCAGCCACCAATTCCTAACCAAGGAGGCAATGAAGCAATGTACGAAGTGGACGTTGACCGCCTCGATGAAACCATGCCGGAAATTCTGGCTGAGCTACTCACCGGCGCTGGCGCGGTTGCGATCCGAGGCGCCTTCACCGCCGAGGAGGTAGCGGCGGCCCAAAAGGTAATCGTCGACGAATCCGACGCCGTCGCCGAACGTGAAACCCACTTTCACGGCGGCAACGAAGACACCATCCACCTCCAGCGCCGGGTATGGAATCTGCTCAACAAGGGCGAGGTCTTCGAGGCCATGGTGCAGCACCCCGTGGTCGCCAAAATCGCCTCGGCCTTTTTGGGCAACAAGTTCATCTTGGGATCGATCGCCGCCAACCGTCTGTTGCCGGGCGGACCGGGCCAAGAACCGCACATCGACTATCCATACTGGGATCTGTACGAGCGCGACGGCTTCCCGACCGCTATTAACTCCAGCTTTCCCATGAACCTGCAGGCGACCATCCCACTCGACCCGTTTAACGAGGTGTCGGGCGCTAGTGCGTTTCTCGCCCGCTCCCAGGGCGAACTGATCTACCCCGACACGACCGACCGCGACCGGTTCTTCGCCGAGGCGCAGCGTATGTCGGGCGACCCTGGCGATTGCTTGTTGTTCAACGGGATGGTGTGGCACTGCGCGATGCCCAACAAGAGCGACCACGACCGCACGGCCGTACTCATCGAGTACCTCGCCAAGTTTGTTACCCCGCTTGAAGACCAGAAGTCCGGGGTCCGCCAAGAGGTCATCGACCGCGGTACGCCGTTGCTCCATCAGCTGATGAGCCTCACCTATCCGTACCCAAAGCTGTTCGACGAAGCCGAAGCCAAAATCGAAATCGGCCGCGACACCAAGCAGTAAGAAAACCCTGACTCAGAGTCAGCACACGCAAACAAAACCCTGACTCTGAGTCAGGGTTTTGCATCTGGGGGGCGGTTGGGGCCGTAGAAAGAGGTATGGCCCACTATCGCTGCACTGTCCGATCGTCGATGTCGCCCGAAGAAGCGTTTGCCTACATGGCCGACTTCCGCAACGTCGCCGACTGGGACCCAGGGGTCAGCCTGTCGGAGATCCGCGACGGCGACGGGCCAGGCCTCGGCACCACCTACAAAGTGGTGGCCAACAACATGGCCCTTATCTATAAGACCCTTGATTTCGACGCCCCGAACCGGATGGTCATCGAAGCCGAGAACGACCGGCTTCGCAGCTACGACATCATCGAGGTAGCCGAGCATCCCGAAGGCTCGGCGGTCACCTACGACGCCACCGTCGAGCTGCGTGGCCTCTTCGCCATCTTCAACCCGTTGTTTGGTTTGGTGTTTAACCGCATCGGCGACAAAGCGGCGGCCGGCATGGTGGAGGCCCTCGACGGAGCCTTGATCGCCAAGTGAGCCGCGACCCCCGCCGCCTCGTTGCCCGAGCCATCGACACGGCGCTCGAAACCACCATCGTCGGCAGCTTCTCCGGCATTGGCTACCAAGTCCGGTCGCGGCTCGAGCAGTGGGACGACCTGCCCCGCCTCGACGGGCAGACCGCCGTGGTCACCGGAGGGTCGAGCGGCATCGGCTTGGCGCTGGGCAACGGCCTCGCCCGTCTCGGTGCATCGGTGTGTCTCACCAGCCGGTCCGCCGACCGGGCAGCCGAGATTGCCGGCGGCATCGACGCCGCGCCCAACCAACGGATCGTCGGCCTCGGACTCGACGTTGGCTCAACCGAATCGATCGAGGCGTTCGCCGCCGACGTGGCCAACGGGTTCGAGTCGATCGACATACTCATCAACAACGCCGGCGCGCTGTTGAGCGACTACCAAACCAACGACGACGGAACCGAAGTTACCCTCGCCACCCACCTGCTCGGCCCCTACCGCCTCAGCAGCCTGCTTCGACCATCGATGACCCACGGCGGGCGTCTGTTGTTCATGTCGTCGGGCGGTATGTACTCCGAGGCGCTCAATCTCGACACGCTGGAGATGACCCGGCACAACTACGACGGCACGAAGGCCTACGCCCGAGCCAAGCGGGCCCAGGTCGAACTCGTCCGACACCTCGGCCCGAAGTGGGCGCCAGAACTCATCGTCCACTCGGTGCACCCGGGTTGGGTCGACACGCCAGGGGTCGACGAAGCACTCCCCGGCTTCGCCCAAATCCTTGGCCCAATCCTGCGCGAGCCTGACCAAGGCGCCGACACCGCGTTGTGGCTGGCGGCCACCGGCGGCAATGGCGCCGACACAGGTTTGTTCTGGCACGACCGTCGACCCCGAGGCATCTCTTACATCCCGGGAACCTCGTCGACCGATACCGACCGGCACGACCTCGTCGAGTGGATCGAACAAGAGACGGGAATCTCGACCGACTGACTACGAACCTTCGGCGATGTGCAGTTCGATGCCCGAGTCGGTCGCCGTCGCGGTGACCACGCTCAAGTCCTTCACTCGGGCGATCGGCTCAACCGCCCACGCAACATCTCCTACCGCGATCACCCGAGCACCGGCGGCCACCGCGGCCGTCCCACCAGCGGGTGAGTCTTCAAACACCACGCAGTTGGCTGGGTCGACACCTAGCTTGCCTGCGCCGGCGACGTACGGCTCGGGGTCGGGTTTGCCTCGTTGTACGTCGTCGCCGCAAACGAAATGGTCGGGGTACAAGATGCCCGCGCCCTCGAATCGGGCGATCGCCAAGGTTCGGGGAGCCGAGGTCACGATGGTCCATCGATCGGGCGGCAGGGTGGCCAACAGGTCAGGGGCACCGGTCAACGGCTTGGTGAACGGGGCGAGATCGATCTCGTAGGTTGCCAGAGCAGCCACCGCCACCGCGCATTCATCGGCCGGAAGGTGGCGGCCCAAGCTGTCGACCGCCCGTGCCCCGAGGATCTCTGATTCCAGTGCCAAAAAATCGAGCCCGTGTTCACCACAGAGCCGGGTCCATGCCTCGACCACCTGATCGTGGGAGTCGACCAAGACCCCGTCGTTATCGAACAGCAGGGCTTCGCACGAAATGATCACGCCCCACCTTCGCAGATCGTGCTTCTACGCGCGGGCCGACGTAGCGAATCGAGCGTCCCAACCGGGCCAGCTTTGGCGTTGCTCATGGCACGGGCAGCCACAACACCAGCCCTTCGGTTCCATCGATTGCCACCAACCCGGACAACGGTCGTGGTGGGCTGGCCGTCGGCGATTCCCGTCGTCGAGGTGCTCCAAGCAATTACGACCAAACTCGTTGTCACCCGATCGGGCCGCAGCCGGGGGTATGCCGACCGTCCTCAGTGCGTCTTGTTCCGCCATAGTTCGTCGTCCCTTTCCGCCTAAAGTGTTCGAACTCAATTTTGGTATCGGTGCTAAAGGTCGCCTACTGAAGAACCTTTCTGCGTTCATCTGGACACCACCCGAAAACGGACGATCGCCGACTCTCCCGAGCCGGCGATCGTTCGGAATGGTCGAAGCTACGAAGCGTTGAGGGTCATCACTCCTGGTCCCTGGCCCGCAACGTTGTTGCAGCTGTACGAACCGCTCGCCGCAGCAGCAAGCAGTCCGAGGCAGGTGCCTTGAGCTTGCTGGCCGAAGGCGTTCGGGTGGATCGACTCCTGCACTTCACCCTGGGTGACACCCAGGCTCAAGAACCGGGCCCACTCGGCGTTTGCACCTGCACCGTGGGCGGTCGAGGTCGAGCAGATCTCGCGGCCTTCAAAGGCGTTGCTGAGGTCGAGGAACTCGGCTCCCTTAGCGGCCGCGACCGCACCGATCTCTGAGCTGATCTGGGGAACAAGCGAGTCTCGGGCCCAGGTTGCGTCGACGTTCCAGAACGGGCAGCCACCGGTGTTGGTCCGAGCCCAACCACTCTCGGAGTACCGGAAGTCGGCGCCGCGA
>CALHTF010000127.1 GCA_938038815.1 uncultured Acidimicrobiales bacterium | reverse complement strand
CGATGGTGTGTGGCCGCGTGAGGGTCAGATGACCACCGACGATGCCCGCTGGGGCATGACCCTTGGGTCGGCCGAGATGCTGCTCGGAGGAACCACCACCAGCTCGGAGATGTACCTCCACAGCGAGGCGATCATCGAGTCAGTCACCGCGTCAGGCGCCCGTCTGGTGATGGCACCGGGTGTGTTCTCGGGCCACGAGGTCGACGTTTCGGTTGCCGGTCGGCTCGACGAGATCACCGCGATCCACCAGAAGCATCACAACCCCGACGCCCGCATCTCGGTCGCCTTTGGTCCGCACTCGTTGTACGACTTGTCGAGCGGGCTCGTCGCCGAACTTGCCGCCCGGGCCAAAGAGCTCGATGCCCTGGTGCACATTCACCTCGAAGAGACCCAAACCGAACGCCAGCAGGTACTCGACGCCAACGACGGAAAGTCGGCCACCGAACTGCTCGCCGAAATCGGCGCCCTCGAGGGCAAGGTGCTTGCCGCCCACGGCGTATGGCTCAGCGAGTCCGACCAACGGCTCCTCGCTGAAGCCGGCGCGGCCGTCGCCCACTGCCCGACCTCCAACCTCAAACTCGGGTCGGGCATCGCCCCACTCGCCGACCTACTCGACCGGGGCGTTGGGGTGGGGATCGGTACCGACGGACCCGCCTCCAACGACGACCTCGACATGTGGGAAGAGATGCGCCTCGCCGCGCTGCTCGCTCGCGGCACGACCCTCAACCCCAGCGCCATCGACGCCGCCACCGCACTTCGGCTCGCCACCTCCGGGGCCGCCACGGCGATCGGGCTCGACGACGTCGGCATGCTCGCCGACGGCTACTGGGCCGACATCATCCGCATCGATCTCGACCAACCCGCCTTCGCCCCCGGACTCCCCCAAGACCTGCTCGCCCACCTCGTGTTCGCCGGATCGCCCCGGTTCGTCACCGACGTGTGGGTAGCCGGCAACCAGGTCGTAGCCAACGGCGAGTGCACCACTATCGACGTACCAAAAGCGCTCGCCGAGGCCAAACAACGCGGCCACCGAATCGCTTCGTAGCCACAAAAGTAGGAACGCGGGGTCTGACCCCGCCTTCTTACTTACTGTGGACCAAGCAGGTCGTCGACCGATTCGGATTGGTCGGCGGTGGGTTCGTCGAGGCCTATCCCGTGGGCGGCGAGTTTGGCGGCGGCGATCCGAGCGTCGACCTCTTTGGGGATCACGTGGACCCCTACCTCGTAGTCGCCGGTGACGAGTTCGTAACAACCAAGACCCTGCACGGCGAACGAAAGATCCATGATTTCGATCGGGTGACCGAGCCCACCAGCGATGTTTACCAACGCGCCGCTAGCCAGAACGAACAGCGGTTTGGTTCCCTCCCAGAGGTACTCCTCGATGCCCTCGCGCACATCGCGAACCTCGGTCGACTCCCTCGCCAACGACTCGACATCGACCTCAAGATCGTGGTGCCCAGCGTTCGCCAAAATGGCGCCCGGCTTGAGCAGCCCAAAGTGGCGCGAGGTTACGGCCCGCAGCCCGCCGGTTGCGGTGACCACAAAGTCGGCCTGGGGCAGCGCTTCGGCCATCGGGGCAACGACGTGGCCGTCCATAAAAGCCTCGAGCGCCTTCACCGGATCGAACTCGACCACCACGGCATGACCACCCATAGCCCGCACGTAGGTAGCAAGGCCTCGACCAACCCAGCCGTAACCAATGATCGCCACCCGCTTGCCCGGCATGAGCATGTTGGTGAGGTTCAGCATCGCCTGGATCGTCGACTGACCCGTGCCGTACCGGTTATCGAAGAGGTGCTTGCACTCGGCGTCGTTGGCAGCCATCGCCGGACACGCCAGGCGACCCGCCTCGTGCAGGGTATGAAGCCGAGCAACTCCGGTGGTGGTCTGTTCGGTAATGCCTTTGAGCTGGGCAAACAGATCGGGCCGATGCTTGGCCATCCGGGTCGTGAGTTCGGCGCCATCGTCGATGATGTACTCGGGGCCGGTGTCGGCAATAGAAAGAAGGTCCTTCTCCCAGGCCTCGTACCCGCTCTCGCGAATTGAGTGCACCTCGATACCTCGGCTCACCAACGCAGCCGCGATGTCGTCGCGGGTCGAGAACGGGTTGCTTCCGCCAACCACCACCGATGCGCCGGCATCGGCCAAAACGGTGGCCAAAAACGCCGTCTTGGCTTCGAGGTGCACCACCAAAGCAATGCGCTTGCCTTCGAGCGAACCGTCGCTGAGCGTCTCGCGAACAAAGCCGTCGACCACCGGCGAGTGGAGCCGCGCCCAATCGATCGCCTGGTTTCCGGCCGGCGCCAACGTGATGTCGGAAATCGATGATCGCTCGATGGCTGATTCGCTAGACATTTACTTTTTGTTACACCTTCTCTTGCCGGTGGTGCACCGACCCAATGGGCAACTATGGTACCGAAGTTGCCCGAATGTGGCCTTGGGCCCAAAGGAGTTATCCCATGCTTACCCGTTCACGCCTCCTAGCAATATTGGTGGCACTTACCCTCGTAGCTGCAGCTTGTGGCTCCGATGATGGTGGTTCCGCCGGCGGAAACCTCGAGAAGGACGGCGATTGCGCGTCTGAGGATTACTACTGCGTTGGTCTGGTGACCGACGTCGGTAAGGTCGACGACAAGTCGTTCAACCAGTCGGCCTGGGAAGGTCTTCAGGACTCTGAAGCCGACTACGTAGAGTTCATCGAGACCCAGGACTCCAAGGACTACGCCAACAACATCCAGGGCTTCCTCGACCAGGGCTTCGACGCCATCGTTACCGTTGGTTTCTCCCTCGGTGAAGCAACCGGCATCGCCGCGGCAGAGAACCCCGACGTCGACTTCATCGGTGTCGACCAGTTCCAGGGCGAAGCAATCGCCAACGTCGCTGGCCTGATCTTCCCCGAAAACAAGGCTGGCTTCATGGCTGGCGCATTGGCTGGTCTGATGACCGAGTCGAACGTCATCGGCGCCGTTCTCGGTACCGACCTTGTTCCGCCGGTTGTGGCCTTCAAAGAGGGCTACGAAAAGGGCGCTCTCTACACCAACGCTGACGCAACGTTCGTTTCGACCTACCACCCCGGTGGCCTCGACGTAGCCTTCGGTGACCCGGACTGGGGCGCAACCACCGCCCGTCAGGCAATCGGTAACGGCGCCGACGTGATCTTCGGTGCCGGTGGCGCCACCGGTAACGGTGCGCTCGCTGAGGTAGCCAAAGACGAAGGCGTTGTCTTCTGTATCGGTGTCGACACCGACCAGTGGGAAACCGTTCCCGAAGCTCACCCCTGCCTCATCACCTCGGCCATGAAGCTCATCGACGCTGGCGTTGTTGACCTCGTAGCCGAAGCCAAGGCTGGTTCGATGACCTCGGGTAACTTCGTCGGCGACGTTGGCCTTGCCGACTACCACGACTTCGAAGACGTCATCCCCGACGATGTCAAAGACGAGATGGAAAAGATCATCGCTGGTGTCCTCGACGACAGCATCGATGCAAGCATCTAAGTAGCAGTTGCTGGCCTGGGAACAGGCCATGAACGCCGAACCCGGTGGTGCCTGAGTACTTCAGGTGCCACCGGGTTTCTTTTTGTCAGCGTTTTGTCTCTAAATTCATAGGCCGAGGGGGCCGGTCGGCTTGTTGTCGCACGAACACAACATCATGCAGCCATGATCGAACGACTGCGCGCGTCGGCACTGCTGCCCTTCCTTGCGGTGATCCTGGGCCTCATCGTTGGGGCCTTGTTGATTCTGGTCGCCGGCAAGAACCCGTGGGTCGCCTATTCGGCGATGGTCGAAGGCGCGTTCTTCGGCGGTAATGCTTTTGGCCGCACCCTCGAGAAGGCAACGCCGCTCATCATGGGTGGCCTTGCGGTAGCGGTGGCGTTTAAGGCCGGCTTGTTCAACATTGGCGGTCAAGGCCAGCTGCTGTTGGGCGCCGCGTTTGCCGCGTGGGCTGGTTTTACCTTCGATCTGCCAATGATCGTGCACATCCCCGTGGCGCTGATCGTCGGCGGTCTCGTCGCCGCGCTGATCGGCGCGATCGTCGGTGGGCTCAAGGCCTACCGCGGCACCCACGAAGTCATCACCACGATCATGTTGAACTTCGTGTTGGGCAACTTCACCGACTGGCTCGCCAGTCGCGACGGCCCATGGAACGACCCCGAAGGCGGCGCGCTGGCCCGCACCCCGCTCATCGCCGACAGTGCACAGATTCCCCGAGTCGGTGGTCTACCCACCGGCTTCCTCGTTGCGGTCGGCCTGGCCGTGCTGTGCTGGTGGTTGATCGAACGATCGACCTTTGGTTTCGAAATCAAGACCGCCGGTCTCAACAAGAACGCCGCCACCTACGCCGGTATCGGCGTGAACAAGATCCTCATTCTCACCATGGCGATCAGCGCCTTCCTCGCCGGCGTCGGTGGCGCGATCGAAACCCAGGGTGTCACCAACCGGTTCGAACCAGGCTTCAACACCGGCCTCGGCTTCGACGGCATCACGATTGCGCTGTTGGCCCGCACCAACCCGCTCGCCGTGGTGCCCGCCGCCCTGTTGTTTGGCGCGATGGACGCTGGCTCGAGCCTCATGCAGTCCCAGGCCCGGATCGCTCCCGAAATTATCGCCGTCATCCAGGCCGCCATCTTGTTCTTCATCGCTGCGCCGACCGTGGTGCAGTACATCACCCGAGCTCGCAACGTGAGCAGCGAAGACGACGGCGTTCGCCTCTCGGCCGGATGGGGAGGCTGACATGACCACCGCAACCGCCACCACTTCACCCACCGTGAAGGCCACGATCAGCAAGTACCTGCCCTGGGCCATCGCCCTGGCCGTGATGTTTGCCATCTTGTTCGCCATGTCGTGGGACAGTCGCCAAACCGAAGCGGTCGGCGCCGCAACCGTTCGTGCCGCGGCCCCGCTGTTGCTGGGTGCCCTGTGCGGGCTCATCGGCGAACGTTCGGGCATCATCAACATCGGTATCGAAGGCCAGATCCTGCTGTCGGCCTACTGCGGCTTCATGGTCTCGTCGCTCTCGGCCGACGCATCTTTGCCGACCGTGATCTCGTTGATCCTTGGTGTAGTTGGCGGCGTTGCCGCTTCGGCGCTGGTTGGCTTCTTTATGGCCTGGTGCGCGGTGTCGCTGAAGATGGACCAGATCATCGCCGGCACGGTGGTCAACATCTTTGCGCTCGGCTTCACCAGCTACGCCTACGTGCAGGGCCGCACCCAGCCTCGCTACCCCAACTGGACGGTTCCTGGCTTGTCCGAGCTGCCATTTGTCGGCGACGTGTTGTTCAACCACGGTCCGCTCACCTACCTGGCATTCTTCTGCGTCGTCGGGGTTCATATCGCGCTGTTCCGCACCACCTGGGGCTTGCGGACCCGGGCCATCGGCGAGCACCCCGGTGCGGCCGATACCGTCGGCGTCGACGTGGCCCGCATGCGCTACAAGAACATGATTATCGCTGGCGCAATGGCCGGCCTGGCCGGCATGTTGCTCATCCAGTCGGCCTCAGCGTTTAGCCGCAACATGAGCAACGGTAAGGGCTTTATCGCCCTGGCCGTGATGTTGTTCGGCCGCTACCGACCCCTCGGCGTACTCGGCGCGGCGCTGCTGCTCGGCTTCTTTACGGCCCTGCAGTCCCAGCTCCAGTTCAACCAAGCGTTCGATATCCCGCCGCAGTTCTTCGGCATGATTCCTTTCCTACTCACCATCGCAGTGCTTGCCGTCGCTGGCCTGGCCGCTCGCCCGCCCGCTGCCGCCGGCAGTCCGTACGAGAAGGAATAGGACAGCTCGATGGCCGACCAGCAACTCCTTCTCGATGCCCGAGGGCTCACCAAACGATTCCCCGGCGTGCTCGCCAACGACTCGGTCGATCTCCAACTTGCCCCGGGCGAAATCCTTGGGCTGCTCGGCGAGAACGGTGCCGGGAAGTCGACGCTGGTGAAGATGCTGTTCGGCATCTACAAGCCCGACGAGGGCGAGATCTTCATGAAGGGTTCGAAGGCCGAAATCGACGAACCCGGCGACGCCATCGAGCTCGGCATGGGCATGGTGCATCAGCACTTCCAGCTCGTGGGGCCACTTTCGGTGGCCGAGAACATCGTGATGGGCGCCGAGCCCAAGCGCGGCATGTTCTTCGATCTCACCAAGGGCGAAGAACAGGTGGCCGAGCTCAGCCAACGGTTCGGTCTCGCCGTCGACCCAAAGGCCATCGTCGAGGATCTTCCGGTTGGGTTGCAGCAGCGGGTCGAAATCCTCAAAGCGCTGTACCGAGGCGCCGAGATCCTCATCCTCGACGAGCCAACCGCCGTGCTTACCCCGCAAGAAACCGACGAGCTGCTGCAGGTCATGCGCGACCTCGCCGCCACCGGTGTGGGCATCATCTTCATCACCCACAAGCTGCGCGAGATCTTGGCGGTAACCGACCGGGTCACCGTGCTGCGCGACGGCAAGTGGGTCGGCACCGAGTCGACCGAAGGCGCCACGCAAGAAAGCCTCGCCGAACTCATGGTCGGGCGTTCGGTCGTGCTGCGCATCGATAAGGACGACGCCAGCGTCGGCGAACCGGTGCTTTCGGTACACGACCTTCGGGTTCGCGACGACCGCGGCCACGAGCTTGTCCGCGGCGCCAGCTTCGAAGTTCGCTCCGGCGAGATTCTCGGCGTGGCCGGGGTCGAAGGTAACGGCCAACGCGAGTTGGTCGAGGCCCTCACCGGCATCCGCCCCGCCAACCAGGGCAAGGTCACTATCGGCACCCAAGACGTCACCAAGGCGTCGCCGCGGACCATCGCCGAGATCGGGGTAGCCCACATCCCCGAAGACCGCGAGAAAGACGGCATCGTCGGCGTGTATTCAGTCGCCGACAATATGGTGCTCAACCAGTACTTCAAGGCGCCGTTCGCCAAGGGTGGCCAGCGCCAGTTCGCCGCCATCGCCGAGAACGCCGAGCGCCTGGTCGAGCAGTACGACGTAGCGACTCCGTCGATTAAGACCCCCGGCAAATCGCTGTCGGGCGGTAACAAACAAAAGGTGATCGTCGCCCGAGAGCTGAGTATCGAGAACAAGCTTGTCATCGCGTCGCAGCCCACCCGGGGTGTCGACGTCGGCTCGATCGAGTTCATTCACAAGCAGTTGGTCGCCGAACGCGACCGGGGCGCGGCGGTCCTGCTGGTCTCGGCCGAACTCGACGAGATCTTCAGCCTCGCCGACCGCATCATCGTCATGTACGAGGGCGAAGTGGTGGCCGACATGCCGGCCGAAGATGCCACTCGCGAACAACTCGGTCTGCTCATGGCCGGCGCAACCGACTAACGATGCCCTTCGAAACCGTCGGCGAGCTCGAGATGTACTTCGAGCTCAAAGGCGACCCGGCCGATGTTCCGGTGGTGCACATTTCGGGTTCGGGCAACGACCTGCGCCGAGTCGATCCCGGCCTGTTGCCGCTCAACGATTCGTTTCATGTGCTGCACTTCGACCAACGAGGTCTCGGGCAAACCGCTTCCCCCGACGGACAGTGGGAAATGGCCGACTACGCCAAAGATGCAGCCGGGCTGATTCGTTCGATCGGATGGGAGCGCTGCCACGTTGTGGGCACCAGCTTTGGCGGGATGGTCGCCCAGCATCTCGCCATTGCGTACCCCGAGCTGGTCGACCGTCTGGTGCTGAACTGCACCTCCCCCGGTGGTAGCCACCCGTCGTTTCCCCTCCACACGCTCGAGCAACTCGATCTTGAGAGCCGGATCGAGATGCGGCTCGGCCTGTTCGATAACCGGTGGGATCCGGGCGCCGACGACCCGATCCCCGGCCTCGGCAAGATCTACGACCTCATGATTGCTGCCTACCGCACGGAACAACCGAGCGAGGCCCGCGACAACTACCTGCGCCAACTCGATGCTCGCAGTCGACACGACACCACACGGCGGCTGGGCGAAATCGAGAGCCCGACCCTGGTGTGCGCCGGCGAGTTCGACGACCTTGCCCCACCACTGCACGGTCAAGTGATCGCCGACGAGGTAGCCAACGCAACGATGAAACGGTTCGACGGTGGTCACCTCTTCCTGCTCCAAGACCCAACTGCCTGGCAAACCATCGTCTCGTTCCTCAGCGGCGACTTCGGCGGTTAACGCCGTCGGACAGCCGGTGTACTCGTGAAGTGGTTCGTCCTCGCCGCGTGCGGCATCGTTGCGCTCACCCTTGGTCTCGTACAAGGCGGCTTCGATCTTCTTGGACTCATCGTGGGCGCGGTTCTCGGCACTATTGGGGTGTACGTGTACGAGAAGAAATTCGAAACCGCCGCCGACAGCGCCCGCCAACGGCTCAACCTCGCATGAGCATCGCCGATCTCGACCCCGTCATCCATGCTCCCAAGCGTCTCGGCGCCATGGCGATGCTCGACTCAGTCCACAACGCCGATTTCGCTTTCCTACGCGATCACCTCGGCGTATGCGACAGCGACCTCTCCAAGCAGATGGCCGCTCTCGAAAAGGCTGGTTACGTGTCGATCAAGCAGGTCGGCCACGGCCGGAGTGGCTCGACCACCTTCAAGATCACCCGCTCGGGCAGCAAGGCCCTCAAGAAGCACATCGCTGCCCTCAACGAACTCGTTGGCGAGGCAGCAACCATCACCCAGTAGCCCAAACTGAATCAGGTGTCTGACACCTGATTCAGTTTGGGCTAGGTGCGACTGGCTCGACCCTCGGCCCACGTGAGGAAGTCTTTGCGGTCCCACGTGTTGATGACCAGTTCTTTCGGCGCCCAGCCTCGTTGTGCGGTCTGTACGCCGTACTCCATGCGACCCAGTTCCGAGGTGTGGTGACTGTCGGTGTTGATCACCAGCTTCACGCCCTTGTCGACCGCCCGCCGCACTACATCGCTGCCGGCATCGAGGCGT
>CALHTF010000126.1 GCA_938038815.1 uncultured Acidimicrobiales bacterium | reverse complement strand
CCGGTTGCGGCGATACTGCGGCCTTCAAACGAGGCGGGCAATCGCGCCACCGGAACCGCTCCCCCATGTACTCGCTTCACCAACCCTTGGTCGTGCAGATGACGCAGGTCGCGACGAATGGTGTCGACCGAAACCCCGAGCTGCGCCGCAACCTCGGTAGTGGTTACCCGCCGTTCGGCGGCGACCTGCTCAAGCAACCGGGCATGACGTTGGTCGACCAGTTCCACGTCAGAATCCATATGCACGATCATACACGAACCTGCATGTTTTGGTTGCCAAACATGCATTAGGAACGTACCCTCGGCGCCATGAGCCTCCTCAACCCAACGACCAATTCCAACGTTCGGATCAACAACGTGAGCGTGTTGTCGGACAACTGGTACACACTGCGAAAGGTCGTGTTCGACTACCGAAACCGACACGGTGAATGGTCGACCCATGAACGAGAGGCATACGACCGCGGCAACGGCGCCACGATTCTGCTCGTCGACTGGTCTCGGCGCACCGTTCTGCTGACTCGCCAGTTTCGGGCGCCCGCCTACCTCAACGGACACGTCGACGGGATGCTCGTCGAAACCGCCGCCGGCCTCCTCGACGAAGACGACGCCATCACGGCGATCCGGCGCGAAGCCATCGAAGAAACCGGCTACCGGGTAACCGACGTGACCCAGGTGTTCGAACTCTTCATGAGCCCTGGGTCGGTCACCGAACGCATCGCGTTCTTCGTCGGCGAGTACTCCCCCGCAGATCGGCACAACGAGGGCGGCGGAGTCCAAGCCGAGGGTGAAGACATTGAGGTCCTCGAACTTGCCATCGACGACGCACTCGCCCAGATGCGCGAAGGCCAGATCATCGACGGCAAAACCGTTCTGCTCTTGCAGTGGGCCCAACTCAACGACCCGGCCCGAAAGGCCACACCATGTTGATGATCCTGATCGCCGGCCCGCTACGAGGCGGCACGGGCGACGACCCGGAACTGATCGAAGCCAACCTCCAAGCGATGACCGAACCGGCGCTCGCCTTGTACCGCAGAGGACATCTGCCGGTCGTCGGCGAGTGGTTCAGCCTGCCGCTCATCGAGGCCGCCGGATCGACCGAAATTGGCGATGCAATCTACGACGAAATCCAGCACCCGCTCGGCCAGAAACTGCTCGCCAAATGCGACGGCTGCCTGCGTATCGGCGGACCCTCAACCGGCGCCGACCTCATGGTCTCCACCACCCGGGAACTAGGCAAGCCGGTCTGGTACGACCTCAGCGACATCCCAAACCCGTAACTAACCGGCAGCTCCTGCGACCTAAGGATTCTTCGCTAGTCGGCTGGATCGGACTCGATAATCTCTTCAGAGTCGGGCGCAACTTCCTACCTGGTTCGTCGCTCTCGTTAACGGACGAAAGTACCGCCAACGCCCGAGGACACGTACTAGATCAGAGCTACTAGTTCATCGATCGTCGCTCCGGATGGCACCACGGGCAGGTCCTCGATAACCGGGGTAACCAACGAGTCTCTGCCACATGCGATATGCAGCCCTTGAATGTTCGGGGTGTAGCCGCTCACCGACGAGGGAGACTCGAGCAGGAACGCGATGAACGACAAGCCATCAACGTCGACACCTTTCGCCAGAGGGTCATCGCCGTCTTGGTTCCAGATCGAGAAGTACGGGACCTCGGTCATCGGCCCGGCGGGTGTGGCGCCGCGTAAAACCTCGATGTCGCTCGACGAAATGATGGTGGCCCCGTTGTCTTGGCCCACAAACACCCGCCGTACCGAGTCGACCGTACCGATCACGACCACATCGGAGTTATCGATCAACGCCTGCAGACTGTCGGCCGCGTCGTAGTCATAGGTGGGAATCCCCGAGCGCAGCAGCTCGACGATCTCCGCCCAATCGTCGTCACACTGCAGCGGCTCGGCCGCCGTTTCGCTAGCACCCGACGAGCAAGCAAAGACACAGGCAGCCAGAATCAGGGCAACAACAACGGTTCGCATTAGGAATCCTCAGAGGTTTGGTATCCAACCTAGGACGCCTCGACACCACGCTGAAGTTCCCGACTACTTGGAAAAAGGTATTGATTCCTGGGAACTGAATCGCGACGCGAGGCGTTACGTCAGTGTTCGCTATCAGTTTCCCCGAGTTGTGGCGACGACCCGTCGATAATCCAAAGGAACTACTTCTATGCGCAAAATCAACACCATCTTCGCGGTACTGGTCGCGGCGTTAACAGCCCTGGCCGTTTCTGCGGCAGTGCCTGCCGCCGCGGCACCACCATCGAGTGGGCCGGTCACCTACGAGGCAACCCTTACCAACACGACCGGCAACTATCTGACACCGCCCAACTTTGCTGCACACGACACGAGCGTTGAGTTGTTCAGCCTGAACCAGCAGGCAAGCAGCGGCGTTCAGGCCGTGGCCGAGAACGGCGCCGTTCCGATTCTCGCCGGTGAAATCGCTGCTGCAGTTGACGCAAAAGGACTTGGCGTAAGCGGCGTCGGCGGAGGCGCCCCAATCCCTCCCGGCGGATCGGTAACCTTCGAGTTCACGACTTCTGAGGATCGCATCAGCATCGTCTCGATGTTGATCTGCACCAACGACGGCTTCGCGGGCCTCGACAGCAAGAAGCTTCCACAGCAGGGCAATGTTGCAAAGACCTACCACCTCCAGGGCTATGACGCTGGTACCGAGATCAACACCGAACAGCTGGCCGACATCGTGCCGGCTCCCTTCTGCCAGAACGGATCGGGACTTGGCACTGGTGCATCGAACCCGGCTCTTGCCGAGGGCGGCGTTATCAAGCGGCACCAGACCCTCCGCGGCGTTGGCGACATTCCCTCGAAGTTCGACTGGAGTGGCCCGGTGGCCGAGCTCGAGATCGTCCGCAAGTAAACCCCCGATGTGAATGGGCGGCGGATGCCCCCCATTCTCCTGAACCCCCCACACAGATGACCCAGCGACCTCGTGTCGCTGGGTCGTCTGCATACTTGTTGCACTGTTCTGACACAGTGGAATGATGGCCGACTATTGCGGATCGAAGACTGACGAACTCGTCCAGTTGCGCGACGACCAACGACGGGGTCCTCTGGATCGTGCTGGCCATCAACGCAGTGCTGTTCGTCGCCGAATTCAGTGTCGGCTGAGTCTCATGGTCGGTTGCACTGCT
>CALHTF010000125.1 GCA_938038815.1 uncultured Acidimicrobiales bacterium | reverse complement strand
CTTCGATGAAACAGGTAAAGATCCGGTCGTCGTCGCTGCGAATCGGCAGGAACCGGCCGTTCGATTCGGGCAGGTCGACCCCACCGCGGAAGCTCAAGACGAGCACTCCCCCAGCAGCCAACGCCTCCCACGTTGCGGCGAGCAGTTCGGCCACCGACTCGTGGGTGGGCAGATGCGACAGCGTGTCGCCCATACAGACGATGAGGTTCGGGGCGGTACGCACATGGGCACCGAAGTTGGCGATGTCGTCGCGAACAACCTTCACCGCCAAGCGGTCGGCACGAGTGGAGAGTTGCGCCAGCATCTCGGCCGAGGAGTCGATCGCAACGACCTCGAAGCCCAGCTCGGCGAGGGGGATCGACTGGTAGCCAGTGCCCGCTCCGAGGTCGACCGCGGTCTCGCCCGAAACACCGAGCGTCTCGAACAACGACCGGGCCGCCACGGCTTTCGCGTCCCAGCCGCCCTGCATCCAGTCATAGACCGAAGCCAGCAACGATTCGTAGTGCGCCTCGACCTCACCCATGTCATTTGCCATCGCGGCGAGCGTAGTGGCCAACGCACCGGAACAGATCGGAAGTGAGTATCCTCTCGGGCGGAGAGATGGCAGAGCGGACGATTGCGATGGTCTTGAAAACCATTGGGCCTTCACGGGTCCCGGGGGTTCGAATCCCCCTCTCTCCGCTCTAGTCGGTCGTCGCCCGGTCACCCTGGCGGCGGCCGATTTCCGCGTTTGGCGGTTTCCGCTCGTATCGTTTAGGGCGCTTCGATAAACAGCGAGCACAACAGGTGGTCAAAGACAGCGCTCGCGTCGTCGCTCGACTCGGTGTGGTCGTTCGCAACAAAGGCTGCTTCGTGGAGGGCAGCGAGGAGTATCGCCGCCGCGGCGGCAGTTGGTTCAACGGCCAATTCGTGTCGCTCTGCCGCGCGTTTAAAGATGTCGACAACTAGTCCGTGGGCGTACTCGGCCTCAATCTGGCGCCATTGCAGCCAGCCCAGTACCGCTGGGCCATCAACCAGAACAATCTGGCGGAGACCTTCGTCGTCGAGCGCTCGTAGCAAAGAACGGGCACCGGTTCGGAGCTGCTGTTTTGGGCTCATGTCATCGGTGACGCCGTCCACCGAGCGTTTGACGAGTTCCGCCTCGGCCCGATGGAAAACCTGACGGAAGACTTCTTCCTTGCTGTCGAAGTGGTGCAACAGACCCGACTTCGAAACCCCAGCGGCTGACGCGATTTGGCCAATCGATGTTCCGAGAAAGCCATGGGTCCCAAACAGCTCCATCGCCGCTTGCAACACCGCCTCGATCGCGGCATGCGTCCGCTGTTCCTGGGTCGGCACCTTCGAAGCATAAACCCCGCAACCAACGACGTCATCAGCCAGGTGTTTTCTGCCAATGCTCCCGGATTAGCGGCCCAAGATCACCCGCCCGGTCGTCAGGAAAGAACAACTTCGCACCCTCGAGTTCGACCACTTCGGCGCACCCCGGGATGGCGTCGCGCAACCAGTATGCCCATTCGACAGCAAAGAAGATGTCTGCCATTCCCCAGACCACAAGCGTGGGAACGGTGAGTTGTCTCAAGCGCGACTCAAGCACCGTCAACTCGGTCAGTTCGGGCTCGTTGACAAACCGCTCGACAAGCGTGGCTCGTTCCGGGGCGTCAGCGAACGGGCGCAGGTAGGCCTGCACGGCATCGTCGGTGAGAAGGTCGGGGTATTGATACCCGACCCCGAACCCACCGTCGCTTCTCGCAGCGTCGGGGTCGTCGAGCAATGCAACGGCAAGGTCCGCGATCGCATGGTTCTTTGCGAGTTCCTCAACGGTGTCGAGCGCGTCCGGTGGCCAATTGTTGTGCGTGTCGGCGTTGGTCAGGACAAGGGTGCGAAGTCGGTCGGGTTGGGCGGCCGCCATCACTTGGCACACTCCCCCACCCGTATCGTTGCCAACCAGGTCGACCACGGCGATCTCCAGTTCGTCGAGCAGGGCGAAGATCATCTCGGCCTGAGATGTCATAGAAAAGTGAGCGGTCGAACTCGCGACCGTTGCTCCATGGCCCACCAGATCGACGACGATGCAGCGCCGGTCACTTCGGAGCTGGTCGACCACATGTCGCCAGAGATAACCACTTACCAATATGCCGTGGACAAAGACCGCCACCGGACCTTCACCAACATCGATGTAGGACATCTCGGTGCCGTCCGGCAGAACAACGCTCCGCCGCCACTGCTGCCAATCCATCTTCATGTCACGCAGCGTCATTGCCTCGCCTTCCAGTTGCCGACCATTGGTCTGCAACTTACCGACCAATGGTCTGTAATGCAACAGGTGTCGGTCGTTCCACTAAGGCTTCCGCGACACGTAGACCCCCTACGGCGCTTCGCAGATAACCACCGGGATATCGCGGCCGGTCTTTTCCTGATAGCCGGCGTACCCCTTGTTGGCGGCCACAATTTGGGGCCACAGTTCGGCCTTCTCTTCGTCGCTGGCCGTCCGGGCCACCAGCGTCATCGCAGGATCGCCCGTAGTGGGCTCGAGGGTGACCTCGGGGTTGGCGACCAGGTTGCGATACCAGTCGGGATGGCGGTCGTCGCCGCCCTTGGAGGCCACCAGCACGTACCGGCCATCGCCATGAATCGGCGTGGTGAGCATCACGGTGCGGGGCTGGCCCGACTTCCGCCCGGTGGTGGTCACCTGAAAGACCGGCATGTTGGCTGCGGTAGTGCCGAGGCGACCGCCCGACACGGTGATGAGGGTGCGATGACCAACGTTGGCCACCTTCAGCATCAGGTCGGTAATCGTGTCACTTACAGCCATGGAGACTCCTTCGATTAGAGGCGCGAGGTTAATCGCGCACCCGGATTAGCCGAGGGTTGCACCCACGCCTTTGAGGAGCGCTTCCGAACCGGCCGGATAGTTCACGACCGTGAGATCGAACGGGTTCGCCGGGTCGAACGACGCCTCGATGGCATCGGCGATACCGGCATCGATCGACGGAATGTCGCTCAGGTCGAGCTCGAGGTTTGGGGTCTGGACATGGCTGGCACCGGCCGCTCGTAGCTGGTCGGTGAGCTCGGGGGTCGAGGCAAACCACAACATGCCCACCGGCTTGATCCGCAGTACGCCCGGGTCGGAGTCGTCGACCTCGATCCGGAACTTCAAGAACAGGTGGTGGGCCAGGGCAAGAACAACCCCGAGGATGACCGCCCAGTACACCTTGGGCGGGGTCACGAGGGTGAGCGCAAAGGTGAGATAGGTAAGCGTCGCTTGGGTTTTCGACCGGCCCCACAACCGCAGAAGTCGCTGCGGCTTGACCAACGACTGAACCGCCCCGATCACGATGGCGCCAAGCACGGCTTCGGGTAACGGTTCGAGGATGCTGGCGAACGGCAGAAAGGCCAGAACCACCAGGCCGGTGACCCCGCCACTCCACTTGGTTTGCGCACCCGAGAACCGGTTGACCGAGCTGCGCGAGAACGAACCACCCACCGGAAACGCACTGGTGAGTCCAGCGGTGAGGTTGGCCAGTCCCGAGCTCAGGAACTCCTGGCTCCCGCTCCAACTCGTACCGTCCTCGCCGGCAAAGGTCCGAGCGATCGACGCCGGCTCCGCGAACCCCACCAAGGCGATCACGATGCCGCCGATCAACAAACTCGGAAGGTCGCCCCACGGCAGGTCGAGGCTAAAGGGCGGCCAACCTTCGGGAATCGTTCCCACGATCTTGCCGTCGTAGTCGTTGAGCTGGGAGTAGATAACCCCGAGAATTACCGCAACCAGAACGCCGGGAAAGAGCTTGTGCATCTTGCGTCCACCGAGCATCAACACGATGGTGACCAGACCAATGAGCATCGGTTCGAGGTCCCACTCGCCCGGGTTGAGCAGCGCCCAACCGGTTTCGAGGATCGGGTTGGCGTACCCCGGCGAGACCCCTTCGGCCACTCCCAAGACCTTCGGGAGTTGCGACGACAAGATCACCACGCCGGCCCCGGAAGTGAACCCGATCATCACCGGTTCGGCAAGCAGATAGGCGACCACACCGAGCCGTAACACGCCGAGCATGAACCGAACCACGCCCACGATGATCGCCAACAGTGCAGCCTGCTTGACCAACACATCGGTGGCGATGTCTGTGCCGTTGGTCGAGAGCACGCCGATGGTCAGCAAACTCGTAACCGCAACGGGTCCGGTCTGCAGATACGGCGAGGCGGCAAACAGCGCAAAGACCAGCAGGGGGAACGCGGCCGCGAACAACCCAACGTAGGGCGGCAAACCGGCGATATCGGCGTACGCCATCGACTGCGGGATGAGCACCAACGCCACACTTAGCCCGGCAAACAGATCGCCAACCGCTGGTTTGTTGTCGGTGGTGAGATCGGTGATGAGTCGCCGAAGACCGTCGCGATAACTCGCTAGATATCCAGGGGTCGAATCGCTCAACACATTCCAAATCGTTGGTTTAAACGTCCAGTGAACCAGCTATCGCGGCCCTTCGACCATCTAGCCTTTACGTCGTCATGCCTGCACCCTCGATGGCCTCATTGCCACCGCTTCGGACACGTCGAGCCATCAGTCTGTCGGCAGTTTTCGGGCTTTTGGCAGTTTTTGCCCTCTTCGCGCCGTTTTGGTTTCTGCTGGCCGCCCTCGCCGACCTCTCTCGAGGGATTCGAGGCTGGCGATTTGTGCGCTTAACCTCCTTTTTCGCTCATGCATTGGCGATCGAAACCGGCGGCATCGCGGCCAACGCCGCGCTGTGGGTGCGAGCCGGGTTTGGGCGCCGCATCGGCTCGCCGAAGTCCCAAGCGGCCCACGCCCGCCTGCAGTATTGGTACGCCAAAACGTTCATGGAAGCGGCCGACACCTGCTTGGCGATTCGCACCGAGATTTCGGGCCTCGAACTGGTCGAGGGCGGCAACGCAATCATGATCGGCCGCCACCGAAGCCTGCCCGACGCGTTGCTACCAACGTTGGTATGTGGCCGGTACGGACTCGAGGCCAAGTACGTGCTGGCCGGCGGACTCCAGTGGGGGCCCAACCTCGATATCACCGGCAACCGCAGTGACCAGGTGTTTGTCGATCGGAGCCGACAAAGCGGCAACGACGACCTTGCCGATATTGCGGCCCTCGCCAGTCGGGTCGACGAGAACTCGATGGGCGTCATCTTCCCCGAAGGCACCTTCTTCTCCCCTACCCGCAAGACCCGAGCCCTACGTCGGATCTCAAAAACCAGGCCCGACGAGTTCGAGCAGTCGTCGAAGCTGATCCACCTCTTGCCACCCCGACCTGCTGGTACGGCGGCCATGCTTGCGGCAGCTCCCGAGGCCGACGTGATCTTCTTGGGCCATGTCGGGTTGGAGTCGTTGTCGACCATCGCCGACATCACCAAGGCGGTGCCCGCCACGGAGCCGGTGCGGGTGAAGTTGTGGCGCTACGGGCGCGACGAGGTCCCGACCGACCCCAAGGCTCAGCGCGCCTGGATCCTCGACCGATGGCTCGAGGTCGACCAATGGATCGAAGATCAACAGCGGTAGCTACGATGCGGCCATGGCCTCTTCCGACCTGCCGCCGCCCAGCGACCTTGTAGATTTCGTCATCGAGATCGCGGCCGAAGCCGGGCGCATCACCCTCGAGTACTTCCAAGACTCAGGGCTGGTGGTCGAACGTAAAGACGACGGCACGCCCGTCACCGCCGCCGACAAGGCGGCCGAAGTGTACCTCCGCGACCAGATCACCAGCCACTTCCCCGACGACGCAATCGTGGGCGAAGAAGGCGACGACGTGGCCGGAACAAGTGGGCGGTCGTGGATCCTCGACCCGATCGACGGCACGAAGAGTTTCACCGCTGGTGTGCCGCTGTACGCCAACCTCATCGCGGTACTCGACGACAACGAACCGGTGCTCGGCATGATCAACCTGCCGGCGCTCGACGAGATGGTGTGGGCGACCAAAGGCGGCGGCGCGTTTCACAACGGCCAGCCGTGCCAGGTGAGCGACACCGCCGAACTGCGGGGCGCGTACCTGATGACCAGCGGCCTCACCTACTGGCCCGACGGTGCGCTCGCCCGGCTCACCGCCGAAGGCATGACCATTCGCACCTGGGCCGATGCCTACGGGTACGCGCTTGTAGCCACCGGCCGAGTCGCCGCCATGGTCGACCCACTCGCTAACGTATGGGACATCGCGCCGATGAAGGTGATCATCGAAGAAGCGGGCGGCAGCTTCACCGATTTGGTCGGTAACCCAACGATCCACAACGGCAACGGCGTGGGCTGCAACCAAGCGCTCAGCGAAAAGCTCCTCGCCGTCCTGCCGGACTCGGCGTAGCCGATGCTGTGGCTTGATTGGCAAGAACAACTCGACGAACTGGCCGAGGTATCCGAGGCGGCAGCGATTGCGGCGGTCGACCTCGGTGCTCCGGTCGAACATTGCCCGGGATGGAGCGCCGGAGATCTCGTTTCGCACCTCGCCGACGTGCAGTGGTTCTGGGCCGAAGTGGCTTCCCAGCGCATCACCGACGGTGAACAGGTTCGCCGCCCTACCGGAACTCCCGAAGGGGTCGACCCGGTCGTGTATCTGCGCTCCCAAACCGAACGCTTGCTGGCGGCATTGGCCGACCTCGACGAATCGACACCGTTGTGGACCTGGTTCGCCCCGCAACAACACGCCGGGTTTGTACTGCGTCGCCAACTGCTCGAGGCCACGGTTCACGCATGGGATCTCGAGAACACCACCGGCGAGCCCTACGACGTGACCACCGAGGTGGCCGTGCTCGGGCTCGAAGAGTTTGTCGAGGTGATGGCGACCAACCTGATCGACCAATCCAAACAAGCTCCTGCCGCCCTTGCGCTCGAACCCGATGACTCCGAATGGACCCGCACCCTGTTCGGTGAGTCGAGCCCCATCCTGCGTCTGCAAGCTCCGGCTTCAGACCTCCTGCTGTTGCTGTGGGGGCGCCACGAAGCGGGCGACGAGCGCATCACTCAAGGGCTCGCCAACATCGACATGACCTAGCTAGTCGGTGGAATAGACCCGCTCGTATCGCGACCAGAGGCCGGTGATGATCTCGTTGGCGATGGTTCCGGTGGCGGCCGCAACGTCGTCGATCGTTCTGGTTTGGCCAAGGATCTCGACCGGCATACCCAACGCGAGGTCGACGGCGGGAATATGGCCAACATCGATGATGATCAAGTCCATCGAGACCCGACCAACGATCGGGCACCGCTGGCCGGCCACGATCAGTTCGCCCGAGTTCGACGCCGACCGAAGAAACCCATCGGCGTACCCCACCGGCACCACCGCATGGCGAGTGTCGGCAACCACTTCATGGGTTGCGCCGTAGCCCACCAGGTCGCCGGGCGACATGTCTTTGATCTGCAGGATCGGCGCCTCAAGCACCACGGTGTGCTCCATAGGGTTGGGCACCCCTTCGAGTGGAGCACCGCCGTAGATCGCGATGCCCGGACGCACCAGGTCGAAGTGGAAGGCCGGGTCGCGAAACACTCCGGCCGAGTTCGCCAACGAACTCTTACCCTCGGCGAACTGAGCTCGCAGGGCGCGGTACCGGGCGAGCTGTTCTTCGGGTTGTTTCGACGCAGGGTCGTCGGCGCATGCCATATGGCTGAGTACGTGACGGATCTCGAACGCGTCGAGCACGCTTCGGTCGGCCGCCAGGGCCTCCGCTTCCGATGTGGTGATTCCGGTCCGGTTCATCCCGGTGTCGAAGTGCAGACCAGCGGGGAGGCAACGGTCGAGCCTGGCCGCATAGGTCGACCACTCGGCGATCTGTTCCGCACTTATCAGCAGCGGGACAAGGTCGTGCTCGATCAAGGCGTCGAGCGTGCCGGGCATCGCGCCGTTAAAGACGTTGACCGTCGCATCGCGAAGCTGAGACCGCACTTCGATTCCCTCGCCAACGCTCGCCACGAAAAACTCCCGACAGCCGGCGTCCCAAAGTGCTTGGGCGACCTGGGGAACACCCAAGCCGTAGGCATCGGCCTTCACGGCGGCACCGGTTTCGGCTTCACCGGCTCGCTCGGCGATCAGTTGATAGTTGCGGGCTACGGCGCCGAGGCGAACCGTGAGTCGAGGGGCAGAAAGTTGTTGGCTCATGCGTCATTCCAGGGTTCGAGTACCAACTTGCCCACGAAGTCTTTGGCCACGAACCGAGCCTGGGCAGCGCCTACTTCGGTCAGGGGATAGGTGGCGGCAACCAGCGGTTCGAGCGAACCTTGGTTGGCCACCCCGGCGAGGTCGGCAAAGTCCGACGGCGTGTGCATGGTCGAGCCGATGAGCGTCCGTTGCCGTAGGTACAAGCGTCGAATATCGAACGGGACAACCGGGCCAGCGATCGCTCCCGCCGTTACGAGCCGACCGCCGTCGCGCAATCGGTCGAGTAAGTCGCCGAACTCGTCGCCCCCGACAACGTCGACGATCGCGTCGAGCTCGGGAATCTCATCAATGTTGTCGACCCCTCGCACGGTCACCTCGGCCACGCCCGACGCGGCGACCATCTCGGCCTTGGCTTGGCTGGTGTGGGCGACCACGTGACAACCACGAGCCAGCAGCAACTGAATGGCGGCCATGCCTACACCGCCCGACGACCCGGTTACCAATACCCGCTCGCCTTCGAGGCACGCCGCCCGGTTGATCATCCCGAGGGCGGTGCCATAGGCGGTGGGCAGGCACGAGAGCTGGGCGTCGGTTAGTGGCGACTCGGTTACGTCGTGCAGCTGATGTTGGTGACAGAGGAAGAATTGGGCGTAGCCGCCGTCGACCTCGCTGCCGATGATGTCGACCGGATAGTCGCCCGAGTATCGAGCCGATGAATCGATCAGCACGCGGCGCCCGATCCGCGACTCGTCGACCCCATCGCCAACCGAATCGACCACTCCCGCTACATCGATCCCCTGGATGCGGGGAAAGTCGAGCGGCACACTCTTCCAGCCGGCGATGGCTGAAGGATCTTCGGCCGTTCCGTAGGCGCCTTCGCGGCTCCAAATGTCGGTGTTGTTCAACGCCGCGGCCGTAACCCGCACGAGTGCCTGGTCCGCACCGGCGACCGGACGAGGCCAATCGGTACGCACCTCGAGCATCTCGGGTCCGCCGTGGCCGATGGTGACGGCCGCCGTCATGGTCAGCGGTGGTTCATCGTTGTTTGGCACCCGCCCATTCTCGCACGGCATGCCGGCCGAGCAGCACTACGGTGGCGCGGTATGGCTGAGCCTTTTCGCGTGTGTTTTGTGTGTCTTGGAAACATCTGCCGATCGCCAACCGCCGAAGGCGTCATGACCCATCTGGTGACCGAGGCGGGGCTCGCCGACCGGATCGAGATCGACAGCGCGGGGACAGCCGGGTATCACAATGGCTCGGGACCCGACCCCCGAAGTGCCGCCGAAGCCCTGCGCAACGGCATCGACATCTCCCACCAACAGAGCCGCAAGTTTCATCTGGGCGACTTTGCGTTCTTCGACCTGGTGGTGGCGATGGACGAATCGAATCTCACCAACCTGGTCGACCTTGCGCCCGATGCCGAAACCGCCCAGCGGGTTCGACGCCTCCGCGAGTTCGACCCCAGTAACCCTGCCGACCTCGACGTACCCGACCCGTACTACGAGGACGGTTTCGACGGCGTGTTCGAGATGATCACCCGAGCGTGCGAAGGTCTGCTCGACCACATCGTCGCTCAACTCGCCTAGTTGGCCGACCCAGCGCATCGGCCACCGGGTCGCCTTTTCAGCCCGAATACTCACCGGTACCCTCGCCACTAGCGGCGCGCTTGCGTTGAGCAGCGTCAAAAACGGGCAGGGGGACCTCGGTGAAGACGAGTATTCGGATTTCGGTGGCGATTTCGGCGGTCTCCTTGTTTGCGGCCCTGCTGGGCAGCACCGTTTCGGCCCAACGCGGCACGACCCTGCTCATCTGCGAGGGCTACTTTGCCACCGTCCGTTTGGCCTTGGGAGAACAGCCCACCTCGGGCCGCGACGTCATCGTCGGAACCGCCGGCGACGACGTGATCAACGGTCAGGGTGGCGACGACATCATCTGTGGTGGCGAAGGAAACGACACCCTGTCTGGTGGTGCCGGCAAAGACGTGATCTACGGCAACGGCGGAAACGACACCCTCATCGGTGGTGGCGACTTCGATGTGCTCGAAGGTGGGCCCGGCAACGACGTGCTCAAGGGTGGGTCGGGCAGCGACTCGCTCGAGGGAGGCCCCGGCAAAGACACCCTGTTGGCCGGTTCGGGTACCGGCGACGTCTGCAAAGGCGGCCCCGGAAAAGACACGACCAAGAAGTGTGACAAGAAGTTCCACAAAGGCTGCCCCGAGACACCGGTTGTTCCCTTCGAGATGCCAGCCGACGCCAAGTTCGTCAAAGACAAGCGCACCGGCTGCAAGGTGATGGAAGCAATCGGACAACCAGGCACCACGTCGGTCATCAAGTTCGGTAGCGACGACCCAGCAATTCAGGTCATGTACAACGTTTCGACCTACTGCGGTCGGTGGACGCTGACCGTGGAAACAAACCCCGAACCGCTGTCGCAAGGAACCTCGTGTTCAACCGCCCCCGAATTCCGCAACGGAATCGTTCAGAGCCGCAACGGGCTCCGCGGCGAGGTCACGATCACCGTCGAACACCTCGGCGAAACCGCCGAACCGTTTCGGCTGTACATGTTCTGGCTCGGCCAAGACGACGGAAAGTCGGCGCCCGACATGAGCAAGGGCACGTGCAAGAAGAACCCGGTGCAGCTCGAGAACATCCCAACGCGGTCGTTTGTTACCACCAAAAAGGGTTGCCCGGTGATCAACAGCGACGTCCCAGTGCGGCTGAACTGGGACAACTACAAAATGAACCTGCAGGCCGGCGACACGGTTCGTATCACCGGCAAAGGCACCTGTGCGGGGCTCACGGCGAAGGCCGACGGCTCGCGCGACGAACTCATCGGTAGCGCCAACCTCTGCACCAACGGCGGTCGCTTTACCGCCCCGACCACTGGCAGCTACACGGTCGAGGTCAAGAGCCAGTTCGGCCCGGGGCCCTACTCGATTCAGTTCTTCAAGAGCTGACACCGGGAAAATCCGAAAACTGCGGAATATCACTACCCTGAACCGAGTTCCCCACCAGTCCCAAAAACTCGGGAACCATTCCGAGACCCCCAACGTTCTAGTAGTGGTATGCAACGCAAAACACGAAACAGACTCACCGCAACGGTGGTTGGGGCCAGCATGGTCCTCACCGCTTGTGGCGGCGGCGAAGAAGCGGTCGAGACGGGTGCCGCACTAGCGCCCGACACCCAGACCGCCGACGCACCGCTCGAATCCAGCGCACCCGCCGAAACCAGCGAGGCCAGCGAGGGTACGAGCGCCCCAGCCGCCGACGACGCAGCCGCACCCGCCGAAGCGACCGGTGGCCTCGACGACGAGGTGCTGAGCGTGGAAGACGCGGCAGCGGCCGCCGACTCGAACCGCGAGTCGCTCACCATCACCGACGACGCTCGCACCACCGAAGTTCTCAACGTCAAGAACGGCTCGAAGGCCACACTCCAAGACGCAGTAATCGGCGATCGACCGGTCTTGTTGTGGTTCTTCTCCCCTCATTGACCGACCTGCCGGCGTGAAGGGCCGCTTGTTGAGCAGTTTGCTCAAGACAACAAAGACAAAGTCCAAGTCATTGGCTTGGGAACCCAGGACAACTTCGCCTTGGCGCAAGATTTCCTCGACCGCACCGGAGTAAGCACCCCCACCATGTTGTGGGACCCAAGCTTTTCCACCTGGCAACAGTTCGGCGTGCAGGCCAACTCCCAGATGATGGTGCTCACCCCCGACCTCACCGGCGGCTCGTCACTCATCTACGGATTTAGCGACGAGCAGCAACAAGCGGTCCTCGACTCGCTCGAAGCGTTCGTCGGTTAGTCACGCCCGTTCACCGCGGCGGGTGCAACCCAGCGTTGTGGGCGGCGATTGGCTGCTCAGCCCAGTAACCTAGAACCACTATGCGTGCATTTGGCCCTGGTGGCTTTGGTCAATCTGACGATCCGTGGTTTCGGATTGGCGACTTCGATGTCAACACCACCACCCTCGTAACCGGACTCGGCGTGTTGTCGATGTTCGTCTGGGCCATCGAGGGCGCAGGCGGACCCATTTTTGAGTTCTTGTCGCTCAACACCGACAAGATCGGACGCGGCCAAATCTGGCGGCTCATCACCTGGCCAATCCCGAACGTCCCCGATATCTGGACCCTGCTGCTGCTGGTCATCTTCTACCTGCTGGGTAGCCAGCTCGAACAGGCGATGGGCAACAAGCGGCTCTTTGCCTACATGCTCGGCGCCATGACCGTTATCCCGGCATTTGTGGTCACCTTGTTCGCTTGGCTTTCTGGCTCGGGCCTGGCCTTCTCGGGTCTGCGCTACCTCGAACTCGGCATTCTCTGTGCGTTCGCCGCTCGTTGGCCCAAGGCCCCGTTCTTCTTTGGAATCCCAGCGTGGGTTCTGGCCGCAGTCATCGTCGGTATCGAGTCACTGCAAGCAATCGGCACCCGCGGCTCGGCAGCGATGTTGTTGTTGCTGGCGGTAGTCGGCGTTGCCCTGGTCACGATTCGGTCGATGGGTTTTGCCGACGAGTCGCCGTGGATCCCCAAAGTGCCGCTGCCCGCATCGATGGGCGGAACCCCGACCCCTCGGGGCGGACCAAACATGAGCCGCCCGGCAAAGAAGCGGCCGAGCAAGGGCCGAGGCAAGCTCCGTTCGGTACCGCCGCCACCCAGTCCGATCCAGAACGATCTCAACGATATGGAGATCGACGCCCTGCTCGACCAGGTGGCAAACGACGGCCTCGACAGCCTCACCAAGGATCAGCGCAAGGCGCTCGAGCAGCACTCCAAGCGGCTTCGCAAACGCGACGACCAGTAGTGTCGCGGGGATGAACACCCCGAACACCCTCTCGCTCCAAGCAATGGCCCAAGCGGCCTCGGACTTCTACGTTCAGTCGATCCGCGACGGCCGGACCCGCGTGTCGGTCGAGACCTTCGTCGGCGCCCGCTACACCCAGCACAACCCAACGGTGGGCGACGGACCCGAGGCGTTTCGCACGTACTTCCACGACATGTCGCACGAGTACAGCTACCGCGACGTCGTCACCTGGCGCTCCTTCGCCCAAGACGATCTTGCGTTCCTTCACGTACTGCAGGATCTTGGCGACGGCGGCGTGTGGATCACGATGGACCTCTTCGCCTTCGACGGCGACCGCATTGTTGAACACTGGGACAACCTGGTCCAGGTCGACGACTACCCGACGGGCCTGGCTGCGATCGGCGGCAGTGGCGCGTTGTCGGGTCTCGAAGACACGGCGGCAACCGAGGCCCTTGGCCGCCAGGTCATCGAGTCGTTCATCAACACCGAACCAATGGCGGCTGCTTCGGCGTTCGACCATCGCAAGTTTCGCCATCACGACAACGGGGCAAGCGAGCGAGGGTTCGTCGCCGAGTGGACCAGCAATCGAGACGGCCGCACCTACGCCAAGATGCACAAGGTTGTTGCCCAAAACAACTTTGTGGTCATTCAGTCCGAGGGCACCGAAGGCGAAACCCCGATGGCGTTCCTCGATCTGTTCCGCACCGAAAACGGTTTGATCGTCGAACACTGGGAAGTCAACGAAGCAATCGTCGACCCGGCCGACGCCAAACACAGCAACGGCAAGTTCTAGTCGGCCAAAAAGTCAGCCGATCAGCCAAAATTTCGTCGAAGAACGGAATGCCGGCGACCTAACGCCGGGTTAAAGAGGTGAATCTCCCCCCACCCCTGAGCCCGAAACGGAGTCGCTACAATGGCAACCGAAAACCTCACCATGGAAACCTTCGAAGAAACAATCACCAAGGACGGCATCGTCCTGGTCGACTTCTGGGCCGAATGGTGCGGACCCTGCAAGTCCTTTGGACCGATCTTTGAGAAGTCGTCCGAAGAGAACCCCGACAAAATTTTCGCCAAGGTCGACACCGAAGCCGAGCAACAGCTGGCTGGCGCCCTCGGCATTCAGTCGATCCCCACCATCATGATCTTCCGCGACGGAATCCAGCTGTTCTCCCAGCCGGGCGCCATGCCTGCCGACGCGCTAGAAGACCTCATCGACCAGGTCGAGAAGCTCGACATGGACGATGTGCGCAAAGAGATTGCCGAGCACGAGGCCAACCACGAACACGGCCCGAACTGCAACCACTAACCCTTCCACACCAGAAGTAGCGTTCCCCTAAGGGCGGGACACGGGGCCAGGCCCCGTGTCCCGTTTCGTTTTTGTCCCCTGACTCAGAGTCATGGTGCACTGTCCCCTGACTCAGAGTCATGGTGCACTGTCCCGTGACTCTGAGTCAGGGTCTTAGATGACGACCAGTTCGTGGACTGGTTGGTTGTTGCGGATGCGGTCATAGGACAGCACCGACATGTCGATGGTGCGGAACTCGCCGTAGGTGATGAGCTCGCTAACCGCTCGGCCCACGGCCGGGCCTTGCTGCAAGCCGTGGCCACTAAAGCCGTTGGCGAACAAGAAGTTCGGCAGGTCGGCGTCGGCACCGATGATCAGGTTGTGATCGAGCGTGTTGTAGGCGTACTGCCCACCCCACGAGGTGACCTTGCCGATCTGGTCGAACACCGGCACGTACTTGGCGACCGTGGGCCAGATCTGCTCCTCGAACTCGTCGTGGCGGATCTCCCAATCGTCATAGGCGATCGTTTCGTCGGGGTCGGGTACGCCACCGGTCATGTAGTGGTGCTGCTCACGACGGAAGTGCACACCCTCGGGGGTGATGGTGAGCGGCACGTTGTGCTCGATCTTGGTTCGGCAGTCGAACACAAAGCTGGTGCGAGCCCGAGGCTCAACCGGTAGGTCGAGGCCGACCATCTCGGCGATCTGCTTCGCTCGAGGTCCGGCGGTGTTCACCACGTGGCCGGCGCTGATTCGGCGGCCCGATTCCAGCACCACACCGGTTACCCGGCCATCGGCGACATCGACATCGACAACCCGGTCGGTGATGTACTCGGCGCCGTTGTGAATCGCCCGCTGGCGGTAACCCTGGAAGAACGCCCAGCCGTCGAACGACCCTTCGCGCATGCTTCCCATACGGGCACCAGCGAGCTGGGTGGAATCCATGTACGGGAACTCTTCGGCGACCTGGGCCGGCGTGAGCATGCGGGTCATGGCCCCACACTCGTGCTGAATCTTCATCTGCTTCTCGAAATTTTCGAGATCGTTGTCGTCGCGGGCGAGGAACAGGTAGCCGGTGCCGCGGTAGTTGAGCTCGGGGGCCTGCCCCTCGACCTGGACGTTCTCGACAAAGTTGTCGATGAAGTCGAGGCCGTACTGACTAATGGCGATGTTCACCGGATGGCTGAACTGCTCGCGGATCGAGTTCTGCGCCCGCGACGTTTGCGCAAGGTCGTAACTCGGGTCGGGTTCGATGACCCCAACGGTTCCGTCGAAGTCCGGGTTCTCGGTGAGGTAGTAGGCAACAGCAGCACCGATTGCTGCCCCACCGATACAGATGACGTCGTAGCTATCGGTCACGACACGTACCCCTGTGCTTCATCGTGGGCCCGGGCTTCATCGGAGCGGTCGGCCGGGTCGCCAAACCCTCCTCCCCCAGGCAGTTCGAGTATCAATCGGCGGTCGGCGGGCACGATCTGTTTGCCCTTGGGCGAGAACTCCGAGCCGTCGTCGAGGTACACCTTGCCGGCCGCACCGTCTTTACCGCCCGAGCGGCCACGGGCCGGGTTATCGACTCGGTCGAACATGGCCGAGAACTCAAACTGGTACCCGTCGGTGGGCCCGACTTCGATGATCTGACCGAGGCCGCCACGGAACTGGCCGTCGCCGCCACTGTTCTCGCGAATCTCTTTGCGCCAGATGATGATCGGCCCAACCTGCTCGGTGGCCTCGACGCTCATCGTCATCACACCCGACGGGAACGCCGTAGCGGTCAAGCCATCGAGGGTCGGACGAGCGCCGGTGCCGCCGCTGTTAAACATGAGCATCTCGACCGGCGCCAAGAGCGACTCCGGGTCGGCGGCGCGTGCGCTGGCCTGGAAGTTCCAAAGCGCACCGGCCCCTTCGGCCGGAACGACCTCGGGCAACGCCTGGGCGATCGCGCCGAGGCACAGATCGGTTACAAAGTGGCCAAGCACGTGCCGCACCGAGACCGGATCGGGTTCCTGAGCGTTGAGGATCACCCCTTCGGGCGCACTGACCGTAAAGGGCAACAGCGAGGCGTAGTTGTTGGGCAACTCGGGGGCGAGCGCCACCAACATGCCGTAGGTGAAGTACGCCTGGGCGTACACGATCGGCACGTTGATGCCGAAGTTGCTGAGAGGTGAGGTGCCGGTGAAATCGGCGTTCATGCCCTCGTCGGTCACCGTCAACTCGACCACCAGGTCGACCGGCTTTTCGTAGCCGTCGACCGTCATCTCGTTGCGGTACACACCCTTGGTGACCGGCTCGAGGGCGGCCATGGTGGCCGCCCGCGTGCGCTCGAAGATGAAGGTGGCGAGGTCGTCGATGTCAGGCATCTCAAACTCGGACAACATATCGAGCAGTCGGCGGCGACCGGTCTCGTTACTCGCGGCCAGACCGTGGATATCGCCCAAGACCTGGTCTTGTTCGCGCACGTTGTTGCGCAAAATGTTGATCAGATCGTGGTTGAGTTCGCCGCGTTCGGCCCACTTCATGATCGGGATGCGAATGCCCTCTTCGTACACCTCGGTGCCGTCGGGTCCGTAGCCTCGGCCACCAACGTCGACGACGTGTGCGGTGCTGGCGAAGAACCCAATGTGGTCCTCGCCGACAAACACAGGCGTGCACACGGTGATGTCGTGCAGGTGGCCGGTGCCTTTCCACGGGTCGTTGGTGAGGTACACGTCGCCCGGGTAGATCCGCTCGGGACCAATGTCGTTGATGAAATGGGGCACGGCGGCGGCCATGGTGTTCACGTGCCCGGGCGTGCCGGTGACCGCTTGGGCCACCATGCGACCCTGGCGGTCGAACACGCCCGCCGACAGGTCGCCGGCTTCACGTACCGAGGTACTAAAGGCGGTGCGCACGAGCGTGACCGCCTGTTCTTCGAGAACCGAGATCAGCCGGTTCCACATGATTTGGTAGTGCACTTCTTTGGCGCTCACAGGAGTGCTCCCTTCATGTTGTCGCTGGTCCCGCCTCGGGTGACCAGCAAGGTCCCGTCGGACTGCATCACGGCGACGTGGTGCGAACCAAGAACGGTGGTGGTTTGGGATTCGACGATCACAACCGGGCCTTCGACCCCGTCGCCGGGCGACATGGACTCGCGGTCGAGAACACCGGAGTCGACCATGGTTTGAGTAACCGGGTCGAAGATCGGACGAGCCGACGGTGCGCTGATCATGTTCTGGGCAGCGGTGAGTTCGAGTTGGTCGGGGCGTTCTTGCACCGACGCAACCCGCACAGCCCAGCTGACCGTTTCGATGGTGAGGTCGTCGATCGCCCGACCGAAGAACTCTTCGTACGCCTTGGTGAACGAGGCGCCGAGGCTTTCGGCGGCGAACTCGTCGAAGTCGCCGGCCGGAAGCTTGACCGGGATCTCCCAGCCTTGGCCCTTATACCGCATGCTGACCTGCCGTTCGACGATCAGTTCGGCGTCGGTGCCCTGACGCACGAACGTCTCGGCTTCTTGGGTGAGGTCGGCAAGTACGTCGTTCACCGCAGCCACATCGAAGTCCTCGATTCGGGTGTAGAAGCTGCGGACTGCCTCATAGGCGAAGGGAGCTCGGAGGAATCCAATGGCCGAGCCGACGCCCGCGCCCGTCGGAACGAACAGTTCGTCGAGGCCAAGTTTGTCCATCAGCCGTGAAGCGTGAAGCGGTGCGCCGCCACCAAAGGCAATCATCGAGAAACCCGCAAGGTCCTTGCCGTTCTCGACCGCATGCACTCGAGCAGCGTTGGTCATGTTCTCGTCGACCACTTCGGCGATACCTACCGCTGCGGTGTGGCCATCCATCTTCAATGGCTCACCGACCGCACGGGTGATTGCCTCGGCCGCCTTGGGCGGCGACAACGTGATGTCTTTGGCACCAAAGGTGCTTGGGTCGAGGCGGCCGAGGGCGACGTTGGCGTCGGTAACGGTGGGGTCGAGCCCGCCACGGTCATAGGCGGCCGGGCCAGGTTCGGAGCCGGCGCTGTGCGGGCCGATGCGAATCTGGCCGAGCGTGTCGACGCTGGCGATCGAACCGCCGCCGGCACCGATTTCGATCATCTCGATAACCGGGATCGAGATGGGCATGCCGCTGCCCTTCTTGAACCGGGTGGTGCGAGCCACCTCAAAGGTCTTCGCCGTTTCGGGGGTGTAGTCCTCGATGATGGCGATCTTGGCGGTGGTTCCGCCCATGTCGTAGCTGAGCACCCGCTCTCGGCCGTACTTTGCGGCGAGGTCGGCGGCGAAGATTGCGCCGCCGGCCGGGCCAGACTCCACCAGTCGAACCGGAAACGCGGCAGCGGTTTCGACGCTCACCAAGCCACCGCCGGAGTGAATCAAGTAGAGGGGGCAGTCAGCGCCTCGATCTCGCAGTTCTTCGGCCAACTTGAACAGGTAGTTGGCCATGAGCGGCTGCACGTAGGCGTTGGCGCACACGGTGTTGAAGCGTTCGAACTCGCGCATCTGGGGCGAAACTTCGGCGCTGATCGATACCCTCATGTCGGGGAGTCGTTCGAGCAGCATGGTGCGGAACTGCCGCTCGTGGTCGGCGTTGCGGTAGCTGTGCATGAAGCCCACCGCCACTGCTTCGTAGCCCCGCTCGGCGATCTGATCGATCACCTTGGCGGCCGCCGCAGTGTCGAACGGAACCAGCACCTCGCCGCGAGCGTTGAGCCGCTCGGGGATCGTAAACCGGTCCTTGCGTTCGATGAGCGGGGTGGGCAGCACGATGTTGAGGTCGTACTGCTCGAACCGACCCTCGGTGCGGGTCTCGATGACGTCGCGGAAACCCTCGGTGGTGACCAGTGCGGTCTTTGCGCCCCGACGTTCGATCAGGGCGTTGGTTGCCAGGGTGGTGCCGTGGATGATCTGCTCGACGTCGGCCATGGCCACGCCGTGTTCGGTCGCGATCCGCTCGATGCCGAGCAGGATGCCTTCCTCGGGCCCCCCGTGGGTGGTGAGCACCTTGGTCGACTCGAACGAACCATCGTCCAACTCGATGACAACGTCGGTGAAGGTTCCACCTACGTCGGCGCCAATTCGTACTGCCATTTTAGAGATCCTCAACCTTGGGAAATTCCGACGGTGGCTTGATGTCGACGGTGGCCGAACGCTGCTGGGCGAGCATGCCGCCGTCGATCTTGATGATGTCGCCGGTGATGTAGGTAGCATCGTCGGACGCCAAGAACATGGCGGCACCGGTCATGTCGCTGGGCTCACCAATGCGACCGAGCGGCACGTTCTCGCCGCGCAGGGCGCGCTGTTCGATGTCGAGTCCCGACGTATCGATCGATCCGGGCATGAGGGCGTTGACCCGGATGTTGTAGGGCCCCAGGTCGAGCGCCATCGCCCGGGTAAGGGCCTCGATGCCACCCTTGGTTGCGTCGTAGGCGGTGAACGCACGGTGGGCTCGGGTTGCGCCGCCCGAGCTCATGTTGATGATCGAGCCGCCGCCCTGCTTCGCCATAATGCGGGCGACCGGGTGCGACACGATGAAATGCCCGGTGAGGTTCACGTCGATGATCTTGCGCCACCATGCCTCGTCAGCCTCGAAGAAGTGAAGCATCGGGCTTACGAGTCCGGCGTTGTTCAACAACACATCGATGCGACCATGCTCGGCCATCACGGCATCGATCATGGCGCCAACCGACGCCGAGTCAGACACGTCGGCGACGGCCGCCATCGCACTGCCGGTGCCCGACGCGTTGATTGCCTCGACGGTTTCGTTCACGGCGTCGACATCGACATCGTTTACCGCAACCTTGCAGCCTTCGCTGGCGAACCGCTCGGCGAGTGCCCGACCGATGCCTTTGCCCGCACCGGTGACGATGACAACTTTGTCTTGGAGTGAGTCGTACATGTGTTGTTCCTGTTTGTGAATGTGAGGTTTGGTTTGAGGACTTAGATCTGCGACATGGCGCGAACGACGGCGTCGATTGCCGGCTCGTTGCGGCGGTAGTACACCCAGCCCTTGCGGCGAGTGGCGATTGCCAGGTCGGCGTCGACCAGAACCTTGAGGTGACGCGAACCAGCAGGCTGGCTCACCCCAAGCTTCTCGACGATGTACTGGTTGCACGCGCCGTGCTCGACCGGGTCGCCATGCTCTTGGGGGGGAAAGTTGGCGGCCGGATCCTTGAGCCAGTCGAGAATCTGCAACCGACGATCACTGGCGAGCGCCTTGAGGGCGGCCTCTAAATCGATGGTCAGTTCATCAGTACTCGACATAGCTATATAGCTAATACGTTATATGGCTATCCGTCAAGGAGTAGAGGTGGCCGCAAAGCCGATTTCTAGGCGGCCTCGTTATCGTCCTAATGCCGCAAGCGACCCCTGCTGTTCGGCGGCGTAGAGCGCGTACGGATCATGAAGCGTTCCGACGGCTTGGCGAAGCCGATCGGCATCGCCAAGCCGCGCCGAATCATCGGCCACCGCCGCTCCCCCATGGGCCAGGTTCGAGGCGAAGATGCCCGCTGCGCTCGCCGGAAGGAAGTCCTCGTAGGTGATCGGTTCGACCTTCAGCACACCGTCGGCCATCAGTACCTCGATCGGCGTACGTTCAACAATCGGCCCCGACTTGAGTGAGTAGCGCCCAAACGCATACCCCTGCGCAACCAACTCCTCAATCGTGCTGGGCAGACCGCTATTGAGCGCGTGGCGAATACGGTTGAGCCGCTCGCTCTCGTCGGCCGCATCGGCTCCAGCGGCCATGGCGTCATCGACCTTGGCTCGTCCCTCGGGCGTAAGCGCAATGCCTCGCTGTTCGACCTCACCAAAGCGAACGCGCACAACGTCGGTGCGCTGCTGACCGTCGGCATCGAGAAAAGTTCGTTCCTCATCCAACGCCCGAAACGACGTCTGGCGAAGGAGTACATCGGGGCCGTCCCACGCCGGCGGGCCTTGGATTCGGTCGATCATGGTTACCCCTTCGTCCTCCATGAGGGCATGCAGCGCCACGATGTCGGCGACCCGCGGGGTGAGGTGATTGAGATGGGTGCCCGCCGCCGCGGCGATGTCGGAGGCCACGGGCGACACCGAATCGAGTTGGGCGTACCAGTCGGCCTCTATCGGCTCGTCGTTGAGCCGAAACACATCGATCGCCAACTCGACGAAGCGAGATGCAACCTGGGCGGCCACCCCACCGGCGGCCACCGACTCGGCGACCAAAGCGGCAATCTCGTCGGAGAACAGCTGACGTTGTTGCGCCCGTTTTCCGAGCTCAGCGGTAACGGCTGGGGCAAAGAAGCGCTCGTCGTCCGCCACCAATGTGGAGGTGAACATCCGAAACGGGCTGGACTCCATGTCGGCCCGGTCGATGGGGCGGAACGCCGTCGACACCACCGGAATCGGCGTGCCGCTGGTCCGGAGGTCGTAGAACCCAACCGCTTGCATGCCAAACAACCCGAAGAGTTGGGCAAGCTGGGCCAACTCGTCAAAGGTCGCAACCCGCACCGCACCATGGCGTTCGGTACCGAGTCGCCCGGCATCGCGATCGTCGTCGACCGAGGCGTTTACCCGTTCGGTCGCATCGACCAGGTGGCCATACTTGGGCACCTCGTCGGCGTACATCTGCGACAAGCCAGCGGCGAGTGCCGCCCGCAGTTCGTTCGGGTCAGCGAGATCAATGTTGTTCGTCATTACCAATCTGCCTGTCGGGGTCGGACCTGAACCGATAAGTTACGCCCATGAGTACCACTGACGCGTCGATCTATGTCGAAGGCAACTACGCCCCAGTTTCCGAGGAGGTTACCCTCACCGATCTCCCGGTGGTGGGCCAGATCCCCGAAGAGCTTGAGGGGCGCCTGCTCCGTATCGGACCCAACCCCATCGACTCGGTCGACATGGAAAACCACCACTGGTTCCTCGGCGACGGCATGGTGCACGGCCTGCGCCTGCAAGGCGGCAAGGCCGAGTGGTACCGAAACCGCTACGTGGGCAGCAAGCGCACGGTCGAACTGCTCGGCAAGCCCGAGGCGGGGCTGGTCGAGGGCGACATTGGGCCCAACACCAACGTGATCGGCCATGCCGGATCGACCTTCGCCATCGTCGAAGCGGGCGGCAAACCGGTCGAGCTCACCTACGAACTTGAGACCATCCGCGACAACGGCTTCGGCGATTCGCTGCTCAACGGCTACACGGCCCACCCCAAATACGACCCACTTACCGGCGAGATGCACGCCTTGTGTTACTCGTGGCCCGGGTTGGTCGACCAGCTCCAGTACGTGGTGGTTGGCCCCGAAGGCACGATGACCAAGACCGTCAGTATCACCGCGCCGACCATGCCGATGGTGCACGACATGGCGCTCACCCAGAAGTACGCCGTCGTGATGGACCTGCCCGTGGCCGTCGACTTCGACCTGGCCATCGCCGGGTCATCCTTCCCGTTGCGATGGTTCAACGACTACAACGCACGCGTTGGTCTGCTGCCTCGCGACGCCGAAGACGAGTCGAGCATCGTGTGGTGCGAGATCGACCCCTGTTACGCATTCCACCCGCTCAACAGCTTCGACACGCCCGACGGCAAGGTCATCATCGACATCTGCGTGTACAAGTCGATCTTCGACTCCGACCGCAACGGGCCGTTCCGCGACTCGCTGCCGTGGCTCGAACGGTGGACCGTCGATCCGGCAACCTCTCGTGTTCATCGCGAGGTTCTCGACGAAGACACTCAGGAGTTCCCCCGGGTTGCTGGGCGGGTCCTCAACCAAGAACACCGCTACGGCTACACCGCCGGTGTGGTGCTCGATGGTCGCGACAACGTGAACTTCGACGCCACCCACAAGCACGATTTCGTCAACAAGACCCGCGAGACCCACGACCACGGGGCGGGTCGACAGGCCGGCGAACCGGTCTTTGTCAGCCGCAAGGGTGCCACCGACGAAGACGACGGTTGGATCATCACCACGGTGTTTGACTCGAACGAAAACCGCAGCGACGTGGTGATCCTCAACGCCGGCGACATCGCCGGCGACCCAGCTGCCACCATCCAACTGCCAGTACGAATCCCTCACGGCTTCCACGGCAACTGGGTAAGAGACGAAGTAACCCCACCACCCGCGTAGGCCCTTCCAACCCGCGAAGTGTCCAAACCTGCGAATCGGAGCCAGGCCCCGATTCCCACGTCTAGCGTTCAGCACATCACCAAGAGTCGCCCCAACAGGGTTATCCACAGACTTAACCCTCCAGTGCCAGGCTCCAGTGCCAGGCTCCAGTGCCAGGCTCCAGTGCCAGGCTCCAGTGCCAGGCTCCAAAGTGGTTAGCCGCTTGGGGAAAGCGGCCGGAGTCGAGTCGCCGCGCAAGTAAGACCGAAACGTCGGCTTAGTCCCGTGCCGAAGGCGTGGAGCCGTAGGCGGAACAAAGCAAAAGAGCCTCAGCGTTTGTAGCTGGGGAGGACGAAGGGGAGGTCGGCGACGTGGCAGGGGACTCGTTTTCCTCTGACGTCGGCTTCTAGCTTCGTTCCGACTTCGGCTGACTCGATGGCTACGTAACCCATCGCTACGGGGCCATCGACCGAGGCGCCGAAACCGCCGCTGGTCACGACGCCCACCTTGTTGCCATCGGCGTCGAACAGTTCGTTGCCGGGGCGAATGGGTCGACGCTGCGACGTGCCAACACCCACTCGGCTACGCGACGCGCCGGCTTCGGACTGGCTGGTCACCACGTCGGCACCAGGAAAGTCGCCAGCCTCGCGGCGGCGCTTCGGGATCGCCCACATGAGGTTGGCTTCGTTGGGTGTGGTGGTTTCGTCGATGTCGCTGCCGTACAGGCACAGCCCGGCTTCGAGACGCAGACTGTCGCGCGCCGCCAACCCGGCGAGTTCCACTCGGTCGTCGGCGAGTAGGCGCTCGGTGAACGACACGATGAGGTCAGCGGGCAATGCCAGTTCGAACCCATCTTCGCCCGTGTACCCGCTGCGCGTCACCCGAACCGCGGTGCCATCGATATCGACGACCGCACCAGTCATAAACGCCAGCTCGGCTACATCGACTCCAAGGCTGGTCATGACCGCCTCAGACTTCGGACCCTGCAGCGCAAGGAGATGGAGGTCGTCGCGTTCGATGACCTCGACATCGGTAAGAGTTTGCAAGTGCGCAAGGTCGTGCTCGACCCGCGAGGCGTTCACCACAACGCTGACTCGGTCGCCCATTTGCCAGGCGATCAGGTCGTCGAGAATTCCGCCGTGGTCGTTGGTGAAGAACGTGTAGCGCAACTTGTCGACTTTGAGGGTCGTGATGCCACCGGGCACCAAGCGTTCGAGGGCCGCCGCTGGGTCGTCGCCCACCAAGTCGACGACCCGCATATGCGAAACATCGAACAACGACGACGATGCGCGGGTGTGCAGGTGCTCGGCGATGGCGCCCTGGTCGGCGTAGAACAACGGCATCGAGTAGCCGGCGAACGGGCCAAACTTGGCGCCGGCCGCGGCGTGCAGGTCGTGAAGCAGCGTGGTTTGGTCAGTCACCGTCGGAATCTCCGTGAACGTATTGCCACCCGAATCGACCCTTGATGCACAGGTTTCCCCAGGTCACCGAGTGGTCGTCGGGGGAGGTCACCTTGACGATCTGTTCGTCCTGGGTATGTAGTTCGAGGTTGCAGCCCACCCCGCAATACGAGCAGATCGTGGTGGTGACCGACTGGTCTTCGGGGCGCCAGTTGGCGGCCTCACGAAGGTCGAACTCGGTCTTGAACTGCAGCGCATTGGTCGGGCACACCGCCACACAGTTGCCGCAGTACACACAGGCTGAGTCGGGAAGTACGCCATCGAACTCGGTGGCGATCCGGGCACCGAAACCTCGGCCGGTCATCGAAATCGCGAACGTGTGCTGGGCGTCGTCGCCACAGGCCGACACGCACTTGTAGCAAAGCACGCACTTGTCGTAGTCGCGGATGTACAGATCGTCTTCGATCTTGACCGTCTCGTTCATCGTCTCGGCGTCAGGGCCGTAGCGAGTCGGGTCGGCACCGTAGTGATCGATCCAGTTGTTGATGTCGTCGGCCTGGCTGAGGTCTACTCCCGACCCGAGGAATTCGAGCACCATCTTGCGGCTGTGCTTGACGCGATCGGAGTCGGTTTGCACAACCATGTCGGGTTCGACTTCGCGCGAGCACGACGGAACCAAGGTGCGCGAGCCCTCGAGCTCGACCACACATACTCGACACGCATTGACCGGTGTGAGGTTGGGGCCGTAACAGATCGTGGGCGTGTCGATTCCGGCCGCAGTGCACGCATCGAGGATGGTGCTGCCTTGAGGAACCGACACGGCCTGACCGTCGATCGAGATGCTCACGGCAACTTCGGTCTGGGGTGAATTCATCGTGTTGGTCACTGGCTGTCTGCTCCGATAATTCCCTGCGCCAATGCGCTCTTGATTGCTGATGCCGCCGTGTGGCCGAGGCCGCAGATCGACGCATCGGCCATCACCTGCACCATGTCTTCGTGCAGGTCTCGTTGGTCTTGAGCCATGGGCTTGGCGCCCAAGGTGACGATCATTTCGTGTTGGCGCACGGCACCAACCCGGCACGGCACGCACTGCCCACATGATTCGTTCTTGAAGAACTCGGTGATGCGTTCGCACACGTCGACCAT
>CALHTF010000124.1 GCA_938038815.1 uncultured Acidimicrobiales bacterium | reverse complement strand
GCGGGTTCGCCGAGCGGACCCACGCTCACACCGTGCTCTACATGTACAACGGCACCGAGTATCGCGACGAAGATCCGGTTCCGGTCGAGCTCGCGCTTGACCATGGTTTTGCCGGACATGTGTCGGTGGCCATGGACCGCGGCGACGGCGTGAGCCCCGACCAGTTGGCCGATTACTTGCGCGACGTTGCCATGCCGGCGTTGATGGATGGTTCGGGCATTGCCCAAGGCTCGACCTGGTCGCCCGTGGAGCGCGACGAGATGACCAAGAACGCACCGATGGACCTGGGTAGCGACACCGGTAGTGCCGAACTGCGCACCATGCAGATGTTCTTCACCGACAATGATGTGCGCGAAGACTACGACCGGTTCCGTCGTTACGCCGAGACCATCGACGAGTCGGGCCTCGCCAAGGTCACCTTCGTCGCCCCGTTCCACCGCACGGTGATCGGCACCGACAAGTACGTAGACGAGATTTGGTAGGAGTCGACCCGCTATTTCGCCCCAACGCGAGTTGCGCAGCAACTCGGTAAGGATCGAGGTCCGTCAGGACCGAAGACCGACGAGGTCCGGTTAATGTCGGTATCTCGCCTCAATGCGAGTTGCGCAGCAACTCGGTAAGGATCGAGGTCCGTTAGGACCGAAGACCGACGAGGTCTGGTATTGACCGTGCCTGGGGCATACTTCGGTATGGCCGAACATCACCTGCCTCCGGGCGATACCCCGCTCGTTGAGCTGGCAACCCTTGCGCCGGCTGGTAGTCGGCTTTTCGCCAAGCTTGAGTGGTACAACCCGACCGGTTCGATCAAGGACCGCGCCGCGTGGTTCATGTTCCACAACGCCAAGCGCGATGGTCACCTTCCGCCCGGCACCCCGCTGATCGAGTCAACCTCAGGCAACACCGGAATCGGTTTGGCCCGAGTCGCGTTGCTCAACAAACATCCGATGACCATCTGCCTGCCGCAGCGGGCGACCGCCGAGCGCAAACAGTTGCTCCGGGCGTACGGCGCCGACCTGGTCGAGGTCGACGGCGGCCCGAACGAATCGATCGAAGTAGCCAAAGGGCTCGTCGCCGACGGCGAAGGGTTCATGTGTTACCAGTACGGGAACCCGGGCAACCCCGAGTCACACGAGATGGGAACGGTGCCCGAGATGGTGCGCGACTGGCCGCTCGAGGCACCACCCGAACACATCTTCTGCGCCTACGGAACCGGCGGAACCATCACCGGTTGCAGCCGCGGAATGCGCAAGGCCTACCCGGATATTCGGGTGCACTCGGTTGAAGAATTCACCACCGACCCCATCAGCGGGATGCGCAGCCAGGACGATCCGTTCCAACCGCCAGTAGGCGACCTCAGCTTGGTGACCGATCGCCACGAGGTAGCCAAGGCCGATGCCTTCGCTGCCGTGTCGCTCACCATGGCCACCGAGGGGTACTTCCTCGGAACCTCGTCGGGCGCCATCATGCACGCCGCACTGACGTTCTTGTCCGACCACGGTGGCACGGCGATCGTGGTGCTGCCCGACGATGGGTGGAAGTACTTGTCGGGTCCGCCCTGGATCGACTGATTCAGAACAACTGGTCCTGCACGGCCACTTCGTCGGGCTGGTGATCGCCTAGCTCTAGTTCAATCCCGTAGATCGGCTGGAGATCGATGGCGAAATGGTCGCCGCTTTCGCTATGGCGAGCAGCCGCCATCCGGCCCACGAAGCTGCCCAACGTGAGGTTGTGGGCGCCGCGTTTGAGGTTGTTTGGGTAGGACCGAACCTGCGACCACAGCGGGTCGTTGCTCGCCGGGTTGGTCCACAACGTGTTGGTCGAGACCACGTGTTCGCTGGCTTGGTCGGTGATGAGCCGTTCGACCGTTTCGGCCAGCGGATCGAGCCGAGCGTCGAGGTCGTCGTCGCTCAACGGTTGGCACAGTCCGCTGAGCTTACGGCTGGCCGACACCGACTGGGGCACGAACAGTTCGCGGGTGATGAGATCTTCGACAACTCGCACGGCCAAGCCATCGGTCGCCTCGGCGACCAGGCGGGCTCGCCAGGCGCCTTGCTCGAGCAGCCGCTTTTCGCTGCGTACCGCGGTACTGGTGCCGATCTTCACCGAGCCGTCGCGAAACGCGGCCAGGTACAGCACGTTGGGTTGCTGCATGTGGTCGATCATCGACTGGTTGGTGAGCCGCTCGGGTTCGGTGTGGGCATGGTGGAGTTGCGAGGCAAAGGTCGCCTCGGCGATCGAGCACTTCACGCAGGTGCGCTTGCGGTCCTCGGGCTTCGATGTGCATTCGATGTACCCGCTGGTTTGAGAGTGATGACCCACACACGTGCGAGTTGGCGCATCGTCGAGCCGGTAGCTGAGCTGCACCCCGGCCGGATCGATCAGGGTCGACGTGTCTGCCCGGTCGTCGCGAACCCGGATCTGGGGACCATCGGCCGACCACTCGACACCAAGTATGGTTCGGGTCGCCGGTTGGGTAGACAGATCGATCACCCTCAGATCATCGCATCATCTCAGCTGGTCCGTGAACAACCGCCGCTTTGGCTCGTGCTGGCTTAGACCTCGATCGACGGGTCGTCGTTCTCGCGGCGACGACCGAGCTGACCGGTGAGAACGAGGGCGAGTCCAAGCAATATCAATCCCATGGCGACCAAAGCGATCAGGGCGCTCGAGGAACCACTGAACGCCAAGGGGCGCCGGACGGGCGGCGTGGGTTCGTCCGCGTAGGTGATGGTGACGGTGTTCTCGATGTACTGCGGACCACCCTCTTCCTTCGCCCGATAATCGATCGGTGTTGGATCGCCAACAAATCCATCTTCGGGGGCGAAGGTAATCTCGCCGCTTTCGGGGTCGACGGTCCAGGTACCCTCGCCCGGAACCGCAATCTCGGTGACCCAGCCACCGGTATCGGGGTCGAGGATTTGCACCGACGTCGGGTCAAGGGGAACGCCGGTATCGTCGTTGGCCAATGGGTCGACCGTTACGGGGTTGCCAACCGGGTTGTCGGTGCTCACGTCGGGTTCTCCGGGCGGAACGATATTGAAGGGCGTGGGGTCCTCGCCAGTGGTGACATTGGTGCCGTCGGTCGACACGTCCTCGACTGGCGAACCAGCGGGCGAAACGCCAGTGGCGTTGGCTTGGTTGATGAACGGTCCGAGGGCGCCAGCGGTCGTGACGGCGACGGTAAGTTCGATCGTGCACGACTCGCCAACCGGAAGCGAATCAGTACCTTCCAGAAGGCCGGTCGCGCTCACGCCGTCGTAGGGAACGGTCGTGGCTACGGTGCAGGGGCCGCTTGACAGTGCAACCTCGACTACCTCAAACGACACGCCACCGAAGGTGGAGGTCAGGTCGTCATCGACCTGTACAGCGCTGAGCGACACGTCGCCGGTGTTGACTACATCGATGGCATAGGTAACGACATGTACTTCGGTGTCGACGCTGTTGTCCGGGCCGGCCACAATTCGCTTTGCGGCACCGATCGCCGGGCTCTCGGTGAACGAGACCGGCGTCGGAATGCTGTCATTGCTGGGACCGTCGCCGTTCGGGTCGGGGTCGGCGCCGTCGGTTGAAAGGTCGGTTACTGGGGTGCCGCCGGGGGAGGTTCCCGAAGCGGTGACCTGGTTGGTGGCGGTTGTTGCCGGGCCGGGCGAGACCACGATGACCACTTCGATCACGCAGCTCTCGCCGACCGCGAGTCGGTCGGTCCCTTCAAGGATGCCGGTGGCGGCGACTCCGTCGAATGGCGTCGTCGTAGCAGTCGAGCAGATGCCCGAAACCGTCGATGTTGACTCGACGATGGGGTTCATGCCGGCGAATCCGACGGTGAGGTCGTCGGCGACCTGCAGGTTTTCAAGCGGTACGTCTCCGGAATTCTCGACGAGTACCGCGTGCGTGATCGTGTAGCTTCCGTCGCCGTTGTTCACTGGTCCGGCGGTTACCTGCTTGGCAACACCGATCTCGGGGAGTTCATCGAACGACACGAGGGTGGGATCGTTGGTCGGGTCGCCATCGGTCGCACCCGATGCATCAGCTGAGTCAACAGTCTCATCTCCAGCGTCGGAGATATCCGAAACCGGTTGGCCGTTGGGCTGGTTGCCCGAGGCAACAGCCGAGTTCTCATAGGCCCCGAGGATTGTTCCGGGGGTTACCGTGATCGTGATGCGAAGCGAGCACACTTCGCCCACCTCATGGGTATCGGTGCCCACGAGCAGGTTGGTAGCGGTCGCTCCGTCGTAAGGAGTGGAAGCGATGGTGCAGTCGCCGTTGGTCACCGCCGTGGTGGCAACGACGAAGCCGGTTGACCCAGCGAATGTTGTTGCGAGGTCGTCGACAACCTGGAGGTTGTTGACCGTAACCGTTCCCACGTTGGAGACCGTGAGGTCATAGGTGAGGTCGTAGGTGCCGTCGCCATTATTTGCTAGCGCGGCGACCGTCTTGACCAGAAGGAGCTCCGGTGCCGGCTCGATCGGAAGCACGGTTGGGTCATCGGGCTCGCCGTCGTTGTTCGGGTCGACGTTGGCATCGTTTTCCGGATCGTCCGAATCATCAGCGACGATCGTGCCGGCGGGGTCGGCACCTTGGGTCCCAGCCTGGTTCTCGACCCGACCGGCATCGACGTCGGCTTGGGTCAGGACATAGTCAGCCGCGCAGGTCTCAACGGCTCCCGGAGTCATCGACGACATCCCAGGAACGTTGTTTTGGTCGCACACAAGGTGGGGTGCGCTGGGGTTGAGGAGTGGGTCGGTGACGGTTACGTCGGTGATCGTGACCGTTCCGATGTTGGTGACCGAGAAGAAGTAGGTGATCGTGTCGCCAACATCGGTTACGCCGTTGTTGTTGGTGTCGCTGATCAGGCCGATCGACTTTCGTAGGTCGAGTTGGGGGGCGGTGGTGATTAGGTAGTAGGTGGGGTCGTCGGGTCCGGTGCCGTCGTTTCCGGCCGGCGTGTCTGATCCGGAGTCGGAGATGTCGTCGGTGGTGGCGCCGGTGGGGTCGGTTCCGGTGGCGGTGGCGGTGTTTTCGACTCCGCCTGCGTTTATATCGTCGAGGGTGAGCACGTAGGTGGCCGGGCAACTGACCGAATCTGTGGGTGCCATCGATGCCAGCGCTGCGTCGGCGGCGAGGGCTCCGGTGCCGTCGAAGTTGCAGATGATGGTGCCGGCGCTGAAGAGGCCGTCGGTGATATCGACGTTTGTGATGGTGACGTTACCGGTGTTGGTAACGGTGAAGTCGTAGACGACTTCGTCTCCGGCATCGGTGAGGGTATTGGCGTTGGTGTCGTTCACAGCCGAAACTGCCTTGACCAACGTGAGCGCGGGCGACGGCGTTAGCGGAACCACGGTTGGGTCATTGGAGGTGGTCGTCGCATCGGTTGGGTCATCGGACACGTCGATGACTGGTTGCCCGTCGGGATCGCTACCTTCGACCGTCGCAGTGTTTTCGACCAACCCGGCGTTCATGTCCGTCTGGCTGATCGGGTACGCAATAGCAGCACAGGTCACCGTTGCGCCGGGCGCCATCGATGCCAGCGCTGGTTCGGTCGTCTGGTCGCAAACGATGTGGGGAGCAACCAGGTTCAGCCGTTCGTCGGTTATCTCACTATCGGTCACCGTTACGGTCCCGGTGTTTGTCACGACGAAGGTATAGAGAATCTCGTCGCCAGCATCGATGATGCCGTTGTTGTTCGCATCGCTGTACTGGCCGGTTTTGGTGAGTTCGAGTTGGGGGATGCCGGTGATTGGGTAGTAGGTGGGGTCGTCGGGTCCGGTGCCGTCGTTTCCGGCGGGGGTGTCTGATCCGCTGTCGGAGATGTCGTCGGTGGTGGCGCCGGTGGGGTCGGTTCCGGTGGCGGTGGCGGTGTTTTCGACGCCGCCTGCGTTTATGTCGTCGAGGGTGAGGGTGTAATCGGCGGTGCAGGTGACGGTTGCGCCCGGCGCCATCGATGCGAGCAGGAGGTCGGCCCCCAATGCTCCGGTGCCGTCGAAGTTGCAGATGATGGTGCCGGCGCCGAAGAGGTCGTCGGTGATGTCGACGTTCGACAAGGTGACCGTTCCGGTGTTGGTAACCGCGAAGCTGTAGCTAAAGGTGTCGCCAGCGTCGGTGACGCTGTTGGCGTTGACATCGGTAGTGCCCGTGAGGGTCTTTACCAGCTTGATCTTCGGCGACGGCGGGATGAGTTGGATGACGGTTGGGTCATCGGGGTTTCCATCGCTATTTGGGTCGACGTCGGCATCATTGGTCGGGTCATCCGACGTGTCGGCCACGGCGGTTCCGGCAGGATCCGAGCCGATGACGGTCGCTGAATTTTCAACTTGTGTGTTGTCGATGTCGGCCTGGGTGGTGACGTAGGTGACCGCAGCGGCACAGGTAACGGTCTCTCCGGGAGCGATGGAGGCAAGTCCGGGCTCGAGTCCTTGGTCGCAGACGACGCTAGGCGCAGTTGGGTTGAGGAGCGGGTCGGTGATGACCACGTTGGTCAGGGTCACGTTGCCGGTGTTGGTCACGCTGAACGAGTACTCGATGCTGTCACCAGCGTCGGGGAGCCCGGTGCTGTTGGTGTCGAAATACACACCCTCTTTGTTGAGGCGGAGCTCGGGCGCCGCATCGATAACGAGCCGGGTTGGGTCGTCATCGGTCGGTCCGGTCTCGACCGGATTGCCGTCGGCGTCGACGACCGGGTTACCGGCACCGTCGGTGGAGCCAGTGTCGGCCGCGTTCGCCGAGTCGGAGATGTCGGTCGTTGTGGCTCCGGTAGGGTCGGTACCTTCAATGGTTGCCGTGTTGTCGACAAATCCTGCATCGACATCAGCCTGGGTAAGTACATAGGTAGCCGTGAACGTTGCGCTGTCGGAATCGGTCGGCGCCAAGGTGGTAATCGGGCCGCCCGAGATCGTTGTGAGATTGTCGGCAAGGGTGATGTTGGTCAGCGTGACCGACCCGGTGTTGGTGACCGTGAACGAGTAGGTGACCGTGTCACCCTCGCCAATAGTGCCGTCGCCGGTTGTGTCTGCGACACCTGCGATGCCCTTCTCAACCTCGATGCTTGGATTGATCGGAATCGACAGGAAGGTCGGATCGTCCGGACCGGATCCGTCGTTTCCGGCGGGGGTGTCGCTACCGGAGTCGGAGATGTCCTCGGTGGTTGCGCCGGTTGGGTCGGTACCGGCTGCGGTGGCAGTGTTCTCAACGCCTCCGTTGTCGAGATCGGTCTGGGTGAGTTGATAGTCGGCCGTGCAGATAACTGAGTCACCAGCGCCCATCGCAGCCAATGCAGCGTCGGCCGACAACGCGCCGACACCGTCGGAATTACAAACAACGGTGCCCGCTCCAAAGAGGTCGTCGACGATTTCGACATTGGCTACCGCCACGTTACCGGTATTGGTAACGGTGAATTCGTAGGTAATCGTGTCGTCGATCGCTGGAGGAGTCGATAGGGCGGCTGCCGCTACGGTCTTTACCAACTCGAGCGCCGGCTTCGGAACAAACGTGTTGGTGATCGTGCAGGTGACATCGGAGTTCGGTCCGACGAAAACTCCGTTCGTATCGGTGACGGTCATTGCCGCACCGGTGCCGTCAACACACGACCACGATCCGGCCGCGTAATCCGCGTCGTTGTTGGTTTCGGCGAGCGTGTAGTTGGTGTCGGCGGCGACGGTGTAGGTGGTCCCGCTGGTTGCCGTCGCGACGATGCCGTCGGAATCGGTATAGGTGAGCGGGAAGTCCGAAATCGCTGCCGGGGTCGAGTCAGCGGTGGTGTCAAGGTCCTTGATGAGCGTGAGCTGTCCGGGGTCGATCGAGTTCTCGATCACACAGACGACGCGCTGCATTGGTCTCACGAAGGCAACGTCGAGGGTCGTTGTGCCGTCGGGGTAGGTACAAACGGTTTGTTCATGGGTGGTGCCGGCCGGCGCTGTCTCGATGATCTCGTAGCCACCAGCGGTGGGGTAGGGCGTGCGCGGCGGGACATTCACCCAGATTTCGCCTTCGCCACCGTTTATCGAATAGTTGAGCGCTCCAGCGGCGGCTGGGTCGTCATCGTCGTACCAAGTCCAGTCGGCTGGAGCAACTGGCACGTATTGACACGCGCCCGTCACTGGATCGCACACGTACTCTTCTTCGGGGCTATGGCCGGTGAGGCCATCGGATTGTCCACCTACTGTGGGTGGAAACGCCGGACTAATCGTGTACGGGAACGTGACCGGGAAGTCCTTCGGGCAATCGGTGTAGGTCGTACATAAACCGTTGTAGGTCTTCTTTTGGATCTCGATCTCGCCGCATGGTTCGACGTCGACCGATTGTGCGCTGACGTCGTTGGGCGAGCCATTGATTGCGGTGCCCGAGCTGGTGATCGTCGAGAGGCTGGCGAAACCGCCTTGGCAACCATTGAACATTCCGATGTCGGTGACGTTGACGCACGCCTCGGACATGTATGCGCCCTGCATCTTGTCGGTGGCGTCGACGATATAGCCGTTGGCGAACACGAGCGATGAGTCATCCTGCACCCACTGGGTTCCGTTCCAGAACAGTGCTTCGACCAACCACTTGCCCTCGTTGTTGTGCTTCACGATGTGCAAGGTCAGGTCGCCCACCGTCAACGAGTCTGGGTTTTGCAAGAACTCGATGTACCCGTGAGCCGGGTTGTCGCCACCTTCGGCGACGAAAACTGTGGCTGCGCACATCCACACATCGCCGTCGACAGCATCCCACCAGGTTCCGAAGTAGGTCTGGCAGATGTCGGCCGAGGAAGGCACGCCGACCGTGGTTGTTGTCCATGGTCGGGTGGTGTCGCTCAGCACATCGATATGGACCGAGGTATCGACGCCGGTTTCGTTGCCGCCCGCGGTACACGTGGGCATCGAGGTGGCGGTGACGCATTCGACTTGGCCGCCGGCTCCAGAGTTGATGTCGTCGAACACGTTCAACGAGAGCAAGCCGTCCTGTTCGGGTGACACGTTGCTGACGTTGTAGTCGGTGTACGCGCCCTGCCAGTCGTCGTCGCCGCAAAAGTCGCCGTCGACGGCGATCGGTGGCGTGGTGAGCGCTCCTGCTGAAGGAGGTGTCGGAACGAAAATCGTTACTAGGACAGCCGCAAAGACTGACAAAGCGACGAAGATCGACAGTCGACCCAGATGGCGACTTCTGGTGGAAGGCATGACTTCCCTAGTCGGCAGTTACTCCACAAGGTCAAGGATTGTTCCACGTACACCTATTGGAGACGAATGTGCTGGAATTGCTTGGATTCGCTAGGCCGAACACTGTTCGTTTGGGAAGGTTGATCGACACGGGAACGAAGAGTTGATCGTTTCTATTCGGTCTCGCCCAGGGCCCAGGCGGCTAGCTTCTTGGCGTGGAACTTTCGGTGATTGAGATTCGTGTGTTGGCGGCGCTGGTCGAGAAAGATCGGACGACCCCCGACTCGTACCCGCTAAGCACCAACGCGTTGGTGGCTGCCTGTAACCAGAAGACGAGCCGTGATCCGGTGATGTCGTTGTCGGCCTCCGATGTGGATGACGCCATGAAGTCGCTTCGGCTCAATGAGTGGGCCCGCACCGTGAAAGGCACCGGCGATCGCTCGTACAAACACCGACACCTGTTGCCCGAGAAACTCAGCCTCGACGACGAACAGACCGCATTGCTCGCCGTACTTATGTTGCGCGGTGCGCAGTCGCCAGGCGAGTTGAAGACGAGGACCGAGCGGTACATCGGGTTTGACGACCTACACACGATCGAACGGGCGCTGGGCCACCTTGCCGCTCGCGACGTGCCTTTGGTGGTCAACGTTGGTCGAAAGTCGGGCCAGAGCCAGGACCGCTGGATGCATCTGATGAATGACCCCGACGAGATCGCCCCGCCCGTCGCCGCCGCTGGTTGGCAACCGGGCGATCCTCAGCCAGCCGCTGCCCCCGAACCTGAAGCACCGATTGCCCGACCGGCAGCGCCACAGTCGGAATCGGCGATCCGGTCGATGTCGGCCCCGCCGCCTTCCGCCTCACCAGCGCTCGCTGCTGCGCCGGTCGCTTCCGCCCCCAACGATGACGTGGAGTCGTTGCGGGCCGAGGTTGCCGAACTCCGTGCCCTGGTCGAGCGGTTGTACGACCAGCTCGGTGTGTCGATCGACGAATCCGAGTGACCGCACAACCTAAACGGCTACCCAAGCTTTCGATCAGCCAAGCGCGACGGATCGCCCTAGCCGCCCAAGGCTTCGATACACCCCGCCCGGCCAAGGTCGATCGTCGTCACCTCCGCAAGCTGATGGCCAACCAGCAGGTCCTCCAGCTCGACACCATCCCGATCATCGCCCGGCCCCAACACCTCGTGCCGTTCTCGCGCCTCGGCCCGTACGACGAAGCGACGTTTGACCGGGTCGCATACAAAGACGATGAGTGGTTCGAGTCGTGGGCCCATGAGGCGGCCCTTATCCCGATGGAGCTCGAGCCGTACTTTCGTTGGCGTCAGGCCGACATGGCGGAAAAGGGTCATTGGTCAGGCGAAGGAATGACGCCGGAGTACGTCGAGCTTGTGCACCAAGCGCTCACCGAACATGGCCCGCTACTCACCAAGGAGCTCCCCGACCCGGGCGAGAAGATTGGTACCGATCATGCGTGGGGTGGTCGATCCCAAGGTCGGCTGGCCCTCGGTCGGCTGTTTGCCATCGGTCGAGCCGGAAGTCGGCGGGTCGGCAACTTCGAACGCCAGTACGACATCATCGAGCGGATCGTTCCCGACGAGATTCGAGCTCAGCTGACGCCGACCCGAGCCGATGCTCAGCGCGAGCTGCTGCGCCGGGCCAGCAAGGCGATCGGTGTAGGCACCGAGGCCTGCCTGGCCGACTACTTCCGCATCCGCAATCCCGAGGCTCGTCCGCTCATCGCCGAGCTGGTCGAGGTAGGGGAGTTGATCGAGGTGAAGGTCGAGGGTTGGGAGAAGCCAGCCTTTCGGGCCGCCGACTCGAAGCTGCCCCGCCAGATCAAGGCGTCGGCGCTGCTATCGCCGTTCGACCCCGTGGTCTGGTTCCGCGACCGGGGCGAATTTCTGTTCGACTTCCGTTACCGGATCGAGATCTACGTGCCGGAGAAGAAACGAGAGTTCGGGTACTACGTGCTGCCGTACCTGCAGGGCGAACGCATCACCGCCCGGATCGACGTGAAAGCCGAACGCGCCGACGGCGTCTTGCACGTGAAGGGCGCCTGGCACGAACCGCACGCCGACCCAGCCGAGGTGGCCGCTGGCCTGGCGACCGAACTCGGCGAACTGGCGCGGTGGCAAAAGCTCGACCAGGTGGTTGTCGCCACGAAGGGGAGTCTGGCCCCGGCACTTCGGTCGGCTATCGGTTCGAATTCTTAGTTGTCGCGGTTGCGCACGTACCCCGAGCCATCGATGTCGACCGAACCGTGTCCGCTGGTTGCGAACAGAAATGGGGAGGTCGCCAGAGCCCCGGTTCCGTCCCACTCGGTTGCGGTGGCCCACTCGGTCCACAGCAGCGTGAGGGCGATCATCTCGGCTTCGGTGTGGGGCCGATCGGTTATGTTCAACACGCCGATGTTGATGGGTCCGACCTGGGCTGCGGGGGAGCGCGGGCCAAAGGTGTCGATGAAGTCATTGGTGGTGAACTCAATGATGCGTTCGGCCAACACCGCGGTGCCGATCGGACACTCGAGATAGGTGTCTTGGGTCGTGCAGTTCTGCGGTTTCGGGTCGACTAGTAGATAGTCGACTTCGGTTGCGTTTTCGGGTGGCAGCACACCCAGCATGTACAACAACAAGTCGTCGAAGCGTTCGCGTTCGAGATTGTCGGGTTGCAGTTCGAAGCTGCCGTCAGCTGCTTCGACAAGTATCAGCTCGCCACCCTCCGGCGACACGGTCGGGAAGGGCCAGCCGCGGGCCGGGTCCCAGAACGGTCCCGAGAGAGGTCCGGAGATCGTGGCGTTCGAGGTGATGTGGCCATCGAAACCCGGGGTCCAAGAATGCCGCTTGCTCGGGAACTCGGGGGCCTCGACCCCTACCCAATGCCCGACTTCGTGGGTGATTCCCGATAAAACGATCGATGGTGCAGCGACGATGCCGTCGAGGTTCGGCCAGCGCTTGGACTCCTTCTCGTAACCGTTCTTCACGATCGTTTCGAGTCCAATGCCTTCGATCTGGTCGCGGACTCGGGTGTAGCCGGGCCCGCCATCGGATTCGCGGGTCTGAAACACCAGCAGGTCGAACGCATCGCCGGTGTGGGCGTACACCTCGTCGCAGGCTCGGCATTGCCCGGCGTCGAAGGTCTCCCAGATCCGATTGTGGATGTTGCCTTCGGCGATTCCATGGTTCTCGCCGAGTTCGACAAAGAAGCCGCCATTGGTGGCGCGAAGCGTTTCAGATAGTTGGTCGACCGACAACGATTCGCGCAACGCCGGGTTGACCACGAGCAGCTCTGGGTATCCGGTGGCGACAGCCAGTTCGCCCGGTAGTCCGTCGAAGTCCTCGCCTTGGAAGCCAAGGCACGCCCGGGTGTAGAGCTGGTCGCCGGCGATCTGATCGCCGTGCGTTCCATCGTCGTACAACGCGATGGGTTGGGTGGCCGGTACGCCGTCGACGGTGAGCCTCTCCCAGTCGTGGAGCAACGGTTCGCCATCGGCGAACCCAGCCTTGTGGCGCATGTAGGTCGTGGTCTCGTCGGGGAAAATGACTGCGGGGCTCCAGCGGGCATCTGGGTCGCCGTCGAGCGACATCGATGTCATTACTTCTCGGTCGCGGTCGTTAAACACCGATTCGGGCACCGGCTCGTCGGCCGAGCAAGAACCACTTGGTGCACTGGGGAAGATGCCTTGTTCGCACGAGAGGTAGGTTTCGACGGTGCGGCAGGTGTCGGTGCCGTCTGCGGCATCGGCGTGGTCAACACCCGAGCTACCCACCAAAAGGTCGTCGCCGGTTCCGCCGAGCAGTCGGTCGCTCCCGCCCCCGCCGACGAGTTGGTCGTTGCCCTTACTGCCGGTGAGTTGATCGCGGCCGCCTCCGCCGATCAAGCGATCGTCTCCCGCGTTGCCGATGAGCTTGTCGTGACCCTGCTGGCCAAACAGCTGGTCGTCGCCTTTGGCGCCGCTGATGCGGTCCTTGCCTTTTCCGCCGCGAAGTTGGTCGTTCCCGGAGCCACCTTTGATCACATCGTTTCCAGCACCCCCGTGCACGATGTCGTCGCCACCCTTGGCGTTGATGAAGTTGGCCGACGGGCCAGCGCAGATGAAGTCGGGCTGCAAAGTTCCGATGATTCGCTTGGCATCGGATTCGATGACGTTGTAGCCCGTCGGAACTGGTCCGCAGTCGGTGGTGCGATCGTTGGCTGTCGCGGGTTCAGAACCTACGACGGGCACGACGCCCAGAATCAGGGCCACGATGGCCAAGAGAACTCTAAATCGCATGCGTGCCTCCCGCTCGACTACCGCAATCGCCTGCACCAAGTATCACACCGGCGAGCGTTTTCAGCCATTTCGATCATCGTCGGTGGTCAACCGGCTTCGACAACTCGCGCGAGAAGATCAGTGCGGTGGCCCACCCGCAGGCCACCGCTTGTCGTCTGGTGACTAGCCGACCGAACCTGTGCGTCGACGACGTACACCCAGCAGGACGAGCCCGAGGGCCATCAGGCCGAGGCCAAGCATGACCGTGTCTACAACCGTCGAACCTGAGAAGGCGAGCGGTAGGCGTGGGGGAGCGGGGAATGTGACCGGAGTCGGTTCCTGCTCATCGGCAAGGCCATCGCCATCTGGGTCGCCTTCGGCACCGTTCTGAGAAGCGTCGGCAACCGACTGGATACCCAACGGGTCGGTACCGCTCGCATCTGCTTGGTTCTCAAGGGAACCACTCGGTGGGCGGGTGGTTTCGACCACCAAGGTGACCGTTGCCGATTCGCCTACGGCGAGCGTGTCAGAGCCCGCGAGCAGGTTCTGATCGGTGCCACCGTTGAAGTCGGCGTTGGCGGTGAGCGTCGAACTTGTCACCGAGGTGACCGTGAACGTGACGCCCGACCATTGGGTAGCGAGATCGTCAACAACTTGCACGTTGGCAACGTCGATCTCGCCAAGGTTGGTCACCACAAAGTCGTAGGTGTGGGAGAACTTGTCGGCGGTGGTCGGTGTCGGGCCGCTGACGAGCTGCTTCGCCAAACCGATTTCTGGGGCGATGCCCTGTCCGTCGAATGGAGTTGGTTCCGAATCGTTCGTGGGGTCGCCGTCGCCCAGTGGGTCGGCGTCGAGTCCGTCTTGGGACACATCGTCCACGCCCATTCCCGACGGCGAGACACCGCTGGTGGTGGCGGTGTTGTTGAGCTCGAAGGGAAGTTCTTCGGGGAAGAAGTTCACCGAAATCTCCGCAACGATGGCCTCGCCGACAAGCAGCGTCACTCCCGGGTTCAGCAGCGCCGTGTCGGTAGAACCATCGAACGATGCGTTGGTCCCGGTTGGAATCGACGCTGTGGTTTCGGTGACCTCGAAGTCCCAGTCGCCGAACGTGGCGGCCAGGTCATCAACGATTGCGACGTCGTTGAGCAGGATCGCACCCGTATTCGTTGCGGTGAGCTCAAAGGTGACGTCGAAGGATCCGTCCGCGTTTGCGGTTGGTCCGGCGGTCAGCGACTTGTTCAGGCTGATCTGCGGGTTCTCGTCCAGGTTGACGATGGTTGGGTCGTTGTTGTTGGTCGGGTCGCCGTCACCATCGGGGTCGCCGCCCTGTTGGTTATCGGGGATGCCGTCGCCATCGGTATCGACGTTCGGCTCATCTTCGGATGTGTCCGAAACAGTCGTGCCGGGCTGAACCGAACCGTCGGGCAGCACTCGATCGGGGCCATTACCGGTTGTTTCAGCGGTGTTTTCCCATGGTCCGAGAACCGCGCCGGGCTCAAGATCGATGATCATCTCGATCGTTCCAGAGCCAGCGAGCGCCAAAGTGTCGGTGCCCGCGAGCAGGTTCGTGTCGGTCGTGCCGTCGAACGCCGGGTTTACCGTGAGATCCGGTGAGCTGATCCCGGCTACCGACCATGCGGTAGCGGCCGCAAAGGTGGCGGTGAGGTCGTCGGTTACCTGCACCGCGGAGAGCGGCACCGTTCCGACGTTGGTCGGGATGAGCTCGTAGGTCAGTCGGTAGGTCCCGTCGCCGTTGTTGACCACCTTGGTGATCGACTTGGTAAGGGAGATCGCCGGAATCGGCAGTGGAGTTGGGTCGCTGTCGTTCGAAGCGTCGTCATCGCCATCGAGGGTCTGTAGGTGGTCGGGGATGCCGTCGCCATCGGTGTCGTCGGGAACACCGTCGCCATCAGCGTCGACCGGCGGGTCGTCGTCGGACGTATCGGAGACAACCGTGTCGGGGATACCGTCGCCGTCGGCATCGATCACGTCACCGTTTGCGTCAAGGCCGGTCGGTGGGACACCCGTGGCGTTCGTTGTGTTCTCGAACGGGCCGAAGTTGCCCGCCGGTGTGATGGTGATGGTCATCAGAATCGATCCCGAAGAATCGATTGGGAGCACATCGGTGCCGGCAAGAATGTTCTGGTCGCCCGAGCCGTCGAAGGCCGGGTTCACGGCAAAGTCACCCGAGGTCACGCTGTCGACGGTGTAACCCACCGATCCGAATGTTGTGTCGAGATCGTCGGTCAGTTGAACCGCATGCAAGATGACATCACCGGTGTTTTCGATCACCAAGGTGTAGTCGAAGGTGAAGGTGCCGTCGCCGTTGTTGATCGGTCCACTGGTCACCGCTTTGGTGGTCGTGATCTGGGGTAGTTCGGTGAAGTTGGTTGGAGTGGGGATGTCGTTGTTGGTCGGGTCGCCGTCGCCATCAGGGTCGGGGTCGAGGTGGTCGGGGATGCCGTCGCCGTCGGTGTCGTCGGGGATTCCGTCGCCGTCGGCGTCTACAACCGGTGAGTCGTTAGAGTCGTCGCTGACCGGGGCTCCTGGGATCGGGGTTCCGTCGGGAGCTACCGCTCCGGGTCCGGTACCGGTTGCTGTCGCCGTGTTGTCGTAGTCGCCGAGGAAGGCACCTGGCCGAACGGTTACCACTACCTCGATCGCACAGGATTCACCGACCAACAGCGAATCGGTCCCGGCAAATAGTCCAGTGTCGGCCGAGCCGTCGAAGCTGGTCGACGCAACGCAGTTGCCGGCAACGATGGTGTTGCTGACAAAGCTCCACGAGGAGGCCGCGGCGTAGGTGACGCTGAAATCATCATCGATCTGCACGTTGTCGAGGGTGGTTGTGCCGACGTTCTCGGCCATGATCCGGTAGGTGACGTTGTAGGTGCCGTCGTTGTTGTTGAGTACGTCGGTCACCGCTTTGGTGGTTCCGATCGCCGGAATCGGTAGTGGGGTTGGGTTCGAGTTGTTGCTCGGGTCGCCGTCGCCATCGGGGTCGGTATCGAGGTGGTCGGGGATGCCGTCGCCGTCGGTGTCGTCGGGGATGCCGTCGCCATCGGCGTCAACTACCGGTGAGTCGTTGGAGTCATCGGT
>CALHTF010000123.1 GCA_938038815.1 uncultured Acidimicrobiales bacterium | reverse complement strand
CAGATCCCGGCCACCCGGTCGCGATGGCGGTTGGCCCAGTCAAAGCCGAGGGCCGAACCCCAGTCGTGGATCACGAACGTTACGTTGTCGCCCAGGTCGAGTTGGTCGAGCAGCCCGTCGAGGTACTCGCGGTGTTGAACGAAGGTATAGGCGTCGGGGCCTTGGTCCTCGAGCTTGTCGGAATCGCCCTGGCCAATAAGGTCGGGCACGATGCAGCGGCGAACCCCCGACACATGGGGCACGATGTTGCGCCACAGGTACGACGAGGTGGGGTTGCCGTGGAGAAAAACCACCGGGTCTCCACTGCCGACCTCGTGATAGGCCATCGCCTTACCGTTGACGGTTTTGTGCTGTTTCGAAAGTGGATCGGTGCTCATAGCGGGAGTCTCCTGCTCGCAGCACCCGGTGTCAATGCACGGGCCGCAGCTTTGTTCGGGCGAGAAATGCCTTGGCTCGGTCCTGGCTCAGTAAAGTTGTCGGTAGGGGAAGGAACAGCCGATGAGCGAACCACAAAGCAGCGAACACCAGGGGAGTGGCCCCGACTACGACGCCTGGCGAGAGCAGTACGACGCCGCCAAGCTGCGCGACACCCCGTTCGAGACGATGTCGGGCGTAGTGGTCGACCCGGTCTATGGCGAAGGCCCGTACCCCGGTCAGTACCCCTACACCCGGGGCGTCTACCCGAGTATGTATCGCAGTCGGCTGTGGACCATGCGCATGTTTGCCGGGTTCGGAACCGCCGAAGACACTAACGCCCGCTTCAAAGACATTCTGGCCAACGGCGGCACCGGTCTGTCGACAGCGTTCGATATGCCAACCCTCATGGGGCGCGACTCCGATAGTCCGTGGGCGCTCGGCGAAGTCGGTCGAGCAGGCGTGGCCGTCGACACCTTGGCCGATATGGAAGACCTCTTCGCCGATATCGACCTGTCGGCAGTATCGACCTCGATGACCATCAACGGTCCGGCCGCAATCATCCTCGCCATGTATGTGGCGGTCGCCGAGAAGAAGGGGATCGCCCCCGATGCGCTGGCGGGCACGATCCAGAACGACATCTTTAAGGAGTACCAAGCCCAAAAGGAGTACATCTATCCGCCGCGCCCCAGCGTTCGCGTCGTGACCGACATGATCCAGTACACGACCGGTGAGATGCCACGGTTCCACCCGGTATCGATCTCGGGCTACCACATCCGCGAAGCCGGCAGCACCGCCGCTGAAGAGTTGGCGTTCACTTTGGCCAACGGCTTTGCCTACGTCGAGGCTGCGGTGGCGGCCGGTGTCGACGTCGACGAGTTCGCTGGGCGACTCAGCTTCTTCTTCAACAGCCACAGCGACTTCTTTGAAGAGATCGGTAAGTTCCGTGCCGCCCGCCGCATTTGGGCCAAGTGGATGAAAGAACGCTACGGCGCCACGCAGGAGCGGTCGATGCTGTGTCGCTTCCATACCCAAACCGCTGGGGTGTCGCTCACCGCGCAGCAACCAGAGATCAACATCGCCCGGGTCGCCATCCAGGCCCTGGCTGGCGCACTGGGCGGAACCCAGAGCTTGCACACCGACAGCTTCGACGAGGCGCTGGCGCTGCCGACCGAGAAGGCGGCCCGCATCGCCCTTCGGACCCAGCAGATTGTGGCTCACGAAACCGGCGTGACCAACGTGGCCGACCCATTGGGTGGCAGCCCCTACGTCGAGTGGATGACCGACGAGATGGAACGCCAGGCCGAAGAGATCTTCGCCCACCTCGACGAGCTCGGCGATGGTTCGATCCTTGAAGGGGTCTACATGGGTATCGAGAACGGTTACTTCGTGGGCGAGATCGCCGACTCGGCGTACCGGTTCGAGCGCGAGGTCAACAACGGCAACCGGATCATTGTTGGGGTCAACGAATTCACCGACGGCGACGACAGCGACAAAGAGCTGCTGCGCATCGAGGCTGAAGTCGAGGAGTACCAGCGTAAGCGGCTCGCCGACGTGAAGTTGGCCCGCAACGACGACGATGTCGCCCGAACCCTCGCGGCGGTCACCGCGTCGGCCAACGACCCGAACGCCAACCTCATGCCACCAATCCTTGATGCGGTGAAGGCCTACGCCACGCTCGAAGAAGTGGTGATGGCGATGGAGTCGGTGTTTGGAACCTATGTCGAGAAGGCGATCATCTAGATGACCGATCAACCGCAGTTGCGGGTAGTGCTAGCCAAGTTGGGTCTCGACGGCCACGACCGTGGAATCAAGGTGGTCGCCCGCATCCTGCGCGACGCCGGCATGGAAGTCATCTATCTGGGCCTACGCCAGACCACGGCCAGCATCGTGGCTGCCGCCGAGCAAGAAGACGCCGACGCTATTGGTTTGTCGATGCATAACGCCGGGCACATGACCTTGGCTCCGGCCATGGTCGCCGCTATCGACGAGGCCGAACTCGATACGCCGGTGATCGTTGGTGGCATCGTGCCCGAACAAGATATCCAACCGCTGCTCGACGCTGGAGTTGCCGCGGTGTTGGGCCCGGGCGCATCGGCCGAAGAGGTCGCCCAGACCATTCGCGACGCCGTCGCCAACGCTGACTGAGCCGACCACCCATGGCCAAGGCGAAACGCTCGATACCCGAACTGTATGAGGCGGCCCGCGGTGGCGAGCGCCGAGCGCTCGGGCGGCTCCTCACCTTGGTCGAGCGAGGCGGCCCCGACGCCGACGCGGTAAGCGAACTCGCCCACGCTGACTCGGACGGAGCCCACATCGTCGGGATCACCGGCGCACCCGGTGCCGGGAAGTCGACCCTGGTCGGCCAACTGGTAACCGACCTGGTCGAGGCGGGCGCAAAACCAGCGGTGCTGGCCGTCGACCCGTCGTCGCCGTTGACCGGTGGAGCGATCTTGGGCGACCGGATCCGTATGGACGACATCGCCGAGCACGGTCCAGCCCCCGGCACGCAACGGCCGAGCACGTTTATTCGATCGATGGCTACCCGAGGCCACAGCGGCGGGTTGGCGCTTGCCGTTCCGCTCGCCGTTCGGTTGTTTGACGCCTGCGGCTACGACCCGGTGATCGTCGAAACGGTCGGCGTCGGCCAGGTTGAGGTCGACGTGGTGGGCGCCGCCGACACTGCGGTGGTGGTGATGACCCCCGGTATGGGCGATGCCGTGCAGGCCAACAAGGCCGGGCTGCTCGAAGTCGCCGATGTGTTTGTGATCAACAAGGCCGACCGGCCAGGCGCTAACGATGTGCGCCGCGACCTCGATCTCATGCTCGACCTCAGCCATATGACCGGCCAAGAATCCGAACACGGATACCGGCCCCCGATCGTTATGGCCAGCGCGCTCAAAGGCGAAGGCAACGTCGAGGTCTGGAAGACGGTCGAGGACCATCGGGCCCACCTTCGAGCCACCGGCCAGGAAACCATACGGCGCCAGAACCGCATCCGCACCGAAGTCCGAGCCCGGCTCGCTCAAGCGATGTCGAACGCGGCCGAGGCGGCCATGGACGGCGAAGGGGCCGCCCAACTACACCGGGCCGAGACCGCCGAGATCTCACCCAACGAAGCAACCAACGAGTTGTTACGCCAGCTGCTTCGCGAGAGCTAAACCTCTAACCCACAGGCTTCGAAGGCCTCGCGGGTGGCGGCCTTTTCGGCGTCGGTTAGTTCGAGGAGCGGGTGGCGTACATAGCCGCCTACCTGACCGAGGAGGCTTTGCCAGTACTTGGAGTGGGCGTGGGGCTTCTCGGGCGGTTTGGTGGCCGCAATGGCGTCACGAACCGGTTGAAGGCTGGCGCTTATCGCTCGCGCTTGTTCGTGGTTTCCGGCGAGCGCCGCTTGGGTGTAGTCGTGCATGCGGCGGTCTTTGGCCGACTGCAATAAGAACGGTGGCGACGAACACAGGTACAGCTTCCAGTCGAGTTCGATGATGTTGTCGAGCCACTCGGGCTCTGATGCCGTGCTCACCTGAATGCGGTCCGAGGCCAGTTTGGTGAGTTCGGCGTACATCGAACGCTCGACCGAGTACTTGATGGTCACCACGTTCTCGAGATCGGCCAGTTCGTTGCAGAGCTGGGGCGACATCAGGTAACCGCTCGCCGGGTGGCTCCACAAGCCGATGCCGATGTCGACCGCATCAGAGATCGTCTTGTAGTAACCCTTCAGCGTTTCGTCTTGCGCAGTGTGAAAGTGCAGTGCCGGAGCATGCACCACGATGTAGTCGGCCCCCACGTCTTGGGCATGGCGGGCCAGCTCGAGCACGACGTCGAGGTTCTGGTCTGAGCACGACACAATCGTGTAGCCGTGGCCGCCCGTTGCTTCGGCGGCCAGTTCGAACGACCGCTTGCGTTCGGCGATCGACATCGAGAAGAACTCGCCCTGTTTGCCCGAGATGAACAACCCCTCAATGCCGAGCTCTTGAGTCCAGTGTTCGATGTTGGAGCGAAAGCCGGCCTCATCGACCTGGCCATCCTCGGTGAACGGCAACAGCGCAGCCGCCCAGATGCCCTTCATGTTCTCGCGGGCGTACGCCTTGGCTTCGCTACGGGTGTACTGCACCTAGCCGGCACCCATCAGACAATGCCCACGCTGTGCGACACGTTCTTCACCACGGTGTAGCACTGCAAACCTTCAGCGCCGCCTTCACGGCCGTACCCGCTCGACTTCACGCCACCGAAAGGCGTTTCGGGCAGCGATGCTTCGAGGGTGTTGATCGACAGGTTGCCGGCTTCGATCATGTCGACCATGCGGTCGGCGTAATCGGCCCGGTTGGTGAACCCGTAGGCAGCCAGGCCGTACGGCACCGAGTTCGCCCGCTCGATCGCGTGGTCGAGCGAACTCACCGGGTTCACGATGGCCAGCGGCCCAAACGGTTCTTCCTGCATGACCCGAGCATCGTTGGGCACATTGGCCAATACCGTCGGCTCAAAGAAGTACCCTTTGTCGCCAATCCGGTTACCGCCCGTCATGAGGGTGGCGCCCGCCTCTTGGGCATCGGCGACCAGCGAGGTCATGGTGCTGAGGCGGCGGTCGTTGGCGAGTGGTCCCATTTGGGTCGCCGCGTCCATGCCGTCGCCGACCGGGATCTCCTCGGCCCGTTTGGTGAAGATCTCGAGGAAATGGTCGTAAATGTTGCGGTGCACAAAGAAGCGGGTAGGAGAGGTACACACCTGGCCGGCGTTGCGCATCTTGCGAATCGCCGAGCTGGTGGCGGCCGCCTCCACATCGGTGTCTTCGCACACGATGACCGGCGCATGGCCACCGAGCTCCATTAACACCGGGGTCATATGATTCGAGGCCATTCCGGTGAGCAAGCGGCCCACCGCAGTCGAGCCGGTGAAGGCGACCAGCTTGACGACCTCGCTCGGAATCAGATGTTCGGAGATGTCGGCCGGAATGCCAAACACCAGGTTGAGCACGCCGGGCGGCAACCCAACGTCGTGGAACGCTTGGGCGATATGCATTGCGCCGGCCGGGGTTTCTTCGGCGGCCTTGAGGATGATCGAACAACCCGACGCCAGCGCGCCTGCCACCTTGCGAGCCGGCTGGCTCATCGGGAAGTTCCACGGCGAGAACGACGCAACCGGCCCGATCGGTTGGTGATGAACGATGTACTTCACGCCCGGCCCGCTCGGGATAACCCGGCCGTAGGTGCGGGTTGCCTCTCCGGCATCCCACTCGAAGAATTCGCAGCCCCGGATCACTTCGAGCTGAGCTTCGGTGAACGGCTTACCGTGTTCGAGGGTGATCGAGTGCGCAATCTCGCCTTGGCGCTCGCGCATGAGCGCCGACGCCTCACGGATCAGATCGGCTCGCGCCTTTGGCGAGGTGCGGCTCCAAATCTTGAATCCCTCGTTCGCCGCTTCGAGCGCATCGTCGAGGTCGCTGGCTTGGGCGACCGGTACCCGGCCGATTTCTTCTTCGGTTGCCGGGTTGATCACCGGCAGGCCATCGCTGGTCTTTCGCCACGACCCGTTGATGTAGAGCTGTAAATCGGGATACTCACTCATGTTCTTCCATCGTCCTTTCGGGTCGAATCGTAAATTGGGGTGGGGCCAGAACGCTAAAAGGCAGCACGAATAGCCCAAAGATCGGGAAATGCGGGCTGGAAAAGGGTGGTGGCGAGGTAGGCGGCCCCCTCGGACCCACCCGTACCGTGCTTGGTGCCAATGGTGCGGCGCACCATCATCACATGGCGATACCGCCACTCCTGTAGTCCCTCGTCGAGGTCGGTGAGGGTCTCGCATAGCCCGGCGAACCCCTCGTCGGAGTACTGCTCGACGATGGTTGCCTGCAGGTCGGCGTTCTCGACGATCGGCTGGCGTACATCGCGCTCGAGTACTTCGGCCGGCACCGGGTGGCCGTTTCGGGCCAACACGTTTACAAACGCGTCCCACAACGTCGGCGACTCGTAGCGCTGCTGGAGTCGGGCCGCCTCGGCGTCGCCGAACCACTCGATCGCTACCCGGTCCTTCACGCTGAGCAGAAACTCGAGCTCGCGGAACTGCGCCGACTGAAAGCCGCTGGCGTTCGCCAAGAACGACCGGAAGCTGGCGAACTCGGCCGGGGTCATGGTTTCGAGAATGTCGATCTGATCGACCAAGGTTTTCATGATCTTCAACACCCGCTTCAGGTGACTGCGGGCGCCGTTGATCTTGTGAGCGTTGAGCAACACCACGATGTAGTCGAGTTCGTGCAGCAGCTGTTTGAACCACAGCTCATACACCTGGTGGATAACGATGAAGAGGGTCTCGTCGTGTTCGGGAAGCCCGGTGTCCTCGTCGATCGACACGCACTGCTGAAGCGACAAGAGTTCGGGGATCATGAGATAGCTGCCGTAGGTGACATCGGCATCAGCGTCAAAGGGCGACGGGGCGGCGGGCCCAGCGGAAGAAGAGTCAGAGGGGTTCATGAGTTGGTGAGGGCATCCGGGTCGGCGAGTGGGTCGAGTGAAGGGAGCGGGTCGAGTTCGGCGACCAACGCATCGACATCGATGGCTGGGTTGGCGATGGCCGCAGCGATGATCTCGCCTTGGGTTGCGGCTCGCGACTGCGCCTCGGCATAGGGCATGGTCGAGAACATCACCATGTTGTAGCGGGGGCTCAGCCGGGTCGGGTGGCGTTCGCCGAGTTCGAGGGCCAGGTCTCGTTTGGCGAGGTAGTCGGGGTCGACCACGCCGGCTCGCATCTCGATGTAGTTGTCGAGGGCCATTTGGGCAATGGCGTCGGCGTTTGGTTTGCGGTCGGCTTCATAGGCCGCAAAGGCTCCGGCGAGGTCATCGCCAGCGGCCGCCATGTGCTGAGCGAGCGACCGGGCCGACTCGAGGCTGGCATTCATGCCCTGGCCGTGAAACGGCACGATGGCGTGGGCTGCGTCGCCCACCAGCACTGCTTTGTCCTGGTGCGCCCACCCATCGGCCCAAAGCGTGCCGAGCCGCCCGGTCGGGTTCTCGAAGTACTGCTCGGCCAGGTCGGGCACCAAGGCGGCAAAGTCGGCGAACTCGGTGGCGAAGAACGAGTCGACCTTGTTGGGGGCGGTGAGCTGGTCGAAGGTTTCGTTGGGGGCAAAGAGGGTGACGGTGAAATCGCCGTTGGGGTTGGCCAGGGCGATCAACATGAACTGGCCACGGGGCCAAATGTGGAGCGCGTTGGGGTCGATCTGGTGGCTGCCATCGGCGGCGGGAGGCAGCGTGAGTTCCTTGTAGGAGTGGTCGAGCCATTCGGTCTCGAAGTCGCTCGACCCTTTGGCCCCCATGGCCTTGCGGACTCGAGAACCCGCACCGTCGGCGCCAAACACCACACCAAACGGTTCGGTCCGGCCGCCGTCAAACACCAGCTGCGAGGTCTCGAAGTCGATCGACTCGATGCGGGCATCAAACTCGATGGTTACCCGGCCGGTGGCCTCGGCCGCATCGAGCAAGATGGCGTTCAGATCGCTGCGCGATACCGAGTGGATAACCTCGTGCGGCTGGGTGCCGTAGGGCTGTAGATCAGGAGTCGGGTCGCCCACGACATGGATCATGCGGCCCCGCATGGGGATGGTGATCGCGTCGACTTGGTCGATCACGCCGATGTCGACCAACGGCACGATGCCACGGGTAGCCAGCGCCAGGTTGATCGAGCGGCCAGCGTCGATGTCGGTGCGGCGCAGATCGGGCCGGCTTTCGTAGATGGTGACGTCGTGGCCTTGCCGGGCGAGGTACACCCCAAGCAGCGAACCGGCCAGACCGGCCCCCACGATCACCATTGGCGAGTCGGCGCCTGGAGTCGAACTGCTCATGTGACGATCCCGTCGAAGATCTCGACAAACCGGTCGATGTCGGCGAACGAGTTGTACAGCGGCACGGGAGCGACCCGGATCACGTCGGGTTCGCGCCAGTCACACAGCACGTGGGCGGCCTCAAGTTCAGAAAAGACTCGTTTGCCATCGCCGGCGGTTACCCGCAACGCGAATTGGCAGCCCCGCTCGTGCATGGCGGTCGGGGTGATGTTGTTTACCCGGTCGCCCAACGTTTCGTCGAGCCGTCGGTCGAGGAAGGCCACCTGACGTTCTGATTTGGCTCGCATCGCCGAAATGCCGCCCGCCCGCTCGATGATGTCGAACGAGGCTCGCAGCGCAGCCAACGGAAGGATCGGGGCGTTCGACATTTGCCACGACTCGACGGTCGGGATCGGGTCGAAGGTGGTGGCCATTTCAAACCGGGTTGCCGGGTTGGTACCCCACCAACCGACCAGCTTGGGTAACGACTGGTCGTTCACGTGACGCTCGTGCACAAACGCCCCCGCCACCGCACCTGGCCCGGCGTTGAGGTACTTGTACGAACACCAGGCGGCGAAGTCGACATCCCAGTCGTGGAGTTGGAGTTCGATGTTGCCCACCCCGTGAGCCAGGTCGAATCCCACCATGGCGCCCACGTCGTGGCCCGCCTTGGTGATCGCGGCCATCGGGAGAACCTGACCGGTGTAGTACTGCACACCGGGGAGCATCACCATCGCCAACTCATCGCCGTGTTCGGCGATCGCGGCCAAGATGTCGTCGGGGTTCAGGGTTTCCTCGCCGTCGCGTGGCGCAACGAGAACCAACGAGCTTTCCGGGTCGAACCCTCGCTGGCGAATTTGCGATTCGGCAGCGAAGTGGTCCGACGGAAACGCGTGGCTTTCGATGAGGATCTTGTGACGCTCAGGGGTCGGACGGTAGAAGCTCACCATCAACAGATGCAGGTTGACCGTAAGGGCGTTCATCGCCACGACCTCGCTGGGTCGACCGCCCACCAGGTTCGCAAGAGGAGTAGTGACCAGCTCGTGGTAATCCTTCCACGGAGTTTGTTCGCTGAAGTGGCCCTCGACCCCCAAGGTGCCCCACCGGTCGAGTTCGGTGTTCACGAGCTGGCGCACCGCCTTGGGCATGGCGCCCAAGGAGTTGCCGACCAGATAGATGCCGTCGGGAAATTCAAACTCGTCGCGCAAAGTGGCCAGTGGGTCGGCAGCGTCGAGTTCGGCAGCGGTGAGATTTGCTGGGTCGCCCGGGCTCACAGACGGCCGTCCTTGCCCGCGTGCAGCACACCACAGTTTGGGCAGGTACGGGCTTCTTCGTCTTCGTTGAACGCCGCAAACAGAGGAGGAAGGTCCTTGTCGATCGCCTGCACCTGAAGCTCGACTCGATGAACCATGTGGGCACAGTTGGTGCACACCCACTCGAACCCGTCGAGTTCGCCAATGTTGCGCTGGTACTCAACCACCAGGCCGATCGAGTCGGGGTCCGGGCGCTGGGGCGAGTGGCGTAGCCTCGGTGGCAACAGGTACACCTCGCCTTCGCGGATTGGCATGTCGAACGGTTCTTCGCCCTCGCCCGGCCAGATCAC
>CALHTF010000122.1 GCA_938038815.1 uncultured Acidimicrobiales bacterium | reverse complement strand
AGGTCGCACCACACCGCGAGCTCTAACCCTCCCGCAACCGCATACCCCTCAACCGCAGCGATCACCGGCTTCGACAACGCGAGCCGGGTCGGACCCATCGGGCCTTGCGAACCAAGAATCTCCTCGGCGGGCTGATCTTCAATCCGGTTGCCCCGACCTTCGGCCACTGCCTTGAGGTCGGCCCCAGAACAGAAGTTGCCGTCGGCCCCAGTAAGGATCGCCACGTCGAGCGTGTCGTCGACGTCAAAGGACCGGAACGTCTCATAAAGCTCGGTGGCGGTTACTTGATCGACTGCGTTGCGGGCCTCGGGCCGGTCGATGGTGACCACCAGGGTCCGGTCGTGAGTTTCGGTACGAATGGCCATGGGCCATCTTCTTCGATTCGCTGAAGTAGCCCCAAAATTGGTCGATAGTTGACAACACCATTGGGACGGTTAACACGAGGACCTATGGAACAAAGCCAACCCGCCGTTCGCCACAACCTCACCAACCCCGAGGTCGCCACGTGGTTTAGCGCAATCGTCAACGAGTTCCCCGAAACCGTCTTGCTCATCGGCATGGACTCCCACATCATCTACGCCAACGACGCTTGGCTCGAGCTTCGCAACGCCGGGTTGGACTGCCAGAGTTCTGATGTTCGCGAGTTCTTTGACGAAGAAGAGCAGCGCGTTCACGCCGAACGAATGCGGTTGGTGGCCGAACGAACAGAAGACGATCGATCGTTCGAGGAAACGTACGCAATCGATAGCGGAACCCACCACCGGTCGAACCTGGTGACCGCCTGGTTCAGCGATGGTGTCCCCTTTGTGGTGAGCGTCGTTGGCCGTGACCGTACCGCCCAACACCAACGCGAGCTACAACTGCTTGCCAGCCACCAACGGCTTGCCGAAGTAACCAAGGACCTCACCGATTTCGCCACCGCTGCGGCTCACGACCTGCAAGAACCCCTCCGACGGATCTTGGTGTTCGGCAGTCGCTTAAGGCTCTCGTTTGTGCAGTCGGGCCGGGAGGAAGATCAGTCCTTCCTCGACCGAATGATCGCCAACGCCGAGAGCATGCGAGGTCTAATCGCCGACCTACAAACGTTGGCGGTGTCTACGTCGCCACAAGAAGTCGAACCAGCGGTCGATCTCCAACGGCTAGCGAGCCAATGTGTGCGATCGTTCGAGGACGACCTTGGGACCACCAGCAAAGTGAGGATCGAGAACTTGCCGGTCGTCCGGGGCGACTCACGGCAACTGAAGTTGCTGTTTCATCATCTGGTGGCCAACGCGATTGACTTCAAAAGTCCCGACCGCCGGCTCGAGCTCTCCATCACCGCCAACACTGGACAGACCAAAGATCCTCTGTGGCAGATGCGCGGCACGGTCATCTCGGTGACCGACAATGGCATCGGGTTTGAACCACGCTACGCCGACCGAGTCTTTTCGATGTTTCAGCAACTCGAGAGTGCCGCAAATTCACAGGCATCCGGTTCGGGCATCGGCCTCACCGTCTGTCGTCACATCGTTCGTTCCCACGGTGGCGAGATCTCGGTTCGGAGCACTCCCGGCGAGGGCACCACGTTCGAGATTTGGATCCCCGAAGCCGAAGCTGACCACGCCGTAGATGCAGCGGCTTAGCGCCTGTTAACCCTGTCCTTAAGCCTGTCCGTAGTGGAAGAACCCATTGCAGTGCAGTACTTGGGACCGCTTGATACCCGGCGCGCACGAACCGCTCCACGTGCCGGTCGAGCGCACCGATGGCGCCTCGGACTCATAGGTCTGACCACCGATGATCACCTTGTCGACGATTGCGTCGCGGTTGGTGCCGTCGTCGTTGATTAACGCCACCTTGACCTGGGCCGGCGAGACCGACCCGGACGCGGTAAACCCAAACGACTGGAACCCGGTGCTCACGGTGAAGGTCCGGACCGCCACGTCGTTGATGCGCAGTTCGAGTCGTTCGGTACCGGTCGCCCCTCGGGCCACCACATCGACTCGGGTCGAGGTACTGGGCTGGCCACTCTGGCCATAGTGGAAGAAGCCGTTGCAGTGCAGGGCTTGGGTCCGTTTGAAGCCGAGGTCGCACGAGCCGTCCCACGAACCCAACGACCGGGTGTTGGCCGCTTCGGACTCGAATCGTTGGCCAGCCACCACGATGGCGTCGACCACCACATCGCGCGGGCCGTTGTCGTTCACGAACGCCACCTTGATCTGCGACGCACCGACCTGACCCGATGCGTCAAAGCGGAAGGTCTGGAAACCAGTAGTGAGGTTGTACCCGGCAACGGTCGACTCGTTGATGCGCAGTTCGATCCGCTCGGATCCGGTGGTACCGCGAGCGATCACCTCGATGCGGGTGCTCGGCCCCGGCGGTTGGGTGGGCGGCACGGTTGTTGGGGGGCTCGAGGCGCCGAGCAGTTGCAGCATGGCCGTCTCGCCTCCGGCACCGAACGATGCCCGCACCGAGTTCCAACCGCCCCCTTGGCTGCCGTTTACCCCTTTGCCCCACTGCCACCGTTCGTTGTGGCCGTACACGATGGCGTTTACCCCAGCGTCGAGCGCCGCTTGGGTGTCGTCGCGCACGTCGGCGGGGCGAACCGGGTTACCGGGGCCGTGGGTCTGGCATTGCCACTCGGGCTGGATTGCTTCGTAACGCATCTCGGCGGCGAACACTGGCTTATTGGTGGCGTTGACCACGTTGGTGAGGTCGCGCCGTGCCTCGCTGGCCGGGATGCAGTGGGCGGTTTGCGGCGACAGGAAGTCGACCCAGGGCTGATCGGCAAACAACAGGTGTCGACCAGGCCAACCGGCGGTGTGGTAGGTCATGGGCTGGTTCGCACCGCCTGCCTCTAAGCCGGCGGCCATGTTGGCCCAGATCGATCCGTTCTCGGCCGGCGAACAGAAGTTGTCGCCCCCCAGAATCCAGTACTGGACCGCCGAATGGTTGGCGAACGCTTGGGCGATCTCGCGTCCGATCTCCCACGAGTTGTTGGCTTGCAGTGGTCCTTGGTTGGTGCCGTCGCACGCTCCGTTGCGATTGGTGTGCAGGTAGCCGTGCCCCCAAACCGGCACCACTCCCACCCGCAGGCCTCGGGCTTGGGCCCGGTCGAGGATCTGGCGGAACCGGTCGCGGTAGTTGGTGCGCAGGTCGAACTGATTGTTGTTGAAGGTCGCTTGGGTGGTGCCCAGGGTCGGCGATACTCCGGTTAGGCCACCGCCGGTGTGATTCATCACCGACAACCAGACGCCCGTGTACCCGCTGGCCTGGAGGTGGTCGAAGTATTGGTCGACCTGGCCGAGTGATGCCCAGAACGGCATGTCCCAGGCGGTGTCGTACACCGGCACCCGCGGCGCCGCATCGACCGACTCGGAAGCCGGCGACAACCCAAGCCCGGCCGCCACCGCGGCCAACGCAACGATGGCCAGACCAGCCCGAGTCAAGGTCGAACGGGTAAGGCCAGCGGCGGACATATGAACATACTTGTCCACCAGCACCAACAAACCCCAGAACCCCTCCGAAATTTTCGCGTTTGACCTGCTCTGAGCGGGTCAAACGCGATCAGAACCGGCGATTTTCCAGAATTTTCGGAATTTCTTTGCCGAATGGCTAAACAATCGTGCTGGCACTCCGATTGAGTAGAACAACAACGAAACGTTGAAATCGCAAGAGGACAACAAGTTGAAGTCGCAAGACAACAACATCGAAGTTGATCGCTATGCAAGCGAGAATCCGAGTGGAAACACAAAGAATCAAAAATGCATCAGAAACCCCGAACGTACATCGAGCAAAGCTTCGGCAGCGCAAGATATACGAACGGGGTTTCTACCTTTTTACGGACTTGTCGACCGGTCAGCGGGTGCGCAGCACGAACGGCAAGGTTGGCCCGCAGTCGTTTTCGTGCAGCAGGTTGGCCACCACGGTGATGGTCCACCGACTGTCGGCCTCGTCGTCGAACAACAGCACGGGACCGTCGCGCACCGGGCGTTCGGGCAACTTCGAGGGATCGAGGCTGATCCGCCCCCATACGTTGGCGAGTTGATGGGCACTGTTGGCCTGCTCGGACTGCCAACCGGCCGTTTCGTCGCGGGTTAAGGGCCGATACACCGGCAGCTTGCCGAGCCGACCAATCTCGTCGGCCAACGTGTCGAGCACTTTGGCGTGGCGACGCGACGGCATCACACAGATCCAGGTCGGGCGTTGCTGCCAGTCCCACCTTTTCAAGATTCCGACGATCCCGTTAACCAACTCGGGCGGAATCTCCTTGGCGGTGCCATCGAGCAACGACGCAACCACCGGGTCCCAGCCACCGTCGCCAAGGCGGGCGAGTGCCCGACCCAACCGCGCCTGGGCGTCGGGCTTGATCTTGCCTTTGGGTTCGTCGAGGCTCGTGGCCCACTGGCGGCGAGGCTCGACCCCGATATCGACCCCTCGCAGATGCGTTTGTGCGGCGGCCACGGCAACGGCCGACGGGCCACCAGCCCACCGGGGCTCCTTGCCGTCGGCAGCCAAACACCGGTCGCATCGACCGCAGTCGGTGGCGTCGGCATCGTCGAGTAGCTCGCGCAGGTACCGGAGCCGGCAACCTTCGTGGGCCGAGTAGCCCCGCATTTGATCGGCTTCATCGGCCCGCAGACCGCGAAGTCGTTCGGCCAGTTCGGCGTCGTAGGTCCACGGATCGGGTGAGCGCAGGTATCCACCCTTCACCCGGATGACGGCGCCTTGTACATCGAGGATGTTGAGCAAGGTGGAGAGCCGGGCTCGGCCCATGTTCACGTTGGTTTCGAGTCGCGGGATCGAGGTAGACGACTTCGTGTCGAGCTGGTTCAGCACCCGCATGCACACCTCTTCGGACGGCAAGCTCACCGACTCGAACCAGGCCCACACCCGCTCGTCCTCAGCCGGGCGAGGGAGCGCGATGACCTCGGCACGATCGATGGCCCGGCCGGCCCGGCCGATCTGCTGGTAGTACGCGACCGGCGTGGGCGGCATGCCGAAGTGAATGCAGAACGCCAGGTCGGACTTGTCGTAACCCATACCCAGCGCCGAGGTAGCCACCAGGGCCTTCAACTCGTTTGCCCGTAGACGACCCTCGAGCCGTTCGCGGTCGTCGGGTTCGGTACGACCCGAGTAGGCCTCGACATCGAGACCGTTTTGGCGCAGGTAGGCCGCGGTGTTCTCGGCTTGGTCGACGGTGAGGGCATAGATAATCCCCGACCCTTCGATCTGGTCGAGGTGCTCGGCCAGCCAACCGAGCCGTTCAGCATCGTCGGCCAACTCCACCACCGAGCAATGCAATGACTCGCGGTCGAGGCTGGTGCGCAACACCACGGTGTCGTCGCCGAGCTGGGTAGCGATGTCGTCGGTGACCCGCTGGTTGGCCGTGGCGGTGGTGGCGAGCACCGGCGACCACGCCGGCAGTTCGTCGATCACCCGGCGCAGCCGCAGATAGTCGGGCCGAAAATCGTGACCCCAATCAGAAATACAGTGCGCTTCATCGCACACCAGGGCAAAGGGGCGGGCCAGCATCATCGAGAACACCCGCTCGCGAAACCCGGGGTTGGCCAACCGTTCGGGGGCGATCAGCAAGAGGTCGACTTCGTCGGCATCGATCTGGGCCTCGATGGCATCCCAGGCGTCGATGTTGGCTGAGTTGATGGTGGCGGCCCGCACGCCAAGGGCGCTGGCGGCGCTGACCTGGTCGCGCATGAGCGCCAGCAACGGCGAGATGACGATGGT
>CALHTF010000121.1 GCA_938038815.1 uncultured Acidimicrobiales bacterium | reverse complement strand
CCGACGCCGAGGAGCAGCGCCGGGTTCGATTGTTGCTCGACCTGTTGAGCGATGCGCAACGCAGCAACGCATGGGTGGTCCGGGTGTTCCGGGACTCAGCCAACCCGCCCCGAGGTAGCGCAGAAATACTCGATCGTTTCGAAGTCGACGAAGTGCATAACGTCGTCGCAGGCAATGCCAAGCACATGGCCCGGATGGGTCGACTCGCCACCGGCAACGGCCGAGGCGTGGTGCTTGGCGGTGGCGGAGCAAAAGGGTTCGCCCATATCGGTGCGCTTCGGGCCCTGCGCGAGGCCGGCCTCGAGTGCGACCGGATCGGTGGTGCTTCGATGGGGGCAATCGTTGGGGCGATGGCGGCCAAGGACCTGCGGTACGGCGAGCTGTTGGCTATGGCCCAGCAGGAGTTCCACAAAGACCTCCTCGACTACACCGTGCCGCTCGTGTCGTTACTCAAGGCGGAAAAAATGGTCGAGGGGTTTGTAAACCAGTTCGGCGGTTGGGATATCGCCGATCTGTGGATTCCGTTCTATTGCGTCACGACCAACATCACTACAGCCGAACTCGGCGTGCACCGACGGGGCGATCTCGGAAGGGCGGTCCGGGCCAGTTCGGCGATCCCGGTGGCACTGCCGCCCGTGCCGATCGACGGCCACCTGCACGTTGATGGCGGCGTGCTCGACAACGTTCCGATCCGAACCATGTGGGCCGACAACTCGATCGGGACGGTCATTGCGGTCGATGTGTCACCTCCTGGTGGCCCAACCGCCGACACCGATTTCGGATTGAGTGTGTCGGGCTTCGACGAGCTGAAGCGGCGGCTTCGTCGCAACGAGTCGCCGTATCCCGATATCGGCACAACCCTGATCAGCTCAATGTTGATTGGTTCGGCGGCCGCAAAGGCCAGCTCGGCGAGTAGTGGAATGGCCGACCTGTACATCGACCTGGACCTCGATGGGGTTGGGCTCTTGAAGTTTGAGAATCACGAGGCGGTTGCCCACCGGGGATATGTCGGTGCCCAGGAGGCGATCGCCGCTTGGGAGGCCGAATCCGGCGAGGAGGTCATCGACCTGACCGATGACGCATCGGCCGTCGTCGTCCCGAGCGAGGCTTCGTAGCGCAACCTCTGTCTGGAACCGAGGGCAAACCGGTACCTTGGATGCCTATGCATTCGAGCGGAACAGGCGCCCCCTTGGCCTCTTTCGACATCTTTGACACGGTGTTGGCACGGGCCGTTACCTCGCCCGATGCCGTGCACCTTCTGGTCGGCAATCGGCTGGTTTCCGCCGGAGTGATCGACGCCCCGGCATCGGACTACGCGAGTGCCCGGGTCGCCGCCGAGCGTCGTGCTGGGGCGATCGCCGACGGTCGGCCGGTCACCATCGAACAGATCTTTAGTGCGTTCGTTGGGCCGCTCGGCAGCCAACCCGATGTCCTCGCCCGAGCCCAGGCCGAAGAGATCGCCGTCGAGCACGAACTGCTCCGCCCGGTGCCTGGTGCGGCAAACCGGATTGCGGAGGCCCGCAGGGCCGGCTCGGTCGCCTTCGTGTCCGACATGCACCTGCCGGCGGTCGAACTAGAAAAGATGCTCCGTCGTTACGAACTGATGGTCGACGAAGACCTCCTCGTGGTGTCGTGCGAGGCCGGCTTCTCCAAGTCCAACGAAGGCGCACTGTTCGCGCTGCTCGCCAGCCGCGACGAGATCGACCCGGCCCGAACCACGCACTACGGCAACCATGAGTGGAGTGATGTGAAGATGGCGCGCAAGCACGGCTTCGCCGCCGAGCACCTCGATGCCGCCAATCCCAACCGCTACGAAGACATCCTTGAACAACACGCTCGTTCAACCGGGGGCCTGACCTCGTTGCTGGCCGGCGCGGCCCGCGAAGCACGACTCACCCAGTTGGCAACGACTCCGGGTCAGTCGTCGAACCATGCGACCCATATCCAGACGGTCGCCGCCGATGTGGCGGGCCCGGTGCTGTTGGCCTTTACCTTGTGGGCGCTGCGGCGCTGTCGTGAAGAGAACATTTCTCGGGTGTACTTCCTGACCCGCGACGGCGAGCTCCCGTTGGAGATTGCTCAACTGCTCCCCGAATCGATCAGCTCCGGAATGGAGCTGGCGATGCTCGAGGTCGGCCGAGCCGCGATTTCGGTGCCATCGATCGCGGCGGGCGACTTTGACCGCTGGTACGAGAGCGGCACCGCATCGGGTTCGTTCCTGGTGCAGCATGCCGATGAGTTGGATGCCGCGGCGCTGCTGAAACGGGTCGGGCTCGATGGCACCGAACATCTCGAACTCGTCGCCCGCCATGTGAACATTTCCGACGGGCCGTTCTCCGAGGACGAACTCGCGCAGTGGGTGCGCACCTGTGCCAGCGGCGAGATCCGCGACGCAATTATCGCCGAAAGCCATCGACGCCTCCCGGTTGTACTCGACTATCTCCAGCAATCTGGCGTGGCCAGCGGCGACCGGGTCGCCATGATCGATGTGGGCTGGACAGGCCAGCACTCGGCGATGTTGTCCGCCCTGACCGAGATGGCGGGCGGGCAGTCGCCGCTGCATCTCCATATTGGCCGGCGCGGCCATCGGGCGTTGCTTCACGATGCCGATATCGAGCACTGGCTCTTCGACGAATCGACCGGGTCGTTGCCGATCGCCAATCCGGTTGCCCTCTTCGAAACGTTCTGTGTGTCGCTCAACGAGAGCGTGATTGGCTACGAGCGCCATGGCGACCGGGTGCGAGCTGTGCGTCGCGATGGCCACCATGACGAGGCGCTGCGTGCGTGGGGTGTGCCCCTGATGCGGCAGTCGATACTCAAGACGGTCGAGTTGGCGCGCCTCGACGGGTCGCTGGCTCCGCTCGATGTCGATCTGACAAGCGTCTCGAAAGAGCTGCTGCGAGCATTCTGGGATCGGCCAACGGTTCCCGAAGCCCAAGCTTGGGGCGCGTTTCCGTTCGAGCAAGATCAGGTCGGCAATGCGGTTCGGACCTTGGCGGTCCGGTACGACGCCAACCATCTACGGGCTCGCCAGGCCGGCGAATTCTACGGTCTGGACTGGAAGGCGGGCTCGATCGCTATCTCGAGTCCGGCGGTCCGAGTAGCGCTGCAGGCTGCCGAGCAGATCAGGTCACGGATTCGCGACTGATCCCTCGCTTCGGTGCATGCGAACGATCCGGCGTAGGTGTGGTGAGATCTGTGTCATGACTGCCACCGAAGAAGTTCTTGTTGACCAAGGGAATGGTTTGGCGACCATCACCCTTAATCGTCCCGACGCCCTCAACGCCATTACGCCAACCATGCTCGAGACCCTCGGCGGCGTGCTCGAAGGCCTGGCGGCCGAGGACTCGGTCCGGGTCGTGGTGTTGACCGGTAGCGGCCGGGCCTTCAGCGCTGGCGTCGACCTCAAGGCCCTGGGTGATCGGGAGTTGGTCGACGGCAAGGTTGGCGACATCCTTGACCTTCCGGCCCGCAAGGTCACCACGTTGTTGTCGACGATGCCCAAGGTCACCATCGCCAAAGTCAACGGGTTCTGCTTTACCGGCGCCCTCGAACTTGCCCTGGCGTGCGACGTGATCATCGCCGCCGAGGAAGCGAAGTTTGGCGACACCCATGCCAAGTTTGGCTTGCGCCCGACCTGGGGTATGAGCCAACGACTCCCTCGGTTGGTTGGCATGGCCGCGGCGCGCGAGTTATCGCTGACCGCACGAAACTTCACCGGCGCCGAGGCGAAGACGCTCGGGATGGTGGCTCGCACCGCACCGCTGGCCGAACTCGACGGCGCCACCACCGATCTGGTCGAGTCGCTTCTTGCCAACAGTGTTGGATCGCTGCGCTCCTACAAGGACCTGTACCACCAGACGATGGAGATGCCCCTTACCGAGGCGCTCGCCTATGAAGCGGCAACCGAATACCCGATCGACGACACCGCCGAGCGGCTCGCCGACTTCCGCTAGGAGACGTATATGGAACTCAAGGACAAAATCGCCATCGTTACCGGTGGGGCTAGCGGTATTGGGAAAGGCTTGGTCGAACGATTCCATGCTGAGGGCGCGAAACATGTGGTGGTGGTCGACCTCGATGAAGCGGGCGCCGTTGCGGTCGCCGAGTCGGTCGGTGGCACCGGGGTAGGGCTCGACGTAACCGACGAGGCGGCGATCGCCGCCTTGGTGGCCAAGACTGAGTCCGAGGTCGGCCCGGTCGACCTATTTGTATCGAACGCTGGCTACGTGACCCTCGGTGGGCTCGAAGCACCGACCGAAGACCTGCAACGCATGTGGGAAGTCCACGTGCTCGCCCACCTGTACGCCGCTCGGGCCGTCGTCCCCCGCATGGCTGATCGGGGAGAGGGCTACCTGTTGAGCACCGCCTCGGCCGCCGGCTTGCTCTCGCAGTTCGGTTCGCTGCACTACGCCATGACCAAACATGCCGCCGTTGCGTTGGCCGAGTGGTTGGCGATCACGCACGGCCACCAAGGCATCAAGGTGTCGGTGCTGTGCCCGCAGTTGGTCGAGACCAACATCGGCCAGAACAGCCCCGACGCCGACAAGTTCGACGAGGCCGCCGATGTTGCTGGCGCCGACGGAAGCCTGCAACCGTCCGACGTTGCCGACAGCGTGATCGACGCCCTGCGAGACGAGCGCTTCCACGTGCTGCCCCACACCGAGGTGGCCGAATACGTGAAGCGCAAAGGCGAAGATGTCGACCGGTGGATCACCGGTATGCAGCGTTGGCAAGGAAAGCTCTACGCCGACGGCGTCCACCCCGCCGATTGGTTCACCACGTAGCGCGGAGCCTCGGTATGTCGGAGGTCGTTAGATAGACCGGCCGAGGAACGCGCCCAATTTGCCCATCGGGTCGGCGTCATCGGGTGCGTCGACCGCGTTAGCGACGACCGCAGGATCTCGTTCGCCGCTGAATACGTTTCGGCAAAATCCATCAATCGCCGCCGTCATGTCGGCAGGAAACTCGTGACCGAGTTGGTTGGCTTGCTCAAGATCCCACGCGTGTACGTACGTGTCGAAGGTGGGGAACATGAGCGCAGCAGCCCCTGGCATCTCACCAGCAGGGTGGTTGACCGTACCTTCTAGCACCCCGGGCGCGCTCGCGGCTTCGATGAGGCCGGCGGCCGCGGTCTTGAACTCTTGGAGCAAGGCATCGGGGGCGATGTCGGGGGCTTCGAACGGGCTGGTCGTCGGCGCTACCCCAGACATCAGTGCGGTATTAAATCGGAGGCTGTTCACGATGTGGGCAGCGAGCTGTCCAGCGTTCCAGTCGGTGCACGGCGTTTGGACCTGGGGGTTGGCAGCCGCCGCCGCCACTTGGGCTTCAGCCTGATCGCACGCCCGTTGCAACATTTCGATCGGATTCATGACCTTCCTCTTTCCTTGGTTAGATTCAAAATATGTAGTACTAGATTCAGTTTTAGTACCATAACTCTATGAGAGTCAACTCTGGGGTTCGACAAGCGGTAGGTTCGAGCTGGCGATGACTGGGTCGATGAACGACAAGCCGAACTCGTACGAGCAGATCTGCCCCGTCGCGTTCGCGCTCGACGTCGTGGGTGCAAAATGGACCCCGATCATCTTGCGCGATCTGGCACGTGCCTCGCTTCGGTTCACCGATCTGCGAGCGATCAATCCAACGATGTCACCGAGTCTGCTAAGCACCCGGCTGAAGCAACTTGAATCGGCCGGTATCATCGAGCGTCGGATCGAACGGGGACCGGCAAAGACCGCACGGTATGCGCTGACCGACTCGGCTCGACCGAGTGTCGTCCAGTTGTTATCGGCTCTAGCGGCGCTCGGGTCTCATGTGATTGAACAGGACCCACCCGAGGGTGATCTTGCCGAGGCTCTCGCGATGCAAATGAATCTCAACGGCCACTTCGTCATGGCCCGCGAATCAGACCTGGCCGGCTATTTCGTATTCGACATGAGTGGCCCACTTACCCACGTGGTCATCGACGACAACTTCGCCGCAACCGTCGAACCGCCGCCCGGCCGTGAACCGGACGCGACCGCGATGTTCTTCCCGCCAACAACCCTGATGCGCATTATGGGCCGTGCGCAGACCCTTGCCGAGGCAGAGGAACTTGGGTTGGTCAGCGTTACCGGCGATCGCCCAGCGATGGTGGAACTGATCGGGTTGTTGAGTTTCGAGTAGCCCGCTATCCGCTGATGGTTCGGTCGATGCGCGGCGATCGAACGAGGGTGGCCACGATGGCGATGAGTCCCAGGACGGCGCTCACAAGTACGGTCGACTTCCACGGGGTAGAGCCTGGTTGTAGCTGACCATTCACCGCGGCCCACGCGTGGCGGTCGGTGGCGTACATCGGCAGCATTTTCGACAGCAACGAGTCCCACTCGGCCACGAGGGTCAAAGAAACCAACCCGATCAACACGAGCATTGCTTCCATCTCTCGGTCGGTTACCGCACCTACGGCGAGCCCGGCGGTGCAACTGCCGAGCAGGGCAAACCCCAGTGAAGCCAACAGGTGCGATGGTGACGAGACAACGTCGTCGGTTTGCAAGAAGGCGAACAACAAGGCGCCGAGCACAATGCCATAACAAGCAATGCTCAACACTCGGCCGACGACCATCTCGACCGGCCGGAACCCAAGCAGAGCGAGGCGCGGTGTGATGGCGCTGAGGCTTTGGGTGGAGAACAACGAGATAATCGCCACCGACCAACCGAAGCCAACGGTGGCAAAGGAGATGGCGAGACCATCGTCGAACGCCGCGAAGTAGAACGCGAGCGGCAACCCAAGGAGTAAACAGATCGCCAGCTTGCGCCGCGACAGTTCGCGCAAGTGCGCTCGGCAGACCGCCAAGGTCCGCGACATGCTCATGTGAGTACGCCGTCTTGCATCGTGAGAACCCGATCGACCCGGTCGCGTTCGGCCAGCATGTGGGTGATGACGACAACGGCGCGCCCGTCGCTGGTCCAGCGAAGTATCAGATCCCACAAGTCCAGATAGCTGCCGTGGTCGAACCCTTGGTACGGCTCGTCGAGCAAGATCAGCTCGGGGTCGTTGGCTACCGACAGCGCGACGTTGAGCTTCTGGCGTTGGCCTCCCGACAGCTCGGCGGCGGTCATGGGCAACGTGGCGTCCAGGTTCAGCTCGTCTAGCAGGTTGTGGATTCTTCCGGTTGCTGCCGCTGGGTCGTCTTTGCCCGCCACCGCCAGTCGAAGATGGTCGCCAATGGTGAGCAGGTCGACCAGGCCGGGCTTTTGTGGGCAGAACCCAACCCGTGATGTTCGTCGTACCGTGCCGCCGTCGGGCCGGACGACCCCAGCGCACACGTTGAGGAAGGTGCTCTTGCCGCTTCCGTTTTCGCCAACGATCGCCACCGACTCACCCGGTTGAACCTCGAGGTTTACGCCTCGAAGCACATGGGTGTTCCGGTACGACTTCGTAATTTCCGAGCAGTTCAGCAATGCGGTGGTGATGGGCAAAGCGTAGGGGATGATCCCGCAGCGAAGAGGTCAGTCGAGCGAGCCGCCGATGTCCCAGAGGTGGTGCATCGGGTCGTGCGCTTCGTACCGGGCGAACGACAACACGGTGAACGACGCGCCGTCCGAGCGGCGGCCTACCCGAGCGAGTTGATCCTCGGTAAGCGATTCGAACTTGGCGGCAATGGCTGCGCTGTCGGCTTCGAGTTCGTCGGCCACCTGGTGAGGGTCAAGCAGGTCGTACCGTTCGGCCTCTTGGGTTTCGTTGGGGTTCCAGTTCGCGAACATCGGATCCTCTTCGGTGAGCATGAGATCGAGTCGGGTCTGAAACAACCGGAAAACATCGCGCACGTGAGCGCCGTACTCCAGCGGACTCCATGTCTCGGGCGACGGTCGCACGGCTACGTCGGAGCGGGTTCGCAGAATTTCCGCAAACCTCGTACCGAGCTTGCGGTTGAGGTCGCCAACCTCCTGGACCGATAGCCCACCAACGTCGGCGCCACACTCGGTGCACGGTCGCTCAAGCACCCAGGTCCAGTCCTTGTCGTCGGCTTCGGCAGGCGGTGGGGCGGTCGTCATTGCGGCGGGCGTTCCTTCTAGGTGGCGGGTGAGTTCTTGGGCCCTAGCCAAGCACGGCTGGTGGCCCGAGGCGAGCGAATATCACCCGCCTCTGCCAGCCCATTGGGCTAGACCGGTCGCCATGATCTCCATCGATGACTTCTTGGTGTTTGCCGACCGAACCTATGACGGGTTCGGGCGAGCACTCGACCGACTCGACGACACGAGCGTGAACGCCTTGCCCGACCTGCCGTCGCCGAACTCGGCGTTTCAACTGGTGGTACACACCGTGGCAGCGGTCGACTGGTGGACCAGCCACATCATCCTTGGCCACCCCAGCGACCGGAATCGGCCGGCCGAGTTCGAGGCGACGGGAACCCGGGCCGAGGCGCAGCACGCACTGGCGACCTCGCGAGCCAAGCTGCACGAACTCGGGCCCGCGTTGGCCGGCGCAACGACCTACGTCAACCAACCCCAAACCGAAGAACCCTTGGCGGGGGAGTGGACGGTAGGAGCGTGCATGGTGCACGTGTATGAGGAGTTAGCCCAACACCTCGGCCACCTCGAACTAACGGTCGACCTGGTGACCTAACCGAATCAGGTGTCCGACCCGATTCAGGTTTTCTTGGCGAGTTTGGTGCCGGGGTAGGTCTCGTCGGCGAACCAGTCGTCAAGGAACTTGACGTAGTGCAACAAGCTGCCCGGGTAGGTGACGTTGCGGGCGCCTTCCTCGGTGACCTCTTGGCCCTCGCTGTTGTAGTAACTCGGCGTGCACACGCTGGTGTAGTCGGCCATGCCCGCGGCGAGGCCCCACAAGGTCATGATCCACTCGTCCTCGGCCTCGGTGGTCGGCTCGATCGCCTCAATGCCATCGTCCATGCACCGTCGGATCAGCCGGGCGATATGAGCCCCGGACTCCGACAAGAAGTGCACGAAGTTGGTGCCGTAGCCGGCCTGCACGGTGCTGATGATCATCAGGTTCGGGAAGTTGGCGGTCAGGATCCCGTGGAGGGTGTGTGCTCCATCGGCGAACCGGTCGCTCAGCGACTGACCATCTCGGCCGACCGGATCGAACCCAAGTCGCCGCACGATCCCGGTGGTTACCTCAAAGCCGGAGGCAAAGATCAACACATCGACCGGGTACTCGACCCCGCCGACCACCACGCCTGTTTCGTTGATGAGTTCAACGCCGCGTCCATCGGTGTCGACCAGGTGCACATTGTCTTTGTTGAACGATTGCAAATACTCGTCATGGAAGGTCAGGCGCTTGCAATGCTTGCCGTACCAAGCCTTGAGTTTCTCGGCGGTTTCGGCGTCGTCGATCAGTTCGTCGACTCGGGCCCGCATCTCTTCCATGATCTCAAAGTCGGCCAGTTCGAGCGCGGCGTTCGCTTCAGGGGTCGGGCCAGCCATTTGGGTGTTGGTCCACATCGACCTCGTCCAGCCGTCGTTGACCAAGTCGACCTCGGGCTGTTCGCCGGTAACTGCGGCGGTGAAGTTGTTCATCCGCTCGGCTTGCCAGCCCGGCTTGGCCGACAGTTCCTTGAACCATTCTTCGTCGGTCGGGCCATTGCCCCGGATACCGACGGCCGCAGGCGTGCGTTGGAAGACGAATACCTCTTTGGCCGCCCGGGAAAGCTGGGGCACAGCCTGGATAGCGGTCGCGCCGGTGCCGATGATGCCGACCCGCAGGTCGCCGAGCTTGTCCATTGGTTCGGTGGGCGAACCGCCGGTGAAGGCGTAGTCCCAGCGGCTGGTGTGGAACGCCTTACCGGCGTAGGTCTCAATCCCCGGAATGCCGGGCAGCTTGGCCTTGTGCAAGATGCCTGCTGCGGTGATGAGGAACTTGGCCGTGAGTTGATCGTCGCGGCTGGTGGTGATGGTCCACCGGTTGGTCTCGTCGCTCCAGGTTGCGTCGCCCATGAGGGTCTCGAACAGCGCGTGTTCATACAGGTCGAAGTGCTTGCCGATCCGCTGGCAGTGGGAGAAGATCTCCGGCGCACTGGCGTACTTCTCGGTTGGCATGTAGCCGGTTTCTTCGAGCAGCGGCAGGTAGGTGTACGACTCGACATCGCACATGCAGCCCGGATACCGGTTCCAGTACCAGGTGCCGCCGAAGTCGCCGCCCTTTTCGATGATCCGGTAGTTGGTGATCCCCTGGCGTTGCAGGTTGATCGCCGCCATCATTCCGCCGAAGCCTGCGCCTACGATAACCACGTCGGTTGCTTCGGTGATCGAGTCACGAACGAGTGGTTCGGTGACGTAGGGGTCTTTGTCGAAGTCGGCGTAGTCGCCCTTGAGTTCTTTGAACTGGCCGAGTCCGTCGACCCGAAGGCGCTTTTCGCGTTCGAGTCGGTAGCGCTCGCGCGCCGCGTCGAGGTTTGCTTGAGTGTCGGTCATCGTTGTTGTGGGCTGCTCTCTAGCCTCGTGGGACGTCGATCCAAGGGATCTCTTTGTCGACCCGCGGCTCGCCCGGAAGCCCGAGGACCTGTTCACCGAGGATGTTCTTCATGACCTCGGTGGTGCCACCTTCGATCGTGTTGGCCCGAACTCGCAGGAAGGCGTGGCCGATGCCGCCGCCGGTCATGTCGGTCGAGGTCGGTCGACGGAACGAATAGTCGTAGTCGACCTGGCCATCCATGCCCTGCAGGTTGACCGCCGCGTTGAAGATGTCCTGGTTGAGGATCGCTCCGACCGCCTTGCCGACCGAACCTTCCGGGCCGGGGTTGCCGGCCTTGGCCATCTGGGCGGCCCGAATGTTGGTAAGGCGCAGCACTTCGGCTCGAACCCACAGGTCCATCACTTCGTCACGAGCTGCCGCGCTATGGCCCGATGGGTTCTTGTTGTAGACCTCCATCAAGAAGGCGATCGACCCGGTGCCCCGCTTGGGGATTCCGCCGCCGCCACCACCGCCGCCGATTGCGGTCCGTTCGTTCATCAAGGTGGTGAGCGCAGCGCGCCAGCCTTCGCCCTCGGCGCCGATGCGGTGGGCGTCGGGGACTCGAACGTCGGTCATAAAGACCTCGTTGAACTCGGCTTCGCCGGTGATCTGACGCAGTGGTTGCACATCAACCCCCGGCGCCTTCATGTCGAGCGCAAAGTAGGTCATGCCGCGGTGCTTGCGAACCGTCGGGTCGGTCCGGGTGACCAGCATGCCGAAGTCGGCGATGTGAGCGAGGGTGTTCCACACCTTCTGGCCGTTGACGATCCATTCATCGCCGTCTTTCTCGGCCTTGGTGCCCAGACCCGCGAAGTCCGAGCCGGCGCCTGGTTCGGAGAACAGCTGGCACCACTTCTCTTCACCGGTGAACATCGGGCGGAGAAAGCGTTCTTTCACCGCATCGTCGCCGTGGGTGACGATGGTTGGTCCGGCGAGCGCGATGAAGAACATAGACGGCTCCATCGGGGGAGCGCCGGCCTCGGCGAGCCGTTTGTTGACCACTCGCTGCAACTGGGGCGAGACTCCGAGACCGCCGTTGCCCTTGGGGTACATGACCCAAGCCAGACCAGCATCGAACTGGTGGCCACGAAACTCTTCGTAGCCCTCGGTCTTTGGATCGTGCTCGGCCAACAGGGCGTCGAGGGCGGATTCAACTGTTTGGAGTTCTGCGTCGCTCATAGGTGCAGTCTCGCTTCCGCCTATCCCGGTGGCAATTCTTACGAAAGTTTCGTGCCCTACTTGGTTGTGGCAGCGTCGATGTCGGCGGCAACGCTGCGGGCCAACGTGCTGAGTCGTCGACGATAGATCGCGACAGGGGGCTGGTCTGACTTGAGTCCCTTCGGCGACATGCGAAGGATGTCGACCCACTCGTCAACCAAGGCAGCGTCGTTGCTGTACTGCTCAAGGTGGGAGCGCATTGCGTTCCAAAGGCGCATCACCACGTCGGCGACGGCGGTGGCTACCTCGCCGGTCTTTGCGCTGATGATCTCGTCGGTATGAGGCGACTCGGCCATCGTTTCCCAGATATCTCCGTCGAATCGTTGCAGGAAGCCATCGAGTTGGTCGACCGTGTGTGGCTCGCTGAGCTTCTCAAGTGCCTGAACGACGTGGTGATCGAAGAGGGCAACAAAGGCCGACGCAAAGATGTCGTCCTTGTCTCGGAAGTACTGATAGAGCGCGGGACGAGACATTCCAGCGGCGTCGGCGATGTTGGCCATCGAGGTTCCTGCGTAGCCGCGGCCGGTGAACTGACCGATCGCCGCCGCGTGGATCGCGTCACGCTTCGCGTTTCGACGGTCATCCACCGGTGTTTGCTGCTCGGACACGCGATTTACCTTGACACATTTGGTCGGTTATGTCAGGTTCTTTCCATCTGACACATGATATCAAAATCGTCAGCCACCTACAGGAGCACCATGACTCGACTTGGCTACCAGATTCCGAACTTCACCTACCCCGGCGTGGCCGAGAAGGACATCTTCTCGAGCGTCGTGGCCCAGGCAAAGGCGGCCGAGGCCGCCGGTTTCGACCGGGTATTTGTGATGGACCACTTCTACCAACTGCCGGGCATCGGCGCCCACGATGAGCCGATGTTCGAGTGCTACACGCTGTTGTCGGCGCTCGCCCAGCACACCGAGAAGGTCGGGCTTTCGGCCTTGGTCACCGGCAACACATACCGACACCCCACCTTGTTGGCGAAGGCAATTACCGCCCTCGACCACGTTTCGAACGGTCGGGCGACCTTGGGTATCGGTAGTGGCTGGTTTGAACAAGAACACGACTCGCTTGGGTACGAGTTCAACACGTTTACCGAACGGTTCAAGAAGCTCGAGGAAGCGCTGCAGATCATCATCCCGATGCTCAACGGCGAGCCGGTCAGCCTCGACGGCGAGTACTACCAGGTGGTCGACGCCGTGAACTCACCGCTTCCGATTTCGAAGATTCCGGTGATGATCGGTGGTTCGGGCGAGAAGAAGACGCTGCGCATGGTTGCCCAGTATGCCGACGAGTCGAACCTGGCATCCGGCGGAGCCGACGAGATTCCTCGCAAGCTCGACGCGCTCGCCGCTCACTGCGAACGTTTGGGTCGCGACCGCTCCGAGATCAAGGTCACCAAGCTCACGATGTGCATGGTTGCGCCCACGATGGAAGAGGCTGAAGCCGACTTGCGTGAGGTCGCCGAGGTAAAGGGATGGGACGAAGCCACCATGGGCTTCATCAAGGAGTTCCTCATCTACGGCGACACCGACACCGTGGGCGAAAAGCTCACCGAACTGATGGCCACCGGTATCGACGGCATGACCATCAACCTTCCCGGTAACGGTCACAACCTCGACCGAATCGGCCTGCTTGGCGAACTCGCCAACAAGGTGATCGGCTAACCAAACAAAACCCTGACTCTGAGACAGGGTTTTGTTACACGTCGGATTTGGTGAAGCGGGCGGCGGCGAGGGCAAGTGCTGCACAGCAGTAGCCGGCCAGCAGTAGTGCGGCGGCTGGTTGGGTGAGGTTTGCCTGAGGGTCGTTGGTCAGGGCGATACCGGCGGCCCCGGGGAACCACCTGCCCACATCGGGTGCACCGATCAAAAACACCGGCTCGACGATAAGTAACCAGGCGAGCGAGCCTCCAATGGCGATCGGTTGATTTCTCACTACGACGCCAATGGCAACGCCGAGCATCGCGAAAAGGGGCGCGGCGATAATGACCCCGATCAACGCATCGCGAACCAGTGGCGAACCGGTGTCGAACGATTCGCCCTGGGTGGCGAAGAAACCCGATGCCGCGACAACTGCGGTGACGGCGCCGAGTGCGCCATAGAGCAGGCCGATAGTTCCGGCGACCAGCGATTTCGCTGCCAGCGTCAGAAGTCGACTCGGCTCGCTGAGGAGGCGCTGGTCGATCAGCCCGAACCGAAAGTCGGTGGTGGCGGAGTAGAGCCCGGCCAACATCGCAAAGATCAGCGTGGCGACCGTAGAGGCATGCATCGCCAACTTCAGGGTGTCGTCGGAGGTGAGATCGTCGACCGCCGACAGATTGGCCACGGTCGACAAGGTTGCCATCAGCACCGACATCGCCAGCAACAGTCGAGCGGCGGGCGTGGCGAGCGCGGTGCGTTGCTCGCCGAGCATTGCGGCACGAAACCGGTGCCGGGCCGCCGGGCGTTCGCTAACGAGGGGAGCGGTCCTGGTGATGGTCATGAGATGTCCTGGAGTTGGGTCGAGTCGGTCAGGGCAAAGACAGCGTTTTCGAGTCGGTCCGACCGGGTGCGAACCAACAGGTCGGCGGCTGGTTCGCTGGCGAGGATGGTGCCCCGGTCGATAACGACCACGTGATCGACGATTGTCGAGAGCTCGGCCAGCTGATGGGTCGAGACGAACACGGCCGCCCCGGCGTCGGCCTTGGCCCGTAGCATCTCGCGTAGCCAGCGCACCCCGGCTGGGTCGAGCCCACTCGCTGGCTCGTCGAGCACCAGCACCGGAGGGTCGCCAAGCATGGCGGTCGCGAGCCCGAGTCGTTGCTTCATGCCCGTTGAATACGAGCTCACCTTCCGGTTCGACGCGTCGGTAAGGCCGACAGCTTCGAGTGACGGGACGATGGTGGCCGGGTCAAGGCGTGCGCCGGCGCACACGGTTTGGAGATGTTGCGTTGCCGACAAGCCGGGGTGAGCGCCGAGCCGGTCGAGGGCGCTTCCGACGACCCGACGCGGCTCGGCGAGTTGGCTCATGGGGTGCCCGGCGATCAATGCCTCGCCTGCGGTGGGCTGAACCAGACCCAGGATCATGCGCATGGTGGTGGTCTTGCCCGAGCCGTTCCCGCCAATAAATCCGGTCACCGCGCCAAAGGGAACCTCGAAGCTGGCGTCGCGCACCGCCCGGACGTCGGCGAAGTGCTTGGAGAGTCGGTCGACGACGATGGCGCTCATCGGTCGACCGAACCTTTCGAGCGAAGGTTTCGGAACACGACAATGCCAAGGCCGAGGGCGACGTGCAGCAGTGCCACCGTCGCGACCGCGAACGCACCGGTGTGCATCGACACAAAGAGGGTGAGACCCCCGCCGACCGCGAGGAGTAACGGCACGTGGGCCTTGACTTGGTCCCAGGTTGAGGGTGACTCTGGAGGAGAGTTATCAAACATCATGTTCTGAACCGTACGAATGTCCGGAAGTTGTCACCAGAGACAAAACTCGACATCTGTCCGGTACCGAACACAATCGACAAACTGTCCGAAAGGTTTGGGTGCTCATGACCGCCGAACGCATCGACCCACGCGTCGCCCGCACAAAAACCGAGCTCAAGGCGGCGCTCATGGATCTTATGGAGAAGCGGCGCTGGGAGAAGATCCGCGTCCAAGACATCCTCGACCAGACCGGTATCAGTCGGTCGGCGTTCTACGCCCACTACGGAAACAAGTACGACCTGTTGATGGAAGGCACGCCCACGTTGGCGATCCCGTACGACGCTGGCGAACCAAACTTCTTGCCGCTCATCGAACATGTCGATGAAGCCGCCGACTTCATGCGGCCGTTGCTCAGCCAACCGGTACTCGGCGAGGTGATGGCCGACTCGCATCGGTCGTTGGTCGTTATGTGGACCCGGCACTTCGCCGACACCGAGTTCGCCGATGATTGGATCTTGCCCGAGCTGCTGGCCGGCGGGTTGATCGCCATGATCCGGGCGTATGTCAACCAACGCACGCGGGAACGACCCGAAGTGGTGTGCGCCCGCTTCGATGAGTACGTGGCCCAGGTGCTTGCTGCCCGTTAAGTCTCAAAACCGATTCATCGCCAATCGGCTTTAGGTAACCGAAGTCCGCACCGTTAAGTTGTGGCCATGAGTCTCGAATTTGAAAACGCCAAAAAGTTCTACATCAACGGTGAGTGGGTCGAACCCACCACGGCCGACACTTGCGATGTAATCAACCCCGCAACCGAAGAACCCATCACCGCGATCGCCATGGGCGGCCACGCCGACGTCGATGCCGCCGTCGCCGCTGCTCAGGCGGCCTTTGAATCGTTCAGCCAGACCTCGGTCGCCGAACGCAAGGCCTTGCTCGACAAGATCGTCGAGATCTTCGGCGTGCGCAGCAACGATATCGCCGAGGCGATCAGCGCCGAGATGGGCGCGCCCGGTGGCCTCGCCAAGGGAGCGCAAGCTCCGACCGGCTTGTTCCACTTCGCCACGACCTCGGCGTTGCTCGATGGGTACGAATTCGAAGAGACCCGCGGCACCACCCTTGTCGTCAAGGAGCCGGTGGGTGTGGTTGGCATGATCACCCCGTGGAACTGGCCGATCAACCAGATCGCCTGCAAGGTTGCCCCGGCGATTGCCGCTGGCTGCACGATGGTTCTCAAGCCATCCGAAGTCGCCCCGCTCAACGCCCTGTTGTTCGCCGAGATCATGCACGAAGCCGGTGTGCCGGCCGGAGTGTTCAACCTGGTCAACGGTGACGGCCCGACCGTCGGCTCGCACCTTTCGGCCCACCCCGGTGTCGACATGATGTCGTTCACCGGCTCGACCCGAGCCGGTGTCGAGGTCGCCAAGAACGCTGCTCCGACCGTCAAGCGAGTGGCGCAGGAACTTGGCGGAAAGTCGGCCAACATCATCCTCGACGACGCCGACTTTGACGCTGCGGTTGGCCGCGACGCGGCGGGCATGTGCATGAACTCGGGCCAGAGCTGTAACGCCGGCACCCGAATGCTCGTACCGAACAGCCGTATGGAAGAGGCCGCCGGCATCGCCAAGGCCGCCATGGAGAACGTGGTTGTTGGTCCGCCCGACAGCGACGCCACCACCATCGGCCCGGTCGTCAACGAGACCCAGTGGAACAAGATCCAAGGCCTCATCCAGGCCGGCATCGACGAGGGCGCCACGCTTGAGACGGGTGGCGTTGGTCGCCCTGATGGCCTGGAGAAGGGTTACTACGTAAAGCCCACCCTATTCAGCAACGTCACCAACGACATGCAGATCGCCCAGGAAGAAATCTTTGGGCCGGTGCTCACCATGATTGGCTACGAAGACGATGCCGACGCGGTTCGTATCGCCAACGACACGCCCTATGGCCTCGCCGGATACATCTCGGGCAGCCACGACCGCGCCGTTGCTATCGCCCGGCAGATCCGCACCGGCAACATGCACGTCAACGGAGCCGGCCCCGACTTCAACGCCCCGTTCGGTGGCTACAAGATGTCGGGTAACGGCCGCGAGTGGGGCGAGAACGGTCTCGACGAATTCCTTGAGGTCAAAGCCATCCTTGGTGCGAACTCCTAGATAGCGAGACGAGCATGTCCGGCCTGCTCGACAACAAGATTGCGTTAATCACCGGTGCTGGCGCCGGAATCGGCGAAGCGGTCGCACGACGCTTCGCCGCCGAAGGCGCCACCCTGTGGTTGAACGATCGAGACGAAGCGTCGCTCGATGCCTTGCTCGTCAGCTCGGGCGATCAAGCATCGGGCGCGGCGGGCGACGCGTCGGACCCCGAGTTCGTCAATGCTTGGGTCGCCGGGGCGGTCGAGGCTCATGGCCGGGTCGATGTGCTCTACAACAACGTCGGCGTGTCGCGCATGGGCTTGGTCGGCGACACCACCGATGATGCGTGGCGGTTCCAGCAGCAGCTCACCCTCGATACGGCGTTCTACGCCACCCGGGCGGTGCTCGGTCCGATGGTCGAGGCTGGCCGGGGCAGCATCGTTTCGATGTCGTCGGGTGCTGGGATCGGGGGAAACTTCAACCTCGGCGGATACTCGGCGGCCAAGGCTGGGGTGATCAATCTGATGGAAACCGTGGCCACCGAATATGGCATGCACGGCATCCGAGCCAACGCCGTGACTCCCGGGCCAACCGCCACGGCGCCGTTGCTCGCCTATCTCGAAACCCGACCCGGTGGGGTCGAGGCCCATACGGCCGATCTCAATCTGTGTCGTCTCACCCAACCCGACGAGGTCGCGGCGATCGTCACGTGGCTGGCTTCGGACGAAGCGTCGAGTGTGAGTGGCATCTGCATCCGCTCGAACATTCGAGCGGCCAGCCGCAAACCCGGCCCGGCCGATCGCTAGGTAGAACCCGCTAGGCGCGCATCACTCCGCCGCCGTCGACGCTGATCGTTTGGCCGGTCACGTACTGGCTGGCCGACGACAACAAGAAGGCAACCGCAGGGGCGATGTCGGTCTCGGGGTCGCCGTCGCGCCCGATCGGATGGTTGGCGTACATCTCGTCGAACACTTTGGCCCGGTCGGTGCCCGGTTTGGGGTTCATTCGATGAGCGACCGAGGCGGGCAGTACACAATTGGCGGTAATGCCGTCGCGGCCCCACTCGTTGGCGGCGGTGCGGGTGAGCGACCGGATGGCCTCGTTCGACGCAGCGTACGGGCCGTACCCGGCAGCACCGGTGAGGCCAAGCGACGTGCCCATCGATTCGGCCCCAGCGCCCGGCCATCGCGGTTACCAGCGATGCGGTTGCTTCGCTATCGCGCACATCGACCGCCTGGGCGAGGTGGTCGACGCCGAGTTCGGCCAACTGTTGGCTTGCGCTCTCGAGACGTTCGGGCTTGCGGCCGGTTATCGCGACCTTTGCTCCGAGCCCTCCGAGGTGGCGGGCTAAACCCAAACCAATCCCGCTCGATCCGCCGGTGATCAGCACGACGCGGCCGGCGAGATCGTCGTGGGGCATCAGGTTGGCC
>CALHTF010000120.1 GCA_938038815.1 uncultured Acidimicrobiales bacterium | reverse complement strand
CTGGCCATTGAATGTGGGCCAGGTGTACTCGACGCTTCGGCGACTCGAACGAGACGGCCTGGTGGTGTCCGACGCCGAGGGGTCCGATACGCGCCAGCGGTTGTATGAGCTCACCGCAGACGGTCGGTTCGAACTCGACCGCTGGTTTGCCGACACGCCAATCGACGCAACGCCGCCCCGCGACGAATTGGTGATCAAGGTTCTGGTGGCCATAGCCGTGCCTGGACCCGACGCCACGCGCGTGATCGACCAGCATCGCGCCGCCCTGGTCGCCCGCATGCAGGGAGTCACCAAGTTAAAGCTGCACGACGACGGGATAGCCACGGCGATGGTGGCTGACGCCGAACTGTTCCGGCTCGAAGCCGCAGTGCGTTGGCTCGATGCCGTTGAGGCCCGCCTCGCACGAGGCGAGCGCATGGAACCCGTCCCGAGCACCACGCCGGCGCTTCTACCTCGGCCGAGGCTACCGGCCCATGGCGCAGCCGATTCCTGAGCTCTACGCGGCAACTCCGCCGAACGCCAGCACGTACCCCGGCATGCTCAACAACACCGTTGTTATCGCGTCACGGCGATAGAGAGCGCCGACCTTTTCGATGTACTCCTGCAAGCTTTCTGAACGCCCGGGTCCCTCCCACCAGACAAAGCTCGCCAAGTTGAGTACCAGACCCAGCAAAACTGCCGCTGTGGGGCGCGACTGGACTCGAGCAACCGGGTTCATGGCACCAGTGTTACCGCATGTACGACCGGCAAGAATCCTCCGTTTTGAGGATTCGAGATCCTCCGAGAGATCGATCGCAACGGTAGGAGGGTTGGCCTTAGGGGTTCGAACATCGTCCCGTTAGCCCCGCTCAGTACTGAGGCCGCCCATTCGGGCGGCCTCAGTCGCGTTTCCCCACAAACCCCCCGAAATTTTCGCGCTGGAGGTTCGCTGCCTCCCCCCAGCGCGATGAGAAATCGTCCCGGCGGCGTCCGCGTGGGGGCTTAAGAACTCGCGGTGTCGTAGTTCTCGAGAGCGTCCAGGATCAGTTCGAGCGTGAACACGAACTCGTCTGGCGTGACCTGGCCAGAACGATGGAACTCAAGGTGCTCGACTACCCGTGGGAAATCCGCATCGGCCACAAGTGCCTGCACGCGCTCGGCAGTTATCGCAGACTTCGCGTCGAGCTGGCCGAACGAGATCTTCTGCTGAGCGAATCCCTGGATGTGGTTACTGATCGCGTGAAACCCTAAGTCGGCAATGTCGGGCCGAAGGTCGGCGTCGGCCAACGCGCCGAGTAGTTGTTCGACGAGGGCAAACCGGTTTGGTCCCGGCCAAGTGGCGGACCAGATCGGCACTGCCCACGGGTGGCGAAGCTGCGCCTCCAAGGTGGACTCCGCGATAAGTTTCACCGTGCCGCGCCAGTCAAGGTCGCCGGGCGGTGGCATCACTTCGCCGGCCACCTGGTCGACGATGGCCTCGATCAACGCTTCCTTGTCAGCTACGTAGTGATAGAGCGACATCACCCCGCAGTCGAGGTCGGCGGCGAGCCGGCGCATGCTGAGCTGTTCGATCCCGTCGTTGTCGGCCAGCTGCGTCGCCCTTGTGACGATGAGCTCATAGGTGAGCACGGCGTCGCCATCGCGAACTTTTTTCGGTCTACCCACTACGTCGCTCAAAACTTTCGCTTGTGTTTTCCGTACACCGTACTATGGTTTCGATTTATGAATTATCGTACAGTGCACGAAAACCCTCGAATAACTCTATCCGAACGCGCAAACGAACCGACGCTGGATAGACCGATCCTCCTATCAACCCTCTGGATAGCAATCCTGCTTGCCGACGCGCTGCGCGGTATTCATGAGACGGTTCGACCAGGGTTCGTCGACGAACTCGCGCACGAAGGGACGGTGTACGGCAACGAAGTCACCGACGGAATCCTCCTCGGGTCAGGATTCGTGCTCGTGTACATCATCGCCGTCGTGGTGCTATCGCGAGTCTTGCGGCGCCAAGCGAACCGACTCGTCAACGTCATCGCATCACTTCTCATGATGGCAGGCGTACTGGCCAGCTGGCCCAAAGACCCCGACGACCTTGTATTCGGAGGGTTCCAAGTAGCCGGAGCGTTGCTCGTCGTCGTCATATGCGCTCGATGGCGCGCCGATGACCAATCGACCTCATGAAGGAGCAGCTCCTGGTCGTACAGTCCGTTCTCTGTGCTGCTGGTGAAGTACTACCCGGCGATGTCGTCCGGAACTGTGAACTCGTAGTCATGGTGTTAGCGGTAGCGTCCGCCACGATTGCTGTTGCGGTTCGAACGTTGTCCCGCTAGCCCGCTCCCTACCGGCCGTCGCCCCCTGGGGACGGCCTCAGTCGCGTTTACCGTAGGACTATCGCCCTTCCGCAAGCGCGAGCTTGCTTAAGAGCATGGCCCGCGCTCGCTTCGTGCGGTACTCGTCACCGACCTCACCGATCCAGCTCACGTCGGTGCCATCCGCATAACTGAATGCCGCGCCGATAGCGCTACCTGGACCGTCGTCGTACAGGACCGCAGCCTTGAGCGCTCCGTGGGGCAGCGGCCCAGCGCCCGGCCAACTCCGCCAACACTCAGTGGCCTCGACGACCGTTCGTTCATAGGCATGGAGGACACTTCGCTGGTTGAACATGTCAGCCAGTTCCTGCCACTCCTGCGCGGACCGAGTTTCGTGCAGCGTCCCGGCCAACCGTTTCACGACCGAAGGCTTGAACACCACCTTCGGCCGCCAATTGGTTAGCCACTCGGCGCGAATCGTGATGGTGATCATTGCTTTGGTCCGCGACTGACCAACAACGTGCACCTCTTCAGCGCCCATCCCCCAGAACGCACCGGCGTAGAAAACAGCCGCTCCGGGCACGAAGTGTTTTGTGCCTTGTCGTACCTCTCCGGCCTCGCCGTGAAACCGCTCGGGTCGCACGTTGGCGGCCAAGGTCAAGATCGATTCGACGTCGTGTTCCACCGCCTGAAGGTTAGGAGATCGCCCGTGGTTGCGACGATCGGTTTACTCCACGCCGGTCCGATGAACACAACGTGGTGGGTCGACCACGTTTTGTGTGCAAGATCCTCCCGCGGGCGGATCTAGGCGACTCAGCGTGATCTCGTGGGCACCGGGGGTAGTGATCCTTCAGGTCCTAGTCGGGCGCTGTTGTAGTTTGACCAGCGATGGTAGAGAACGTGCCCGATAGATATCACTCGATCACTCCGTACTTCACCGTTCCAGATGCGGATCATTTGATCGCGTTCCTGATTAGTGCGTTCGATGGGCGTGTCGTGAAAGAGGACCGAACCGAGGATGGTCGCGTGCGCCACGCAAGGGTGCTCATTGGCGACTCGATTGTGATGCTGAACGAGGCTACCGACGAGTATGAAGCGAACGAGTCACAGATGCATCTGTATGTCACAGACGTCGACGAAACGTTCAGCAAAGCCCTCGAGCAGGGGGCATCAGCTCTGATGGAGCCGAACGTGCGGCCCCACGGCGATCGCATGGCGGGGTTTCGAGACCCGTGCGCCAACATTTGGTGGATCGCAACGCCGGCCTAAGGAGTTCGACGACGGACCGAACACCGTCGCGAACGAGCGCCGTCACTGCGGTTCGTCCACCGCTGCTTCGTCGAGCCGGTTGATGACCTCGGCAACCACTTGCTCCGGGGTCATCGAGGTCGTGTCGAGCCACAAGCCGAACCGCTCGGTTCGTTCACGGATCTCTTCATCCATCCACGACCACGCCTCAACGTAGGGGCTGCCGATGGCCTCCCATCGCCCCACAACGGTCTCGAACGATGGCAACAAGGTGACCAAAGAGAACGGGTGCCCAGCCATCTCCTCCAATAAGTCATCGACCCGGTCGCCGATCACGATGTCGTCGATCGTGGCGTCAAAGCCCGCCTCGGCAAACGAGCGTCCGAGCAGGCACGCGTTGTGCAGCCGGAGTCGAAGTTGGCGGGCTGCTTCTTCGCTCATGTCGCGCTCCTCGGGCCATACGCCGCCCGACCGAATGAGTTTGTGCATCTCGTCGGCCTCAACATGGGCGGCTCGCGGCAGGGTTTCGGCAAGAAGCCGAGCGGTCGTGGTCTTGCCAGCACCCGGCAATCCGCTGATGACAATGATTCGGCCCTCGGTCACGCCACGTATCTCCTGCCTCTGGCCAACGAACGGTCGCAAGGTCAGGCTAGGTCACACCACCGAGTGCGAACGTTCGATTTCGATCCTCGAGGCCTAGAAGGCTTCCTGCGATACTCAAGACATGGGCGACGATATTCACGAGATCATTCAGAACATCTGGGCCAACTCGATACCGAGCGAAGAAACCGATTGGGTCGAAAGGGTCTCTGCCCTCCCGGCATCGCCAGATCCGCTAGGCGACCACGGTGAACTTGTTCGGAGCATGCTCGACGCAGGAGTGCCGGCGGCCACCATCGCTCGGTTCGCTCGGATCGCTGCCTACGAGGCCGTGTTCGGGACACTCTATGAACTCGACGGGGAACCTTGTCCGGGAGGCCACGAGATCGTGCTTTCGCTCGACCCAACCGGACGGGAGATGCGCCCGCCCGCGTAACGGACTCCGGTGCCACAAGTATGTGCCCGCCCACCGCTGCTACGGTCCCGGCCATGGCAGTTGCTTCGTTTGCTTTGGTCGCCCTCGATTGTCCGGACCCTCGGTCCTTGGCTGGGTTCTATGCCGGGAATGTTGGTGGCGAGATCAAGGAAGCGACGGCGTCGTATGATTGGGTTCGGCTGCTCGTTCCGAATGGATCCGACATCGGATTCCAACGAGACCCCAACTATCAGCCGCCGCACTGGCCGGACGGAACACCGCAACAAGCCCACCTCGACTTTGATGTCGACGACCTACAAGAAGGCGAACGGGCAGTGCTTGAACTGGGCGCCACGAAGCATGCGACGCAACCGTCACCCGACGAGTGGCGGGTCTTCACCGATCCGGCCGGACACCCGTTCTGCCTCGTGAAGGTCTAACGCCTCAACCACTTTGGTGAAGGCGGCGAGTTCGGCTTTGGTTGGGCGGGCACCGGTCATGGCCTCGAGGTAGTACGGCAAATGCCCCAGCCGGGTGGCCATCGGCTCGTCGGTGCCAAGGGCGTAGTACCCAACTTGGCTGTGGTAGAGCAGCCGCGCTCGCACGGTTGCTTCGGCTTTGCTCAGCTTGTGCCGCTGAAACATTTCGGTGAGTGCATCGAGGCGCACCTGATCGGCGGTGGCCACTTGGGAAGCAACCTTCTCGTCGCGCCGGGCCCAGTCGCGTACCGCAAGGTCGAGGGTCGAGGAGTACAGTTGCTCGTCGGCCCAGCATTCGAATACGCCAAGCGCCGCCTGCACCACTGTGGTGGTTTCGCGATGGCAACGCTCGACGATCGAGGTCGTGTTGCGCTCCCACAGGGTGAGCAGCTCGGACCGGAGCTCGTCGGGGTTCTTGAAGTACCAGTAGAAACTCGACCGCGAAATGTCGAGCCGCTGGGCGAGTTGCAGGACACGCAACTGGTCGATCGGCTCGTCGGCCAACGCAGCGACCGCGCCGTCAATCCAGTCCTGCCGGGTGACCTTGGTGTGCTGTTGCTTGGCCATCAGTCTGGGGGTGCTCCGCCCTCGGCGATGCGTCGCCCGACAAAGTCGGCCATTGCGGCCTCGATCCCGGAGTCGAGTGGCGGCCGCTCGTACTCCTCGAGCACCTTCTCCCAAACGGCGGTGGCTCGCTGGTCGGTGCGCTGGCTGCCTTCCTCGACCCACTGCTCGTAGTTGGTTCGGGCAAACACGACTGGCTTGTAGAACGCCTGCTCGAACCGGTCGATGGTGTGCTGCGTGCCGAAGAAGTGCCCACCGGGTCCAACGTCGGTAATGGCATCGAGCGCCAGTTCGCCATCGTCGACGATCAGGGGCTGACAGACCTCGGCGATCATCTGGCACATCTCGATATCGGTGATGAACTTTTCGTAGCTGGCCGAGAGCCCGCCCTCCTGCCAACCAGCCGAGTGCATGATCCAGTTCGCTCCGGCGAGAAACGCACCGTACGTATTGGTCATCGTTTCGTAGCCCGCTTGAGCATCGACGGCGTTCGACGCGCTCGACCCCGACGACCGCCACGGCAGGCCAACGTGGCGAGCAAGTTGGCCGCTGGCCAAAGCGCCCTTCATCGCCTCGGGGGTTCCGAAGGCGGGCGACCCCGACTGCATGTCGACGTTTGAGGTGAAGGCGCCATAGAGCACCGGGGCCCCTGGCCGGACCACTTGGGCGAGCGTGACCGCCGCCAACACTTCCATGTGCTGGAGCACCAGCGCACCGGCCAGGGTCACCGGCGCCATGGCACCAGCAAGGGTGAACGGCGTCATGATGTTGGGCTGGCCAAGGCGGGCGAAGTCGATGATGCCCATCGACATCGGGATATCGATTTGGCGGGGCGAGTTGGTGTTGATGTTGGTCCAGCAATGGGCCTGGGCGGCGAATGCTTCGTCGGAGCTCTCGTCGGGCGCAAAGCCGAAGCGGATCTTCACCAGGTTGATGTTGTCTCGCACCCGGCGTCGGCCTCGGGCGTACATGAAGGCCGGCTTATCGGTGAGCGTTTGGGTGGCAAACCCCGACGTAAGGTGCCGGGTGTTGAGCGGCAGATCGTCGGGTTCGACGCACGGCGAGACGGCCGCCATCACGTCGAAGCTCTGGGTCATGCGCAGGAAGTTCTCGTGATCGGCGATTGTGCCTGCCCGACGCCCGGACTTCAGGTCGGTCACAAACGGCGGACCGCCGACGGGCGCCAGCAACAGGTTCTTGCCGCCAACGGTTACCGATCGTTCGGGGTTGGGTGCGTGAAGTTCGAACTCGGCGGGTGCCGTGCGGAGCGACTCGGCGATGAGGTCGGGGTCGAGCCGAACCATCATCTCGTCGTCTACCGCGGCACCGGCGGCGGCCAGTCGGTCGCGAGCTTCGTCGAACAGCACCCGGATTCCGTGGTCGGCCAGATACTTCACGGCCGAGTCGTGGATGTGAGCGACGTGGTCGTCGGACAGCACCTTGAGCGGTTCGAACGGATTGACCAAGCGTCGGTGGTGCGCCGTGCTGATAGGGGTTCGTTCTCGCGGTGCGCGCTCTCGCCGCGAACGCCGCTTGCCATCTCGTGCCATCACCGAACGCTACCGACTGTGGACACTTGTGTCCAGAGACGCGAACGGGCAGAATCTGGGTATGACTTCAGGTTCAGACACCTCCGCCAACATCGTGGTAATCGGTGGCGGCATCATTGGTTCGAGCGTCGCCTATCACCTGGCCGACATGGGGGTCGAAGGGGTGGTGCTCGTCGACAAAGGCGACCTCGCCGAGAACGATGGCTCGACCTCGCACGCCCCAGGCGGCCTGCGCACCCTCACCGGCTCGGATTTCTTCACCACGCTCGGCCGCAAGAGCCGCGCCATGTACGACCAACTGCCTCTCGCCGTCGAAGGCCAGGAACAGTTCTGGCGGGTGGGCATGGTCGAGATCGCTAACACCGCCGAACGGCTCGAAGCCCATCAACGCCTGGCCGACATCGGGCTCAGCCAAGGAATGGAAGCCACGATGATCTCGCCCGACGAGGTGGCCGAGCTGTTGCCGTTGGTCGACCCGTCGACCATCGCCGGTGGCATCTCGATTCCCTCGAGCGGAATCGTCAACACCAGCGCGCTGGCCACATCGATGCAGCGGGTTGCCGAGGCAACCGGGCGGGCGACGTTCTATGGCAACAGCGAGGTCACCGACATCGAAATCGTCGATGGTCGAATCACCACCGTCATCACCAGCGGCGAGGAGGGCCGTATCGAGTGCGAGCAAGCGATCGTGTGCACCAACATCTGGGCGCCGCTACTAGCGGAGAAGACCGGCACACCGATGCCCCTGTTCCCCGGCGAGCACCAGTACATCTTCACCGACGCCATCCCGGCGCTGGCCGAACTGGCCGCCCAAGAGGTGGCGATGCCGGTAACCGCGTTTGACGATCTGTCGATCTACTTCCGCCAGCACGGCGATCACATCGGCATCGGCAGCTACGACCACCCGGCCCGCCTCGTCGACCCCAAGGCGCTGCCCAAAACGGCCAAGATGCCGTTCACCCCCGACGATTTCACCAATGCGTGGGCCAAGATGCAGCATCACATGCCGCCCTTAAAGGAATCGAAGGTGGCCGACGGGTTCAACGGCATGTTCTCGTTCACGGTCGACGGCTATCCGGTGATGGGCGAAACCCAAGTCGCGGGGCTGTGGTCGAGTGTGGGCGCCTGGCTGTCATTCGGTAGCGAAGTTGGGGCCGTGATGGCTCGGTGGATGACCACCGGCGATCCGGGCATGGACGTCACCCCGGCCCACATCGACCGGTTCCACCCGCACCAGTCGAACCGCCAATTCCTGAGCCGGCAGTCGAAGTACTTCTACGAGATTGGCTTCGAAGACCTCCACCCGAGTGCGGTGGCCTCGTCGGTGCGCGATCTTCGCCACGCGCCCTACCACCATCGCCTCGAAGCACTCGGCGCCGAGTTCATTCCGATCGCCAGCCAAGAGACGCCGCTGTTCTACTCGAGCAACGAACCGTTGGTCGCCAAACACCGCGACTCGTTCGCCGACCGGACGGGCTACGACGCCACCGGCTGGTCGCCCATCATGGCGGCCGAACATCTCGAACTTCGAGCCAACGTCGGGCTCGTCGACTGGTCGGCAGGCATCGGGCCGATCGAAGTCTCGGGACCGAGTGCTCTCGAACATCTGCAGTGGCTCTGCACCGCCGACATCGATATTCCGGTCGGCGACGTTGCGTACACCCTCACGCTCACGCCGTCGGGTGGCGTGGCGCGCGACCTCACCGTTACCCGCATCGACCAGCAGACCTGGTGGATCCTCACCGGCAAGGGCAATCTGCCGGCCGAAATCCTGGCCTTCCGCAAGATCGCCGCCAACCAGGAAGGCATCGCTCCCGGGTCGGTCGTGTACCGCGACCTCAGCGAAAGCCAGGTTGCTATCGGCCTGTGGGGCCCCAACGCTCGGGCGGTGCTCCAGTCGGTCACCGAAGACGACTGCTCCAACGAGGGCTTTCCTTGGTACACGAGCCGCCAGATCGATATCGCAATGGCACCGGTACGTGCGGTTCGCCTGTCGTATCTGGGCGAACTCGGCTGGGAGTTCTACGTTGCTCCGTCGCTAGCCCTGCATGTGTGGGACACGCTGTGGGAAGCCGGTCGACCGTTCGACATGCCGGCGATTGGGGTCCAGACGGTGTTCTCGGCCCGCATCGAGAAGGGCTATCGCTTGTGGGGATCCGACCTCACCCCCGACTTCAGTCCGGCAGAATCCGCCATGAGCTGGACCCTCGACAAATCGAAGGACTACCTCGGCAAAGAGGCCGCGTTGAGTCGACCGGTACGCCAGAAGATGGTCACCCTGCGGTTCAACGATGACGACGCGGTCGTCTACGGCTGGGAGCCGGTGATGGCTGCTGGCTCGACCGACCAAGACGGGGTCGTCGGCCGAATCGCCGGCGGCGAATACGGCTACAACGTCGGGGCGTTCATCGCACACGCCTTCGTCGATGCAGACACCGCCGAGGTGGGTACCGAAGTCGACGTGATCCGCACCGGTGTCTCGCGCCGAGCCACCATCGTCGCCGGACCGCTCTTCGACCCCAGCTCCGAGCGCCTCAAGGCGTAAGCCGCAGCGCCAGCAGACCCGGTAGCTTCCTAGGGTGACAACAGCGCGTGTGGTGATCTTCGATATGGGCGGCGTGGTGGTCGGACTCGGCACCACCAGCGAACTTCTGGGCGGTGAAGACATGGCTCCCGAACTGTTCTGGGAGCGGTGGTTGGCCAGCGAGGCAGTGCGCGACTTCGAGTCGGGCCGCTGCAGCGTCGATGAGTTCGGCGCCCGATTGGTCGACGATCTCGGCCTGTCGGGTTCGGCTGAGGATTTCATCGACCGGTTCACCAAGTGGCCACGAGGCCTGTTCGACGGTGCCGAACAGCTGGTGGCCGACATCCGCGACGACATTCAGATCGCCGTGCTCAGCAACACCAACCCGGTGCATTGGGATACGCAGCCCGATCACCAGCGGGTCAAGGCGCTCTTCGACACGTTGTTCCTTAGTTACGAGCTCGGGATGGCCAAACCCGACGCCGAGATCTACCACGAGGTAGTGGCCCGCCTTGATGTTCCCGCCGAAGCCGTTGTGTTTCTCGACGACAACCAGATCAATGTCGACGGCGCCCGCAGTGTCGGAATCGATGCTGCCCTAGCCAAAGGGGTCGACCAAGCCCGCGCGGCTCTTCGCGAACGTGGATTGTTGAAGTAAGTGCCAACTGTTTCGAACATTCACGTCGCTCTAGCGAGCCGCATGGAGATGCGCCCGCTCGAATCTGTCGAGGCCGAAGCGGGCGCTGGTTTGGTCGGCGATCGCTACCACGGCAGCAGGCACCGGCATGTCACGGTGCAGTCGGCCGAGCAGCTGCGAGCCGCAGCCGAGATTTATGGGTCGCCGATCGAACCGCAGATGACCCGTCGCAACATCACGATCTCGGCCGGCGAGGTGCCAGCGAAGCCGGGCGACCGCCTGACCATCGGCAGCGTCGAGCTCGAAGTGGTACGGATCGCCGCGCCGTGCAAGCTGCTCGAAGACGTGATCGGCCGAGGCGCCAAAGAGTCACTCCGCCGCAAAGCCGGATCGGTCTGTCGAGTCCTCGAAGGCGGAACCATCACCATCGGCGACCCGGTGGATCTCCAGCCAAAACTGAATCAGGTGTCTGACACCTGATTCAGTTCAGTCGTTCTCGGCGATGACTAGGCGGTAGCCGTAGTCGGCTTGGTCTTGTTGTTTGAGGTAGCCGTACTTGGTTTCCCATTCGCCGTTGGCTAGCTCGTCGGCTAGCCGCTTGGTTCCTGCGCTTCGTTGTTCGTCGGTGAGCATCGCTAGGTACGACATCGACTGCTGGACTTCGGGGCGAAGGTAGTTCTCGGGGCGCTGCCAGTAGGCGGCTGCCACTCCGTCGCGACACTCGGCTGGCACCCACATCGTCTGCACGTCGACCACAGTGAGGTGCTCGCCAACCTCGTCGGCAGTGGGGGCATCGATCTCGGTCTTGGATTCGAGCACCGTGGGAAAGTACTCCGCGAGCCAGAACTCATGAGAGAACTTCGATTCGAACACGACCAGAACCTGGCGGCGCGAAATTCGACGGAGCTCGGCGAACCCTTTGGCCCGGTCGGGCCAATGGTGAACCGTGAACGTGCCCATCGATGCGTCGAAGCTGTTGTCGGGAACCGGTATGGCCTCGGCGACTCCTTGGATGGCGATGCCCTTGGTCCGCTGCGACAACATCAGGTCGGACGGCTCGACCGAGATCACGAATCGGTCGTCGGGTTCGTAGTTCCCGGTGCCGGCCCCGATGTTGAGCACCGTCTTGGCGTCTCCGAGTCCGGCAGTGATCTGGGCGACCCAACTCGGCTCAGGTACTCGCTGCGATGCGTAGCCTTTGCCGATCGTGTCGTATCGAGCCATACGCCAGTCTGTCGGCCCCACACCTGTCAGGCAATCGCTTAGCGAGGCGGCTCGCCGGGGTCGGGCAACATCGGTACGGCGAAGCCAGTCGATTGGCCGAGCAACGTTGCCCGGCCGATCGAATCCGAACCGAAGCGGTCGCGCAATGCATCGACGGCCTGGTCGAGTTGGGGCGACCCTCGGTCGTCGAACGGAAGCGCCTGTTGCACCGCGTCGGCGGGCGACAAATTGGCGACAGTAAACCCAAGGAGAGTCAGCTTGCGTTCGACGATTTCGTCGCGGCGCGCCACCAGCAGGGTCCTTGCTGCGTCGAGGAACGTTGCAGTCGAGGACGTGGCTGCGGCCAACGTGTGAGACCTGGTGTCGCGGGTGAAGTCGCCGAACCGAAACCGGAGACTCACGGTGCGGCCAACTCGGTCGCCGTCGCGCAACCGCTTGCACACTCGATCGACCAGCTCGAGCAGGATCGCCTCGAGTTCGTCAAAGGTCCGATGACGTTGACCTAACGCTCGCTGCGATCCGATCGACGAGCGTCGCTTGCCGGTGACCACTCGGCGAGGGTCGCGGTTGTGGGCCAGCGAGGAGAGCTGACCGCCCATCGCTCGGCCCACGATCGATTCGAGGTTGCCGTTGCCCATGGCCGCCACCTCGCCGACCGTGGTGATGCCCTTGGCCGCCAGCTTCTCCGAGGTGACTTTGCCCACACCCCATAACGCCCGCACCGGGAGGGGGTGCAGAAACGCCAGCTCGCCTTCGGGTTCGACCACCAACAACCCATCGGGTTTGCACACCCCGCTGGCCACCTTGGCCAAGAACTTCGTGCGAGCCACCCCGACCGAGATCGGCAGCCCCACCTCTTCCGCCACCCGAGTTCGCAGCTGAGTGGCGACCACCTCTGGCGTCCCGACCAGTCGTCCCAGCCCCGACACATCGAGGAACGCTTCGTCGATCGAGATCGGCTCGACCAGCGGCGTGGTGTCGTTGAAGATCTCAAACACCTCTTTGCTGGCTTGGCTGTAGGCATCGATGCGAGGCGTTACCGAAATGATCTCGGGGCACAGCTGTTTCGCTTGGCGGATATTCATCGCTGTGCGGACGCCTCGAGCCCTGGCTTCGTACGATGCCGACAGGATCACTCCCCCACCCACGGCCATCGCCCGCCCGCGCAGCTCGGGCCGGTCGCGCTGTTCGACCGCGGCGTAGAAGGCGTCGAGGTCGGCGTGCAAGATGTTGGCTTCGGCGAGCTTGGTGGGGGCAGCGTTCATCGAACACATGTTCGTATTACGGCCCGCAAAAGTAAAGACCTCAAACTGAATCAGGTGTCTGACACCTGATTCAGTTTGGCCAGATGGTGCCTCGCAGGGCCGAGTCGATAAGGACCATGGGGTGCACGGTTGGCACGCCGGCGTTGCCCAGGAACATCGAACAGCCGGGGTTGGCGCTGGCCACCGCGTCGGGGCTCACGGCGTCGATCGCCGCCACCTTGCGATCACGAATGTCGCCGGCCAAGTCGGGTTGCAGCACCGAGTAGGCGCCACCCGCACCGCAGCACAAGCCGTCGTCGTTGAGCTCGACGATCTCTCGAACGAAGGGCCGCAACACGACTCGGGTGGCGTCGTGCACCTTTTGCACGTGGCGCAGGTGGCAGGGGTCCTGCACGGCGACTCGCAGGTCGAGCGGGGTTACCTCGGGTAACCGGTCGACGTGTTGGGCCAGCCATTCGCCGATGTCGAAGACCCGTTCGGAAAAGGCGACCGCCTCGGGCGTGCCGAGGAGTCGGCCGTAGTCCTTCATCGCTGCGCCGCAGCCGGCCGAGTCGACGAGCACCGGCTTGTCGGCCAAGGCGGAGATCATCGAGGTGGCGAACGAGCGGGTCTCGCCGGTGAGCCCGGCATGAGCGTGCAGCGCCCCGCAGCATGGAGCGAGATCGTTGGTGGGTGTGACGCCAAAGCCTGCCGCCTCGATGACCCGTTGCCCAGCCCGGTGTACGTCGCGTTGCCAGGCGTCCATCACACAACCGGTGAAGAGATACACGTCGTCGCCCGACGCGACCAGCGGTTCCTGGTTCGCCGGAATCTCGCTCGGTAACCCGAGTCGCGACGGCACGAGGTTGAACTTGTTGGCCACCGACAACGCCTTCGAACCGAACTCGAGCATCTTGGGTTGGGCCAGCGGCTTTAGCGCTAGCCGCTGCCACTTCGGGGTCATCTCCCCGGCTTCGGCGAGGGTTTCGCGAGCCTGTTCCATCAAGTGGCCGTAGGGCACGTTGCTCGGGCACGCCGGTTCGCAGCCCCGGCACTGCACACAGGTTTCGAACGACTCGATCACCTCGTTGGTGAGCGGCGCGCCCTCTTGCACCTCGCGCATGAGCGAGATGCGACCACGGGGCGACATCGCCTCTTCGCCCGTAACCCGAAAGGTCGGGCAATGAGGCAAACAGAGACCGCATTGCACGCAGGTGTTGAGATCGTCGGGGTCGAGTTTGAGATCCATCAGACGCGGGCTTTCAGCGGGTTACGACCGGGGTTGAGTCTGCCGGTTGGGTCGAAGAATCGTTTGGCCCGCTCGGAAACTTCGACGATGTTGGCGGCAACCTCTTGGGCTGGCGCAGGCTCGGTGGAGAACAGCAGTCCGGTGCCGATCGTCGCCACGAACGAGCCGTGCACTTCGGCGTTCGCTCCGCGAAGGTCCTTTGGGGTGAGCGACCATCGGTGGGCAGGCAGGTCGGGCGGGCCATCGACCTCGGCGAAGCTGGCGTGCGGGGCAAGGAGTTGTTGCTCGGCGTCGACGTCGACCCCGTGTCCTTCCAGCAGCACCCAGGTGGTGGTGCCATCCCACATGATGGCGCCCGGGCGAAGCAGATCGTTATAGATCGCAAACGGATCGACGCCCTCGGCCTTGAGCCATCGAGAGGTATGCGGCGTTGGGTTGGTGCGCAGGATGACCTCGGCCATCAGACCCAGCGTGCCGAGCGATCCGACCAACAGCTTGGGCAGGTTGTAGCCGGTGACGTTCTTGACCGTTGGGCCACCGCCGGTCACCAGTTCGCCTTCGGCCGACACGTAACGAACCTGCAGCAACGCATTGCGGATCGGTCCTCGGCCCAACGATTCGGCGGCGTTCTCTCCCACCGCCAAGGCTCCGCCAACCGTGCCGCCTCGTTCAGGTAGGGCGGTGCGCTGGCCGTGTTTGGCCAGTTCGGCGTGGAGGTCGGCGACCGTGGTGCCGGCCCGAACCTGCACCGTCATCTCGTCGGGTTGGTAGCTGACCACGCCAGTTGGGGCGGCCACGAGTCGAGCGGTGGGCGACGCCTCGCCCCCGAATGACCAACGGGTTCGACCGCCCTCGACCGCAACGTCGCCAGCGGTACCGACCTCTTCGGCAAAGCCCAACAGCACGGGGTCGGTGATGGTGAGCAGGCTCATCCCCACACTCCGGTCGGCACCTTGCGTAGCGCCTGAATGTCGGCGCACGAGTGGCCCGACGGCAAGACCTTGCCGGGGTTGGCCCGACACGCGGGGTCGAACGATTTCCGCAGCCGGTTCTGATGCTCCATGTCGGCATCGGTGAACATGGCGTCCATGTACTTCTGCTTCTCGACCCCAATGCCGTGTTCGCCCGAAAGCACGCCTCCGGCCTCGACCGAGGCTCGGATGATCTCTTCGCCTGCTTGGTGAACCCGTTCGAGCACGCCGTCTTCGCGGGCATCGAACACCAACAGTGGGTGCAGGTTGCCGTCGCCGGCGTGGAACACGTTCATGACGATGAGGTCGTACGTGTCGGCGATGGCGTACACCTGCTCGAGTACCTCGGCGAGCTTCGACCGCGGCACTACCGTGTCGTGCAGGTAGTAGTCGGGCTTCACCTGGGCGATGGCACCGAAGGCGGTCTTGCGGCCCTTCCACAACAGGGCGCGCTCTTCGTCAGATTCGGCGGCCCGAACCTCGGTAGCGCCGTTGGCTCGACCGATCTCGCCTATGCGTTCGGCGTCGAGGGCAACGCCCCCGGGCAGGCCTTCGACCTCGGCCAGCAGCACGGCGGCGGCGTCGGTTGGGTAACCGGCGTGCACGTAGTTCTCGACCGCCTGGGTGATTCGTTGATCCATTACTTCGAGCGCCGCGGGCACCATGCCGTCGGCGATGATGCCGCTCACGGTGTTGGCGGCGTCGGCCACCGACGAGAACGACAGCAATAACGTCCGCACCGCTGGCGGGTTCTTGGTCAGGCGAACCGCAACCTTGGTGGCGATGCCCAGCGTTCCTTCGCTGCCTACAAACGCGCCGCGCAGGTCGTACCCCAGCGGTTCGGCCTCGAGCCCGCCGAGCATCAACACATCGCCCGATGGCACCACGACCTCCACCGCCACGACATGCGCGTCGGTCACGCCGTAGGCGAGGCAATGCGGCCCGCCTGAGTTGTTGGCGACGTTGCCACCGATGGTGCAGACCTGTTGGCTCGATGGGTCGGGGGCGAAGTGATAGCCCAGCGGTGCGAGTTGTTTGGTGAGGTTGAGGTTGATGACCCCTGGCTCGACCCAGGCGACCCGGTTGTCGAGGTCGATCTCGAGCACCTTGTTCATCTTGGTGACCGCCACCACGATTGGTTTGCCGAGCGGGATTGCTCCGCCGGCGAGTCCGGTACCGGCACCCCGGGGCACAACCGACGCGCCGTGAGCTTCGGCCACACTCATGATGGCTTGCACCTCGGCGGTGGTTTCGGGGTAACAGACCGGTCCGGCGACCCCGCCGTCGAATACCGATGCGTCGTGACTGAGTAGCGACCGTGAAGCGCCGTCGGTTCGGACTCGGTCGGCACTGAGCGACGCCGCAAGGTCGGCGACAAGCGGGTCGATATCGGCCCCGGGGTTGCGGCTCTGCACCGCGTTCATCACTCGGTCAAAGACACCCACGACGAACCCCTTTCAGCGAAACCGAACAAGACCCAAAGGTACTGCACCTAGTCGATGGAGCGCATGGGGGCATCGGGCTGTTTGGTGGCCCGGTCGATGGCAAACCACGAACCTTGGTTTGGTTGGTCGAACTCTCGGCTGATCGGTACGCCGGCAAGGTGGCAATACAACAGTGTGCCGACGCCGCCGTGGGCGATGACGGCGATGTCGCCCGGCTCGTCGTCGTCGAGTAGATCGGCGGTGGCGCCTACGATGCGGGCTTGGGCATCGACCGCCCGCTCCCAGCCCTCGACCGATGCTTCGGGGTTAGCGAAGAAGGCGTCGGCCAGCACCTCAAACTCGTCGGGTGGCACGAACTTGGTCCGAACGTTCTCGCCCAAGTCGGGGCGCATTTCGACGGTGAGGCCCCGGGCTTCGCTGATGATTCCCGCCGTCTCGATCGCCTTCACCTCACTGCTGCACAGCAGGCGCCGCACGCCGTCGAGCATGGGCTGGTCGGCCAACCAGGCGGCCCGTTGGCGGCCCCGCTCGTTGAGGTGCCACTGCGGTACGGGAATGTCTGGGTCGAGCTCGATGTCGGTGTGCGTGATGAACAGCAGACGACTCATAGCCCAGTGCTACCACGAAGTCGCTAGTGAGCAAGCACAGCCAACCCATCGGCGAGTACGTTCGACGTCATGGATTCTTGGAAGCGGGACGCGCTGATCGGCATTGCCGCCAGCGTGGTACTAGGAGCAGTGGTGGGCTTTGCGGGAAGCCAAGGCAGCAACACGGTGGGCGACTCGCTCGCCGTGTTCGCGGTGTGCGCCATCTTGTCGTTTGTTATCAACTGGGCCGCCTACGTGCCGTCGTATCTCAACCGCACCGAGAAGTTCTACGACATCACCGGCACCATCACCTACCTGTCGGTGACGATCGTGGCACTCGCTCTGTCGACCGACCTCGACGCTCGGGCGATCATTGCGGCGGCCATGGTGGCGGTCTGGGCGATCCGGCTCGGCACCTACCTGTTCACCCGAATCCGCAAAGACGGCAAAGACGGGCGGTTCGACAAGATCAAAACCGACCCGCTGCGGCTACTGATGACCTGGTCGCTTCAGGCCTTGTGGGTGCTGTTCACTGCAGCGTGTGCGCTGGCGATCATCACCGCCGAAGACCGTAAGAGCCTGGGCATCGTGGGCATTATCGGCATCGTGGTTTGGGTGATCGGCTTTGCCATCGAGGTGGTGTCGGACCAACAGAAGAAAGCGTTCCGAGAGGACCCGGCAAACGACGGACGATTCATCACCACCGGGCTTTGGGCATGGTCGCGCCACCCCAACTACTTCGGCGAAATCACCCTTTGGACGGGCATGGCGATCATGGCGCTACCGCTGCTCAGCGGCTGGCGGTGGATCATGCTGATCTCGCCGATCTTTGTAACCGTGCTGCTCACCCGAATCAGCGGGGTCCCGATGCTCGAGGCGCGCGCCAAGAAGCGCTGGGGCGACGAGAAAGAGTTCCAGGACTACACGGCCAACACCCCAGTACTCGTACTGCGGCCGCCGCGTTAGACCGACTTAGACCTCGAGGCCCTTGGCAGCGAAGGGCCGCAGGAACGAAATGGCCGGGCCACCGTCCATGAGGTCGCCGAGCGGAGCCATTGCGGCCTTCATTGCGTCGCCCGAACCGTGCACGCCGAGGGCGGCGTCGTCGGTGTAGATCTCAAAGAAGTGAATCTTGTTGGCGTCGGTCGTGTCGACGCAGGCCGCGTAGACCTCAAGGCCAGCCTCTTCGGCCGAAGCGGCCACCAGGTTGGTGACTGCTGCTTCGAGTTCGGCAGCCTTACCTTCGGCTGCAGTGAGTAGTGCGTGAAGTGCGATTTTTGCCATGGCTCGAACGTAGCGGGTCGGCCCGCCGAGCACCTAGTGCGTGGGCGTGTGAGGGCACCCCCCACTCATCCGTCTTGGCGTTCGAGGCATCTACCCCTACCGTCGTGTCATGGGGAAAACCGAGCAAAGCCGAAAGTCTGTCGTTCGTGGTGCCTTGCTAGCGATCGTTGGTCTTATCGCTGCCGGCTGTGTGCCGTACTGGGAGAACGGCGGAACCATCACGGTGAACGGCAACAACCTGTCGTGGCCGGCCGCCCAAGAAGACGACCCAGGCGAAGAGATCGCGTACTACCAGATCTGGATCGACGGGGTCCGGGCTGGGCTCACGACCGTCCCGAACTGCACGCTCAGCGGACTCGCTGGCGGAACGTCGTACCTCATCCGGGTGCGGGCATGGGATACCGCAGGTGAGTACAGCGGAACCATTACCGGCCAGTACTCCTTCTGGGGCGTGCTGAGCGAAACGGTTACCCCAAGCGGATCAGACCCCGAGATGGTTCCCTTCTGCTCGGGCGGACCCGACTCCGACGGCGACCGATTGCCCGACATCGTCGAAACCAATACCGGCAGCTACAGCTCCCTTGCCTCGACCGGGACCGACCCCAACAACCCCGACACCGACGGCGACGGCATCGAAGACGGCGATGAAACCCTCGGCACCACGGCAGGGTTGAACTTGCCGGGCATGGGTACCAGCCCGGTGCACGAAGATCTCTTGCTCGAGTACGACTGGTTCAACGACACCAACGACTGTGGCTGGCACAGCCATAAACCAACCGTTGCGGCGATCAATGCGTTCACCGCCCCGTTCACCAACGCACCTCGCAGCAACCCCGATGGCGTCAACGGCATCAACGTGATCAACGACTACGGGCAGGGTGGTCTCTTTACCGGTGGCAACCAGATCGCCGATGCCGATGGCGTGTTGATCGGCGGAGTCGGAGGCGCCGAGTACCTGACCAAGAAGGCGGCCAACTTTGCGAGCAACCGCAACGGCTACTTCCACTACGTGATGCTCCCGCATCGCTATAACACGACGAGTGGCAGTTCGGGCCAGGCCGAGATCTACGGCGACGACCTCATTGTTTCGTTGCAGTGTTTCAACAGCACAAGCAACGTTTCGAAGACCATCGCCCACGAGCTGGGCCACAACCTCGGACTGCGCCACGGCGGGTTCGAGAACCAGAACTACAAGCCTAACTACAACTCGGTGATGAACTATCGCTTCCAGTTCCCCGGGGTCGACACCACGTGCGATGCCCTCGGCGACGGCGGGGTCGACTACTCGATCGGCGACCGGATCTCGATCGACGAGAACAACATCAACGAAAACTTCGGTACGTGCGGCAACGTGCCAATCGATTGGAACAACAACAACGTTCTGCAGAACGGGCTCGTGCTCGATCTCAATGGCCAAGGCGGCCTAACCACCATCAACGACCACAACGACTGGGCCAACATCTACTTCCTCGGCATTGGCGACAGCGACGGCGCCCGGTTGGCGGCACCCGAGCTCATCGAAGAACAGCCGATTCCGGTCGAGTATCAGAACAACGACGAGTAGCGATCTAGCTCGACGGCGTGAGCGACCGTGGCCGCACCGGCGTAAGGGCCGACGGTTTCACGGTCGCCTGCTGCTCGACCGCGAGCCGGGCGGCCGAACTGGCAACCAGACACGTGCGGTTCTTGGCATAGCCGACGAAAGAAATCGTGCGGTCTTCATCGGCCTGATAGCGAGTTATCGCCACTCGATGCCGCGGTTTGGCGCAGTCGTGCAGCGCCACAAACCCGTCGGTGTCGGCGGCAATAGTCATGGTGAAGACGGGAACCCGGCCACTGGCTTGGGCTTTGATCTTGGCACTGTTGGCGGGCTTTAGATTCACGTTGCGTCGCTTCGGCGACTCGGTTTCTCGAATCGGCGAGGGCTCGTCGACCGCGGGATCGAGGCCGATGTTGAAACCGGGCAGATCGGCTCGTTTGGCAACGATCAACCCGCTATTGGCCGGCAACTCAGCCATCAGACGAACGTTGAGGGTCGCCGCGTCGGTAGCGCTCACACAGATCTGCTCGTTCCGGCCTAGCTCGACGGCGGCCAAGATGGTCGAGGCTGCGCCGCGAGGCAGCAGCTCGGTAGAGGTGGTGACCGGGTTCTGCTTCGAGCACTTTCGTACCAAGACCTCAGCCTCGTCTCGAACATCGCTGACATCGACCGACACCACGACCCCACCGGGGGCCACGGCGGCATCATCGACTCGCCAGCCATAACGGTGGGTTCCGGCATCGGATCGGCGGCCCGCCCGTTCGACCTCGTCGAGTACCAGCTGGGTCATGAGAGCTTGGCCTGCGGGGTTGAGGTGGATCGCGTCGTAGGTAAGCCCGGGGCGGGCCGACACCGCAGCCCAGTCGGCCACCGACACAGAGGGGTGACGGTCGACGGCCGCCTCAATGTGCTGGTTGACCTGCTCGAAATACCAGGCGACGCGCGTCAGCTGAGCCCACGAGTGACGCGGGGTGTTCGACCGGTCGGCTCGCCGGAGAGTGACCCACACGATCTTGCGAGCGCCCAGGTCGTGCATCCGGGCCACCAGGCGGTCGATATCGGCGTCGAACCCCTCTGGGTCCCAGTAGGGGTAGTTGTAACCAAGGGCCACAACGGCAACGTCGCCAAGCGGCGCAGTGCGGGCGTTCATAAACTCGACCGCCACCTCAGCGGTGATGCCTGGATAGCCGAGGTGCTCGAACCGGGTCGGCGATGCGGTCGCCAACTCTTCGACCGCTCCGAGCCCCACCGAGTCGGTTAGAAAGAACAGCGGACCGGGAATCACATCGGGCACCAGTTCGGACGGATCGGGGGGTGAAAGAATGGGACGAGGCGGTTCATCAGCGGCGGCCGCGGGCGCGACGCTCAGTACCGCCGTCAACACGAAGAGGATGCGGACCATTGGCCCGAGGCCCCGTCGGTTTGTTCGCACGACGCAACGGTAGACCCAGCCCGTCGCAACGGGTAAGCGGGGCAAACCCCTACGACGACTCGGATCCCCACTCGAGGAGCACCTGGGAGAGTTCTCGCTCGATAAGCGAACGACACCTTGGCAGGTCGGATCGGCCGGTGCGCTGTACGAAGTTGTCGTAGGCGTCCTCAATCGCTTGAAAGCTGTCTGAGGTCGCCACCGAGTTGCGATTGCTAACGCGAAGCTGAAGAAATGCTCGCATCACCTGTGCGTTATCGCGGGCGACCAGCGCCACTCGGGCACGAAGACGCTCAAGTATCTCGTCGTCATCAAAGGTGCCGAGGCCTACATCAAAGTTCAGCTCCTCAGCGGCGGAGTCGAAGGACCTACGAGCTTGGCTACACACCTGTTCGGCGACGGTCCCCATCACCGCTACCCGCTCCTTGGTGGTTCGAGCGTCGACCGCCAGGCTGGAGATCGATATTTCCTCGAGTCCCCGGCTAGCCAATGCCTGCAGGAGTGCGGCATCGATGTCTTCGGTCCGGTCGACCGGCACCGGATTCCCTAGTGACTCGATGTGCTCTTGCAAGCGGCTGAAGAAGTCGTCTTGGTAGCGCCGAAAGTCGTCTTCAACCTCGGTCGTCGAGCGAAACAAAATGGGGATGATCGCCGCCGAGATTGCGCCCGTCATGTCACCGATTTCGGTGGTTTCACTTCGGTACACGCCCCGCACCATGAAGCCGTCGAAGAGCGAACCAATCAACACCAGAATCGTTCGGTGGGTCCATGGTGGACGAGGTTCAAGCCCCCATGCTCGCGTGATCGCCGCCAGGATCGGTTCTTGGGTTTGGATGGCCTTCTCGTGCGCGTCGCGGGCTATCTCGTAGAGTTCCGACGAGTTGCCGGCCAGGGTGAGCAATACGACTCGGGTCAAGATCAGATTGCTCTCACAGAGCTCTTCCCAATACTTCTGGGCCACCGCGGAAACCACGGCGCGCAGCCCTCCCGTCGACTCGATGATCTCACCCAACGAATCGATCGGCTGACTGGTGAACGTCATTTTGAGGATGGCCACCATTAAGGCGTCGATGTAGGTGGCTTTGTCGGAGAAGTAGCGATAGAACGTGCGGCGCGAAACCCCTGCCGATTCGGCGATTCGTTCCGGGTTGAGGCCACTCTCAAAGAGCGTGCCATCTCCCGACATCAAAACGTCCCACCCCGCCTGAAACAGCCGCCCCTCAACAGAATCGTCGAACTCGAGCTCTGGGAATATTGGGTCGCGAGGGTCCGGGTCGACGGCGGGATCGTTCACAGGCCGGAGTGTAGTTGTCACACCGATCTTCTACAGAAAGGGCAAGGACGGGCGATTTTACGCCCGCCACCACCACTCCCCCACACAAATCTCATGGCGTTAACCATCAGCACACAGCACCAATCAGCCCAACCACCTGCTCCTGACCTGCCTGAACAGCGCTCGCCGGCGATGCCGGTCGAACACGAGCCGACCTTTCGCGCCATCGTACGGGCCGCCGAGGCCGAGTTGGGTGGGGTCGAGTCCTACACCGGGCTTGGGGTATTTGGCGGCGATCGAATCGCGGTTGTTCGAGCAACGATTCCGGGTGCCGAAATCGTCGGCCTCGATCGCTTCACACCGTTCACCAGATCGCCCAAACCAGGGCTATACGAGAGCAATCTGAACTGCCCGCTCGAGCTCACGATCCGTAATCTCGCCCGGCGGGGAATCGACGCCCGTGATCCAAAAGAACGGATCAGCTTCGTGTCGGTCGACGATCCAGCCAGTTGGCCGAACCGGCGGGTGCAGCTCGCCGTGATCGACCGGTCGTTCGACGACCAACTCGAGCTACTTCTCGACCAGCTCGGACCACTGCTCGCCGACCACGCCATCATCTTGTACGACGGCTGGAACGCGCTGGTCTCTGACGCTCATCACGACTGGCTATCCCGGAACGCCGATCGCTCTGCGACAACCTTCTGTACGTTTCAGAGCACGGGCCGGGCCTTCGTTGTCCGGCGCCGACCGACGTAGACCGGGCCGAGTCGAATCGCTACCGGTTGGCGTCGAGCCAGGACTTGATGAGGCCGATGTCGTCGTTCTCGGCCACGACCAGCACGGCGGTTTTGCTCTCGACATCGGAGGCAAAGATCTCGGCCACGCCGTCGACGATCTGGCAGAGCTGACGACCACCCCGGTCACCCGAGGTCCATTCGAGTTCGGCCGGAACGCCACTGGCGTCGCACGAACCGGTGTTGCGAGCGGTCTCTCCTTGGCGGACCTTCAGCTCGTTGCGGACCTTGGCGTTGGATGAGAACGCGAAGTAGGTGACCGACAAGACCCCATCGACATTGGGGATGCAGCCCAGCCGGGCCGACCACCGGTCGGTTTCGCTGCGGACCGACTCGGCGACACAGGAATCGGCGATGTCGGCGGGCACCAGCTCGAACGCCCGATTCTCGGCCCGGTCGAACGTGCGGTCCTCGACTGCGCCGGGCACCACGGTCGATGCCCACCACTCGAATGGTTGGGTCACATCGGTGTCGACAAAGCTGGCTTGGCCGGCCAGGTTGTTGCGGGTATCGAACCAGTGGATCCAGGTGAGGTCGTCTTTCACGTAACAGGCGACCCGGCCAGCGACTTCACCGTCGATCGAGAAGGTGTTGTTGCCCGGCACGCCGAGTCGGCACGCGCCCTTGTCGAGGCGGGGCAGTTCGAACGTGCCAAAGAACGACTCGAGGTCGAACTTGCCGCCGAACGAGTCGAGGTAGGCAACCGAGGCGCCGTCGTCGGGACGGCACTCGAACGACAACTTGGCCCGGGGTGTTGGTTCGCCAACAAACCGGGTGCAGGTTTCGGCGAGGTTGACGGGCAGGTTGGCTAGTGCCGACCCTTCGTCGGGTGTGGGGAAGGGTTCGAGGATGTCGACCGGGCCAGGCACCGCAGTGGTGTTCCACCAGCTCACCAATTCGTCGGTGGTGGCGAGGCCTCGGGCCGTGTTGATGACCGGATCGCTGCCGATCGTCCAGGTCAAGAAGGGGCCGGTCGATTGGGGTCCGCAGACCACCCGGCCGCTAAACCCTTCACCGGTCCACAAGCCTTCGGTGGGGGTGCTGCAATCGGATCCTTCGGCAAAGACCGAACCGTTCTCTTCAACCAACAGGTCGAGGTACTCGTCGCCCGCCGCACGCGATGTGAAGGCGGTCGAGGTGAGCGCAACGGGGGTTTCTGATTCGGCGGTGCAGATAACGCTGGCCACCTGGTTCTCGACCACCGAGTCGGGGGCCGAGCGGCTGCAGCTAAATCCGGCAGGCAGCCGATCGATGATCTCGCTCTCGGCTTTGGTGGGGAACGGGGCCGACGGATCGTCGACGGTGGTGGGGATCTCGCCATCGATCTCTTGCACGACGGTGGTGTCGGGCGTGGCAACGTCGGGGTCATCGTCGCCACCGAGCAGGAACAGTGCAGCTGCGCCAGCAATGACCAGCGCGAGCAGGCCACCAATCACCAGGCCGAGGCGGTTGCCGCCCCCTTCGAGTCGGTCGAGGTCGACCGACTTGGGTGGTTCGATATCGAGCTCGCGGTCGGTGAAGCTAAACGGCTCTTTGTACTTAGGGGTGGTATCGGTAGTGACCAGAATCGGTGCCGGTTCGGAGACTCGCTGGCGAGGAGTGGGCTCCGACGCCGACTGCAGCGGCTTGGTTGGAGCGGGTGCGCCGCCGGCATCGAGCAGGGGCACCGGGTCGATGTTTTCAATACCGCGATCGGCAACCCGATCGGTCCACGACTGCCCGTTCCAAAACCGCAGTTCGTGACGACCGTACGGGTCCACATTCCATTGGGGGTCGAGGGGTCGAAATGCCATCAGGTATCGCCTTTGGGGGGTCTGGACTTTGGCGAAAGGTCGGGGAGGTCGGTGCTGTAGCCGAGCCGACGGAAATCCTTCTCGTAGATCTCGCGCACCATCGGTTCGGTACGGTCGTCGTAGAACATGTCGGGGGTCGGGTAGTCGATACCGCGCACCCCGAGGGCAAAGACCCGCTCGGGCACGTTCTCGCCGCCGACCTCATAGGCGAGGTTGTGGGGCGAGCTTTTCAGCACGGCGTAAGAGTCGGGCGAGGTGGCGGGCAGGCCGAGTTTGGCTTCGAGTTCATTCAGGCCATCGATGCCCGACTCGATCTGGCAGTACGCGTCGAGTTCGTGGATCTCTTCGAGGTGCGAGAATTGGTTGGCGTAGTGGTTGTTGACCCGACGCGGACCCTTATGGGCGATGAAGTTCAGGAAGTCGAGGAACGAATAGCCGTTCTCGTGGCCCAGCCACTTCACAATCCCTTTGTGCACCGGAGCGTTCTGGGTGCTGTGCAAAAACGAGCTGACCGCCCGACTAAACGGGTTCCGGCAGAACCGCAGCATCTGAAACTCTTCGCCCGAGTACACGGCTTGGCGGCGTTGGTCGTGCCACGCCGATGGGTAGATGACTTTGGTGCGGTGGTTGTGGGTCCAAGCGTGTTCGCTCTCCATACCGTTTTGTTGGAGATACCACTTCATGGCGAAGCTCGAACCAGCCCGACCACTGAGCAGCAACACGATGTTTCGTTCGGCGAAAATCACCGGCTTGGTGTTCGCGTGGTCGAAGGTCTTCAGACAGTAGATACCGCCTTTTTCAAAGAGGTCGGCCGTGTCGGCTCGGTTGTCTTCGCTGACCCGAATCATCCATAGAAGGCTAACGGCAACCGCACACGAAACGCCGGTGGCTTCGTCGACAAATTGCAACCCCACGTAGCCTTGGTTCTATGCAGCCCAGCGCCTTTCATGTCATGCACCAAATGAGTCGCGACGACAAAGGACTGCGCGACAAAAAGGTCAACAAAGAGACCCGCCGCCGGGTGTGGGAGTTCGCCAAGCCGTACAAGGGCATGATCTTTGGGTTTTTGTTGACCCTGGTGATCATGTCGGTGCTCCAGGCGCTGCCGCCGTTCCTGTTCAGCAAGATCATCGATGTGGCGATCGAAGACGATAATCGCCGGTACCTCAACATCTTGGCGACCATCATCGTGGTGGCCGCCTTTGTGACCGCTGGGCTGTCGTTGCTCGAACGTTGGTGGTCGGCCCGGATCGGCGAAGGCCTTATCTACGACCTGCGGTCGAAGTTGTTCGATCACGTGCAGCGGATGCCGATTTCGTTCTTCACCCGCAGCCAGACCGGAACCCTCATCAGCCGGCTGAACAACGACGTGATCGGCGCCCAGCGGGCCTTCACCGGAACGCTCGGATCGGTGGTGAGCAACATGATCAGCCTGGGCACCACGTTGGTCGCCATGTTCTACCTCGAGTGGCGTCTGACCCTGTTGTCGCTGGTGCTGCTCCCGCTGTTCATCATCCCGGCGAAGCGAGTGGGCAAGGGTCTCCAAGACATCACCCGTGAAGGCTTCGAGCTCAACGCGTCGATGAACAACACGATGACCGAGCGGTTCAACGTTTCGGGTGCGCTGTTGGTGAAGCTGTTCGGCGACCCGCGCACCGAGCAGGGCGAGTTCTCGAGCCGGGCCGGTCGGGTACGCGACATCGGCATCAAGTCGGCCATGTACAGCCGCACCTTTCTTATCGCCCTCACCCTGGTCGGCGCGGTCGGCACGGCGGCGATCTATTGGATCGGCGGACAGCTGGCGATCTCTGACGACATCTCGATCGGTACCCTCGCCGCGCTCTCTCTTTATGTGGTGCGGATCTACACGCCGCTCACCAGCCTCACCGGCGCCCGGGTCGACATCATGTCGGCGTACGTGTCGTTCGAGCGGGTGTTTGAGATTCTCGACACGCCGAACCCGATCACCGACAAGGACGACGCCATCGACCTCACCGGCGTCACCGGCGAGATCCAGTTCGACAATGTGACCTTCGGGTACCCCGAAGGTGGCGGCACCGCCATCGCCGAGTTGGCCCACGACAAACCGCCCACCGAAATGGTGCTGCACGACATCGACCTCACCATCCCACCCGGTTCGCTCGTCGCCATCGTCGGCCCATCGGGTGCCGGCAAGAGCACCCTCACCTCGCTGCTCCCCCGCCTGTACGACGTGACCGAAGGGGCGATTCGAGTCGACGGCCACGACGTGCGCGACGTAACCCAGCAGTCGTTGCGCGACTCGATCGGTGTGGTGAGCCAAGACCCTCACATGTTCCACGACACCGTCGCCGCCAACCTGCGGTTCGGTCAGCCCGACGCCACCGAAGCCGAGATGCGCGAGGCCTCGACCGCCGCCCGGATCGACAGGGTGATCGATGGCTTGCCCGATGGCTTCGACACCGTGGTCGGCGAACGCGGGTACCGCCTATCGGGTGGCGAGAAGCAACGCTTGGCTATCGCCCGCATGTTGTTGAAGGACCCGAAAGTCGTCATCCTCGACGAGGCAACCAGCCACCTCGACACCGAGAACGAGGCGCTCGTTCAAGCGGCCCTCACCAACGCCCTCGAAGGTCGCACGGCGCTCATCATCGCCCATCGCCTCAGCACCATCACCGCCGCCGACCTCATCGTGGTCCTCGACGAAGGCCGCATTGTCGAAACCGGCACCCACGACGAACTCATGGGCAGCGCCGGCCTTTACGCAGACCTCTACGAGCTACTGGTAAACGAAGAGGTCACGATCTAGCGACAGGCTGCGGGGGTGTACCCCAATGTGGGGGTATTTACGGCGGTCGACTTGAGATCGGAGATCGGCCAGACGAAGAGTTATGTACCGGCCCGTGTCCCGCCGACACCGGGCCGGTATCCCGCCACCCAGCCCTCGTGGGCCCTGGAAGTGACTCGCTCCTCCCGCCGGAGCGGGTCACTTTCGCGTTCGGACCCGTGGCGGGCGGGCGAGACTCGGCGGCGACCGATTGGCTGGAGCCCATGAGCTATTCCATAGTGTTGACGGGGCAGGTACCTGCGCCTCTGGAGGTTCACGATGAAGGCTCACATCCCGAAGCAGCGCCGTTTTGCAGTAGTGGTCCTGTTCGTCGCTATTGCCTTGGTTGCCACCGCGTGTGTCGACAAGCGGGTCACGGTTCGCTTCGATTCGCAGTCGGTGGGCAACTCGCTCAACCCGATGAACTCCGGTAGCTCCGAAGACTTCACGACGATCGAAGTGGTGAGCCTCAACGGCGGCGACATCATCGGCGCACCGGGCGTTACCAACAACGGGTCGGCCGGCGACTACCCCGACCACACCACCGGACCCGATGCACCCCGGGCGATTATCAAGATCACCAACAACGCAAACTTCGGTCTGCTCAACCCGGCCGAGCGCGACTTTTGGTTTGGGGCCGACGTAAACCTCGACGCCATTAACGCAACCGCTGGCACGAACGACGATGGCAACAACGTCATCCAGCGCGGCCTGTTCAACGAGACCAGCCAGTACAAAATTCAGATCGACAACGGCAAACCATCGTGTCGGATCAAAGGCACGCTGGCCGACGTGTTTCTTGGAAGTCCGGCCACCCTGACCCCGGGCGAGCCGTATCGCATCCGGTGCGAGCGACTCGGCACCACGGCCCGACTGCTCGTGTGGCCGATCAACCCCGACGGTTCGATCGGCAGCTCGATCACCAACAACGCCAAGACGGTCGATCTTGGTCCCCTCGCTTTCGACCCCAGCATCCCGGTGTCGATCGGCGGCAAATTGAACAACGACGGAACGATCGTGGCGTCGGCCTCAGATCAATTCAACGGCACGATCGATAACGCCATCTTGCGCATCGACTTCCCCGAGATCGAGGATCCGGAGTAGCCCCAAAATTGGCGTGAACGGCGCTTATTTGGGCCGCCGAGCTTCTCAGAACGACGTTTCCATGACCGATGGAAGGAGAACCGTCTGTTCGTTGGAGCTCCCGCATGCCTCGCAGAAACCTCACGGTGGCCTTTTTGGCCGCCGTTCTCCTTGCCTCGTTGCTTGGGCTGGCGCCGACGCGTCCGGTTGCTTCCCAGGGTGGCTATACCCCATGGGAATGTGACGGCACGCCGATCCTCATGCGGGGCGGCCAGTTCCACCGCATCGTTCCCGACCCCGCAGTACCCGGAAACCTAACCATCGACACCGTGGCCGGGACCAAAGGCATTTGGAACTCGACTGGCTTCGACCCCACCACCAATCTGATCTACGGCGTGGGAAGCAAAAACGGCACCCGAACCGTTCGGGCCTACGACGCCACCGGGGCCATCGTTTTCGAAACCCCCATCCAGGGCGACTACCCGCAAAGCGCAAGCCAGTACGCCGGAACCGTCCTGGGCGACGGCCGGTACATCATCCATAGTGTCGGCAACGGCTCGGGTACCACGGGTTGGTACGGCGGTAACCGCTGGAACCTGTGGTCGATCGACCCGGTTACGGGAGCCTCGACCCACATTGGCTCGACGCCGGTGAACTTTGCCGACTTCTCCTATAACCCGCTCGACGGATACCTCTACCAAATAGTCAATCGAACGCTTTGGAAGGTCGACCCCAACGACGGCTCGACCACCAGCGTGGCCATGCCCGGGACGTTCCCCAACGGTGGTTTCGGAGCGTCGTGGTTCGACGCGGCCGGCAACCTGTACTCGTTCCGCAACAACCCGGGCGACATCTTTAAGGTCGACCCGGCCAACCCCGCCGGCTGGACCGAGGTAGGAGAGGTCGGGGCCGATGGCGGTACCGACGGCGGTAACTGCGTTAGCCAAATCGACTTGAAGAAGGACGTTGTCGACGCCGGCGGGAGTTCGGTGGCACCAGACGATCGTGTTTATGACGTCGGCTCGGTGGTGCGATACAAGTTCACGATCATCAACAATGGTGTGCCGACCCAAAACCGAACCGTCGACCTGTGTGACGTGCTTCCCGCCGACGGCCGCGAGTACACCGGCGTGTGGACCTCAACCAGCCCTAGCGCCACGATGACATCGGGCGGCACCGCCGGCGACACTTCGTTCTGTCTTGAGGTCGACGCGCCATCGAGTTTGTGGACCGACCCGGCAAACCCCGGTCAGCCTCCGGTTGAGGTGATCGTCGAGGTCCGCCTCACCCCCGACATGGTGCCAGGTGATTACGACAACCAGGCCACCATGGATTTCGATCAGGACGGCGTGGTCGATGTGCTCAGCGACGACCCTGGCGACGGCAGCGATCCGCAAGACCCGACCCCCATCACCGTGCTCGGTGCGTTCTTGGTCGACAAGACGGTTGCCGGCCACCCGGTCGACAACCAGACCGATTCGTTTACCGTCACCGTCGCATGTACCGCCCTCGATGGTTCAGCCATCAACGTGTCGGCGGGGGCGTTCCGCGACGCGAACACTAACGCCGCTTGGCCGGGCGCCTCGACCAACACGATCTCGATCCAGGATGGCGATGTGGTTCGGGTGCGAAGCATTCCGGGTGGCGCCACCTGTGAGGTCACCGAAACTCCCGATTCGTCGTACGCCACCACCACCGCGAGTGGCGACACCGCGGCGGGCAATGTGGGCACGCTGGTCATCGACGAACCGTTCGAGCAAGAAACGGTGTCGTTTACCAATGAAACGGCGTGGCTAGCGATCAAGAAGAGGGCCGAGTCGAACACCGCGCTTCCCGTCGACCCCAACGGCACCTTTGCCTTCGATGTGGTGTGCGACAACGGCACCACCGCCAGCGCAACCATCACCACCACCAACGGTTCCGGATCGGTCACCTACCCCGACCTGCCGCTCGTGCCCCCGGGCACCGAGTGCACCATTACCGAGCAAGCCCAGACCGGGTGGGAGATCACCACCACCAACCCGCAGACCGTTACCTCGGCCCTCGACGTCGAGGCCACCGCCGGGTTTGCCAACACCCGCCAGTTCGCCGACTTGGTGGTCACCAAGCAGATCACCGGCCTTCCCGCCACCATCGTTCCATCGACCTATGAATTCGACGTGTCGATCGAGTGCACCGGTGGCGGACTGACCGGCACTTACACCGTGCCTGGCCCGCTCACCATCGCTACCGACAGCCCAATCACCATCGCGGACCTTCCGGTTGGTGCCGAGTGCACCGTGACCGAAGCGCCGGCCGACACCTTCAATGCCCGCTATACGCCCGACGGCCCGATCACCATCGAAGAGGGCGGCAGCAACGTCGAGATCACCAACTCGACCGGCTCGTTGGTAGTCGAGAAGAACTCGATCGTGCCGGGCACGCACCCGATCGAACCGCACGAGACCTTTACCTTCGACATCCGTTGTGTCGACAGCGACGGCGTGGTCGAGTTTGAACAGACCATTCCGCTCACCACCAACTCGCTGACCGCTACTGGCGCGACGGGCGGTATCACTCACGCCGACATCGGGACCCGCTCGCTCGATTCGCAGTGCCAGATCACCGAGCAGGCGCCGCCCGCTGGTTGGGTAATCGACTCGGCCGCCACGGTGACCCTCGATATCACCGCGGCCAACACCGAACCAACGGCCACCTTCACCAACCGGCGTGAAGTTGGCTCGCTCACCGTCACCAAGGCACTGGCCGGTGTTCCGGCCGGTCTCGGGTTCGACGACCAGATGTTCAGCGTCGACATTTCCTGTGTCGGCGATTTCACCTCGAGCCCCTATGTGCTTACCAACCAGCAGGTTTCGGTCAACACGCCGCTGGTGATCGACGACCTCCCGACCAACGCGGTGTGCACCGTGACCGAAGACGCCGACGACCGGTTCGCTTCGACCATGGTTCCGGCAACCGGCGAGGTAACCATCGATACCGATGGCGAAACCGTCGCCCTGACCAACAGCACAACAACCTTTGCGCTCACCAAGACTACTAGCTCGACCAACCCGTCGGCCGACGACATCGACGGGACCTTCGAGTTCGCCATCGTTTGTGTTACCGCTGGCGGCGCCACCGTCTTTGACGACACCATCTCGATCGCCACCTTGTTCGGCACCGGCTCGGCTGACGCCGCCAGCCTCCCGCTCGTACCGGACGGCACCACCTGTACGGTCACCGAAGCTGCGCCATCCGGCGGCTTCAGCCTCATCAACCGAACCGGCGGAACCCTCGTGGGCGCTGACGGCATCGAGATCGTCACCGGTGCGGCACCCGCCTCCCTCGAGTTTGAGAACCAACTCGATGTAGCCAGCCTCACCATCACCAAAGACGTCACGGGCGTCGACGCAACCCCCGCCCTCGAAGCCGAGCCCTTTGCCGTCACCGTGACCTGTACCGGCAACTTTGCTGGCGGCACCTACA
>CALHTF010000119.1 GCA_938038815.1 uncultured Acidimicrobiales bacterium | reverse complement strand
GCAGTGATCGGGGCCATCGGCTTGTGCCTCGGCGCCTACCGGGTCAGAACCGGTCGAGTGCTTCCGGCGATGATCGCCCACGGCGTTTTCAACGGACTCGTCGTTCTCGCCACGTTGTAACGATCGGCGCAATCGACTTCGGGGTCGCCCTAAACGCAGTGTCGTCGCGGCGACCGAGCGGGATAGGGTGCGCCATGGTTGATCTTGCGCCACTCGAAACCTGCGACGAGTGCGGCTTCGACGCCGCCCAATGGAATCGCCAGGACACGGTCAACACCATTCGGTACCTGCCGGTCTTAGCCCGCCATGCGGTCGCGGGACTTTCTCCCGAGCTCGCTAGTCAACGCCCGACGCCCGCTGTGTGGAGCATCGCCGAGTACACGGAGCACCTGCGAGAAATGGTGTTTGGCAATCGGTTCATGATCGACCTTGCACTGGAGAACCCGGGGGTCGATTTGGGGGCCGCTCCCGACAATCCCGACGAGCGGGAAGAGGTCTCCCTTGAGGAGGCTGTGTCGGGGCTGACCGACGAACTCACTCAGCTGTGGGACCGGGTGCGCCAGCTGGCCGACGAGCAGTGGGCGGTGCATGCGGTGCTCGACGGCGAAGCGAAGGATGTCGATTGGGTCGCCCGCCATGTGGTGCACGACCAGCTACATCACATGGGCGATATTGCTCGTATTCGTCACCGACTGGGCGACGCCGTTTCGATGGACGGGTCGCTCGATCAGATCAGTGCGTCGGGCGGAGGAGTGCCCAAACTTGCTGTGCCCGAAGGTCGGGTTGCGTTGCGGGGCCTCGAAGGCGACACCCAAAAGGCCCGCCAGTTTCATGGGCGGCCATGGCAGGCGCTGTGTTTGTTCTCGACCGAGGTGGTCGAAGCGCTTCAGGGCGAGGGTCATCCGATTTCGGCTGGCTCGGTGGGCGAGAACCTCACCTTGGGTGGGATCGACTGGGCCACGATGCGTTCGGGACTTCACGTGCAGATCGGCGAGGTGCTCTGCCAGCTGAGCTTGCCCGCCGAACCGTGTAGCAAGAACAACCAGTTCTTTGCGGGGATCAGCTCAGAGCGGATCGACCACGAAAAGTATCCCGGGTTCGCCCGCTGGTACGCCGAGGTCATCACCCCGGGCGCCATCAAACCCGGCGACCCCGTACGCGTCTACTCACCAAAGTAAGAACGCGGGGTCCGAACCCGCGTTCTTACTTTTGGGGTTAGTTCTTGACGTCGCCGGTGCTGGCGCTCAGGTAGGTGGGGCCTTCGCCGCCGCCGTGTACGTCGACGTTGGTGGCCGTCATCCACCGCGCCATGGGCGAGCACAGGAACAGCACCACGTCGGCAACGTCGGCTGGGTCGCCCATGCGATCCATCGGCAAGAGCTTGCCGATGGCGGCTACCCCTTCGTCGTCGCCGTAGAACAGTTGGGCATCTTCGGTGAGGATCTGCCCGACTGTTATGCCGAGCACGCGAACCTTCGGTCCCCACTCGAACCCCAGAGTCTGGGTGAGGTTGTTGAGGCCCGCTTTGGCGGCGCCGTAGGCCGCGCCCATGGGGTTCGGGCGCGTGCCGCTGACGCTTGAAATGTTGATGATGACCCCGCCGTCGGCGCCTTGCATGACGGTGTTGGCCGCTTGGCTGAACGTGAGCGGCGCCGTGAGGTTGAGGGCGATGATCTTTTCGTTGAACCGCGGCGAGACGGTCGCACTCTCGGCCGGGGGAGCGCCACCCGCGTTGTTGACCAGGATGTCGAGCCGGCCAAAGGCGGCCACGGTCGCGTCGACCACGCCCTGCACCTGATCGGGTTCGCGTACGTCGGCGGCGGTGAACTGCGCCTGGTTGCCATCGACTTCTACCGGCTGCTCAGGAGCATTGCGGGCACAGATCATCACCTGTGCTCCGGCGGCCAGCAGCCGTTCGGTGATGGTACGGCCAAGGCCTTTGGTGCCGCCGGTGACGATAGCGACCTGGCCGGTGAGATCGAGAGGGTTCGAATCCATAGTCGACAAACTACTGCTCGATGCGAAATCTGACGTACCGTCAAGTCGCCCCAATCATTGATCTGTACTTCTCGTGGTCTGTGAGAAGTGAAAAAAGTTAGAGAGAGAAAGGCAGCTTCGCCTGTGCCGAACAAGCTCATGTCCGAAGACGATGTCGTCGCCCAGCTCGAAAGCGGGATGACGATCGGCATCGGCGGCTGGGGATCGCGTCGCAAGCCCATGTCGTTGGTGCGGGCGATCCTCCGCAGCGACCTGACCGACCTCACCATCGTCAGCTACGGCGGCCCCGATGTTGGGCTGTTGGCGAAGTCCGGCAAGGTAAAGAAGCTCGCCTACGGCTTCGTATCGCTCGACTCGATCGCCCTCGAACCGCACTTCCGGGTTGCCCGCCAGGCGGGCGGTATCGAGGTGCTCGAACTCGATGAAGGTGCATTTCAGCTCGGCCTGCTGGCCGCCTCGCACCGGGTGCCGTTCTACCCAACCCGAGCCGGAATGGGTTCGGACATGTTGGCGAACAACCCCGAACTCAAGATGGTGAAGTCGCCCTACGACGACGGTGAAGAGTTGGTCGCTATTCCGGCGCTCAAGCTCGACGCTGCGCTGATCCACATGAACCGGGCCGATGCCGCCGGAAACGGTCAGTTCCTCGGCCCCGACCTGTACTTTGACGACCTGTTCGTGATGGCGGCCGACAAGGCGTTTATGAGCTGCGAGAAGGTCATCCCTACCGAGGACTTCCTCAAAGAGGGTCCGGTGCACTCGATCAAGATTCCTCGCATCTTTATCAACGGAGTCGTTGAGGCTCCCCGTGGGGCGCACTTCACCGAGTGCCCGCCCGACTATCCCAGAGACGAGGCGTTCCAGAAGGAATACGCCGCCACCGCCAAAGACCCTGAAGCATGGGAAGCGTTCAAGACGAGGTATCTCGACGCCCCAAACCATGAGGCCTACCTGAAGGAGGTCGACGCCCGTGACTGACTCCTCAAGCACCCAACCAGCAACGATTGATGAGATTGCCGTGGTAGCGCTCGCCGAGGCCTTCCGAGGCGACGGCGAAATCCTGTGCAATCCAATCGGCACCGTGCCCATGTGCGCTGGCCGCCTGGCCCGAGCAACCTTTGAGCCCGACATGGTCTACACCGACGGCGTTGCGATGTTGGCCCACGGCAATTTGCCGGTGGGCGACGCCGACGCCGAGCGGATTCCTGAGGCCTACATGCCCTACCGGTCGTTGTTCGACGTGGTGTGGTCAGGGCGGCGCCACGTGGTGATGGGCGCCAGCCAGATGGACATGTACGGCAACCAGAACTTTGCGGCTATCGGCGACGACTATTCCAAGCCCAAGGTGCAGTTGCTGGGTATGCGCGGCGCGCCGGGCAACCTGATCAACAACAAGACCAGTTATTGGTTGCCGAACCACTCGACCCGGGTGTTTGTGCCTTCGGTCGACGTGGTGTCGGGCCCGGGTTACGACCGCATGCGCGAGGTTGGCGAAGTGGGCAGCCGGTTCCACAACATCGTGCGGGTGGTAACGCCCCTGGCTGCGATGGACTTTGAAACGCCGGACAACCGGATGCGGCTTCGCTCGTTGCACCCCGGCGTCACCGTCGATGAAGTGGTCGAGAACACCGGGTTCGACTTGGTGATTCCCGACGACGTTCCCGAGTCGCGCCTGCCCACCGACGAGGAGCTACAGATCTTGCGCAACGAACTCGATCCAAAGGGGCTACGCAAAGCGGAGTTCGCGAGTAAATGATCACGCCGGCAACCACCCTGTTCGGGGTTGAACACCCGATCGTCCAGACCGGAATGGGTTGGGTCTCGGGCTCCAAGCTCACCGCGGCTACGGCCAATGGCGGTGGCCTCGGCATCATTGCCTCGGCCACCATGACCTTTGACCAGATGGTTACCGCCATCGACGAAGTGCAGGCGGCGACCGACAAGCCGTTCGGTGTCAACATGCGCACCGACGCCCTCGACATCGACAAGCGGGTCCAGCACCTCATTACGTCGGGCGTAAAGGTGGCGAGCTTCGCCCAGGCCCCCGGCGAGAAGATCGTCAAGACGCTCAAGGACGCCGGCGTTGTAGTGATGCCCACCATCGGTGCACCTCGCCACGCCGAGAAGGTTGCGGAGTGGGGGGTCGATGCAGTTATCGCCCAAGGCGCCGAAGGCGGTGGCCACACCGGTGTCATCCCGACCTCGCTGTTGATCCCGTCGGTGCTCGACGCCGTAGACATTCCGGTCATCGCCGCCGGCGGCTTCTTCGACGGCCGCGGTCTCGCCGCCGCCCTCACCTACGGCGCCGCCGGAATCGCGATGGGGACCCGGTTCATGCTCACCAGCGATAGCGAGGTCGACGACTCGGTGAAGGCCGTGTACATGCAGACCGCGCTTACCGGCACGGTGGTGACCAAGGCGATCGATGGCGCACCCCAGCGAGTGGTGCGCACCGAGGTCATCGACAAACTCGAGAGCGCCGGACCCCTTGGTCTGCCGCGGGCGGTCGCCAACGCCATCAAGTTCCGCAAGCTCACCGGCACGTCGATTCCCGATCTGCTGCGCGAAGGCTTGACGATGAAGAAGAACCAGAACCTCACGTGGAGCCAGCTGGCGATGGCCGCCAACGCCCCGATGCTCACCAAGGCCACGATGGTCGACGGCGAGCTCGACGTAGGCATCTTGCCCACCGGCCAGGGCGTGGGGGCGATCGACTCGTTACCCACCAGCGCCGAGGTCATCGCCCAGGTGATGGCCGAAGCCGAAGAAGCACTCCGAAAGGTGCAGTCGTGGACCTAACCTTTTCCGACTCCGAGCAGGCCTTCGCCGACGAAGTCCGCACCTGGCTCGAAGAGAACAAACCAACCGAGGCAATGGAGCCGCTCGACACCGAAATTGGGTTCGAGCAGCACCGGGGCTGGGAACGCACCATGTTCGATGCGGGTTGGGCCGTGCCGAATTGGCCGACCGAATACGGCGGCAAGGCGTGCAGCATCATCGAGTGGCTTATCTTCGAAGAGCAGTACTACCTGTCGGGGGCGCCGGGGCGGGTAAACACCAACGGCATCACGTTGCTGGGGCCGACGCTTTTTGAGTTCGGTACCCAAGAACAAAAGGACTTCTTCTTCCCGAAGATGGCGTCGGGCGAACATATTTGGGCTCAAGGATGGAGCGAACCAAACTCCGGTAGCGACCTCGCCAGTCTGGCCACGACGGCGGTGCTCGACGGCGATCACTACGTACTCAACGGTCAAAAAACGTGGTGCTCGCGCGGTGCGTGGGCCGACTGGATCTTCTGCATCGTGCGAACCGACCCCGACTCTTCCCGCCACAGCGGGCTGAGCTATCTCCTCGTTCCCGCTGAGTCCGAAGGTCTCACGCGGCTCCCGGTCGGTCGGCTCGACGGCGAACCCGCCTTCGCCGAACTCTTCTTTGAGGATTGCCGGGTCCCGGTTGCAAATCTCCTCGGCGAGGAAGGCCAGGGCTGGAACGTTGCGATGGCTACGGCGTCGAGTGAGCGTGGGCTCAACCTCCGCGCTCCGGGCCGGTTCATGGCGGCAGCAGAGCGCCTGACCGACCTCTTCCGTTCCCTCGACACCGACGCTG
>CALHTF010000118.1 GCA_938038815.1 uncultured Acidimicrobiales bacterium | reverse complement strand
GGCTTGAAGTGCGGGTCGGTTCGGTTGCCGTCGTGGTCGATCTTGTCTTCGTCGGAGTACACCAGGTCGGCCGGTGTTCCAGCCGCCGCGGCGTCGAGGATCGCCTGGGCCATAAGGTAAAGCGCATGGGGGCGTAGTTCGTCGTCGTGGTCGATCAACCCGACGTAGGTGCCGGTGGCGAGCTCGAGCGCCGAGTTCGACGCAGCGGAGATATGGCCGTTGTGCTCGCGAAGCACAACCGAGATCCGTTCGTCGGCCGCCGCGTAGTCGTCGAGTATCCGCCGAACGTGGGGCTCCGGCGAGGCGTCGTCGGCGATGCAGAGCTGCCAATGCGGGTACCACTGCGCCTGCACCGACTCGATCGCCTTGCGAAGCCAACGCTCGTCGGTGTTGTACGTGGGCATCAGCAACGAGATGGTGGGCGGGTCGACCAACTGCGCAACGGCTGCCTCGACCGCGTGGCGATCGTCGTCGCCCAGCGTGTCGTGCCATTTGACCCACGACTCGTAGTCGATGGTCAGCGGGCCGGACTGGCGGTGCTGGAACCCTTCGTAATCGGCGACCAACAGCTCTCGCAGTGCGCCTGTGCCGCCTTTGCGGGCTGCTTGCACGGTGCGGCTCAGCAGGGTCGCCCGCGCCTCGGGTTCCTCGCGAAGCCCACCGACGACCCGGGTCGCCATGCGGGCGGCCGCCTCGGCTTGTCCGATAGGAGTCAGCGTCAGTTGATCGAGATCGAAGCCGTTGGTGGTGACCGGGATGTTGAGTTCGATGCCGGTGGTGCCGCGCAAGATGTGGAAGATCTTGTCGATGCTGGCTGAGCCATCCTGCACCTGTAGAGCTCGCGACGTCGCGCCGATCGGGTGCAGGGTACGAAGCACCGGTGCGGTGCGTCTGGGGTCGTCGGCCTGGTAGTTGCCGCGCAGCCGATGCCAGCCCTCGATCGTCTCGAGGGGGTCTGGGCTGGCCAAGTCAAGGGCAAAGGTTGGTCGCGATCCGCTCACCTGCCAGTGGTAACGCTCGTGTTGGCCCGACGAAATGTCGTGAAGGACCCGCGGCGTGAGCGACACCGGAGGTGACGCTGGTTTGCGGATCGCAGAAAGGGCCTGGTGCAGCCGAGCGCTAACGGACATGTCGTCTAGGGAACATAGTTCTGGGTCAGCATGGCCACGGTGAACCCTACGACGGATACCCCGGCGGCCGACGCGAGCATGATCCGCATTCGCTGGTTGAACCGGTTGCTACTGGCCAGAATTGCCAGCGCGACGAGCACCGGGATCAAGCCATGGGCATAACGCAGTAACGAGTTGATGTTGGTCGACGCCAACGACATCGCAACGCCGACCGCCCCATAGATCGCTAGTGACCGCGACCCCCGTCGCCACAGAAACCACGCCAACGCCAAACACCCAACGGCGGTCACGGCGTGCAGCAGTTCAGTGAGGTCGCCGGTTACGCCGTTCCAGAACGCTTGGCCGAGTCGGGTCACCGGATCGCGAGTTGCGCCGCGCAGTCCCCGTTGGGCATCGAATGGCCCGGCGAATCCAAAGCCTGCGCTGCGAGCCCACAGCGCAAAGCTGGCGATCCCGATCGCCGGACTCGCCAGCGCCAAGATCGACCCGACACTTGGCCTCGGCCGCGACTGGTCGCGGTTCGTCGGCCACCACAGCTCGGCCGCGGCGTACACGACCAGCAACCCACCTACCGGTCGGCTGAGCCCGGCCAAGATCCCGGCGGCGATCGCCAGCGCCCAACGTTTCTCGCGTACGCCGATCACGAAACCGGACCCGAACAACAACAGTGCCGCCTCGGTATAGGGAGCCACCAGAACAAAGGCGGTGGGGAAGAGGGCGAGGACCCACACCGACGCTGCGGCCGCCCCGTCGCCAGCCTCGCGACGGACGAATTCGTGGAGCGCAACCGAGGCCAGCAAGCTCAGCACCCACGTGACCACGATCAGCCCGATGTCGGCCCGTCCGCCAAAGAGTTCGCCGAGCCATCGGCCGGCAACCGGCAGGAACGGGAAGTACCGGATCGCATCTTCGGGTGCGCCCGCATAACCCGACTCGGCGATCGACCGGTACCACGAGCCGTCCCAGCCTAAAAGCCCCTGCCGCAGAGGGACCGGCTCCGGTTCGTCGGTGGTGATATTGGCGAGCAGTAGCCCAGTTATCACCGCAACCCGGGTCGCCGCCCACGCGGCCACCGACCGGCGGGTCGCGGCCCTGAGTGCTCCGGGTGTTGGTTCGGCGCTCATCAGTTCACGGGCGAGAGCCGGTACAAGGTTGCCGCCTCGATCAGCTGCGCTCGGCCGAGCACGACCGGCGAGGCGGTGAAGCGTACACCGTCTCGGGACTGACCGAATTCGGTGATCAGGCCTTCGCACAGCCCCTCGTAGGTGAGGTAGTTCGTGGCGACGACCAGCCAAACGGTGCCGAGGTCGGGGGTAGCGATGATCTCGTCGACGAACTGGTCGATTTGGGCATTGGCGTTGCGCTCGGCGTAGTCGCGCCAGTCGACCAGTTCGGGTCGGGCTTGGGTGGGAAACACCCGCTGATCGGTGATCCGGTCGTCGATGTATCGGTTGGTCGCCGGGCCGAGTTGGTCGGGGCAGAACAACACGACGTCGTTCGGTTCCGCCTCGGCGTTGATGAAGTCCGCGACCTCCTCACCCTGGGAACGGGTGTTCACCAATTCGACGGTGGCGGTGAGGATGCTCACCAATCCGACGAGGAGCAACGCGGTCTGGCCGACCCGGGGACGGTACTCGATCAGTCGGGTGATCCCGACGGCAATGAGGGCGAGCACGAATGGCAGGATGACCGATGCGTACCGGGGGACAAAGACCGACCCGCTGATCAGACCAACGGCCAGGCCGATCGCCAACGTGGCCGTGGTGATCAGCAGCGGTAGGCGGGTGTCGTGGCGAAGTGGCCCAGCGATCAACTCGGCGTTGTTGGCGTCGGGAGTCGATCGAACCCGAGCGAACATCGCCACCACGACAAGCAGCACCAAGACCATCGCCAGCAGTTGGGCCTCGCTGCGCTTTCCACCGGCCAGGTCGAACAACAGGCCCACGATATCGCTGGTTGGCCGATCGGGGTCGGCCCACGGGGTTCCGGTGCGCTCGGCTTGATCCAACAGAACACCGAGCCAGGGGACAAAGGCGAGGCCGCCGACGATCAGTGCGGTGGCGAGACGCCGAGCGGCGGTCTTGTTCCACGATTCGATGTGGCCGGCCGAGGCGATAAGCAGCAGAATTCCGGCGGCGGCGAGGAGCCACAGCGCCCAGTAATGGGTGTACAGCAGGCCAGCGGTGACCGCCGAAACCACGGCCAGCCGTTCGATGGTTGGTTGTCGACGAGCCCGTTCGACCGCCCACCAACCGGCGAAGGCCAGCAGGGTGGCCAAGGCGTACATGCGGGTTTCGTTGGCGTATCGCAGCGCAAACGGCGACAGGGCGACGACGACGAGCAGCACCCGGGCGGTGGTTTCGCCGTACACCTTGCGACCGAGCAGGTAGGCGAACGGCAACGCAGCGACCGAGAGCAAACCCGAGAGTGCACGAACGACCCAGTCGCCACTGCCGAACAGGTCGGTCCAGATTCCGAGCAGCCAGTAGTACAGCGGAGGATGCCCGTCGCGACGCAACAGATCGCTCAACGTGGTGTCGTTGTTGGCGGCCTCGGCGATGTTGACCGACAGTGCTTCGTCGAGCCACAGCGGCGACTGAGCGGCAAACCGCAGGACGACGCCGACAGCAACGGCGACGCCGACGATCCATAGCGGTACCAGGGGTTTGTCGTCGGTGTCGGCGGGCATGGTCGGAGTCTGCCTAGGACGTGGGGTCGGCCGAGTCGGTACCCGGTAGGGCCTCGAGTCGGGCCTCGAGTTGACGCACGCGTTCGGTCAGTTCGGCGAGCGCCGACCGGTCATCGAGGTTGGTGTAGTCGACCAACTTCTTCGCTGCTCGGGCGGCGCCGAAGTAGGCCCGCCGAACCGGCGACCCCTTGATCCACGGGTTGTCGATGTCGGCGGGGAAGTCGAGGTTGGTGACCGATCGCTCAAGATTGTGCCACCGCACGATCTTTTCGAGGGTGGTGGTGTCGAGCTGATCGAGGTCGACTTCGGTCGACAGTCCGGCGAACAGCCCATTCTCGGCGTAGAGCTCGGCGTGGAAGTTCTCGAAGGTGTAGCGGTCGGGGACCACTTGGCGAGGCCACTCGCCCGGGAACTGGGGCCACGCAAGGGTTTGGAAGGCTTCTGGCTCGGCGAACCGGTCGGGCGCCAGAAACGGACCAAGGTTGCCGTAGATCGCCCATTCACACAGCGGGTGATGCAGCGATGCTTGTTCGACCCGGGCGAATGCTTCGATCGCCAGATCGGTCTGGACAAGTTGGGGCATGTGCGACGCAAACGCCAAAGGATGGGCAACACCGTGTTGTTGGAGCTCGAGCATCGAAGCGAGCTGGGCCTGGTCGAACGGCGAGGTTTGCTCGCGCCACTGGGCGCTTTCGTAGAAAAAGAACAACCGCTGACGACCATCGTCGTTGACGAACTGGTCGAGTCCCATCGAAACGAGCGGTCGAGTGTCGTCGTCGGACATGATGAACCGGTCGGCGATCGCTTCGTGTCGCACCATGGCTGCCCGAAGGCGAAAGTTGCGGCTGCTGTGGTCGAGGGCGCCAAGGTCGACTCCCGGCAACAGATCTTCGTCGACCAGCACGGTCAGGTCGTCGCTCGCATAGGCGTCGGCCTGGGCTCGCGGCACCACAACAACCACGTCGTCGACGAAGTCCATCAGGGCCCGCACATGGCCAAGAGTCTGGCGAAACACGTCGGGGCGAGCGGTCAAATAGGCGATCTGCACCGATGCGAACCCTACTACGGGCTAGGTATCGAACCGGCTCTCTACCTCGGCCCGGTCGACGGTTCGTGCCGCGTCGAGTTCGCGTCGGGCCCGCAGCGCCGAGGGCAGGTCGGCGACGGCTTTGCCGAACGCGACGACTCGCCGCCCGAACAAGGCGCTGTCGCCTTTGGAACCTGGTTGGCGGGCGGCGAGCAACTTGCGACCGCCGATCTTGATGGTCGAGCCCGCCGCGTGGCCGAGACCTCGCAGCAGCAGCGGAATCGAGCCATTGCGGGCCAGCATCCGGAGTCGGTTGCGCTGTTGATACACGTCGGTGGTGACCGACCCCTGCCCGGTCGACGCCGAATGCCGGTGCCCGACGGTGACCTCGGGAACGTAGCGGTACGTCCAGCCTCGGCTTTGCCCCCGCCACGACAGGTCGGTGTCCTCGTAGTAGAGGAAAAACTCGGGGGCGAAGAGCCCAACGTCGCGCAGGTACTCGGCGTCGAGCATCACCGCCGCTCCGCACCAGGCAAAGACCTCGATGGGTTCATCGAACCGGCCATCATCGGGCTGAAAGAACCCGCGGTTCGAGCCAACCCCGAACTTGTCGAGCGTGCTGCCAGCGTTTTGCACGCGGCGCACCGGGGGAGCGGTGAGGAGCAGGTGTAGCTGCGATGAAGCGGTGCCGACATCACACCGGGCCGGGGTTGACCCTTGGGCGGTGACGGTTACTTCGCTCGGGGCGGTGGCCCGGAACGTGAGCCGCAGGTCGCCTGGTTCGACGGCGGGCACCAGTACTTCTGCTCGTTCGCCCAGATGCCATTCCGCTCGGCCATCCGAAACGGGAAGCCGGGCCGCGTCCGGGCCGACCACATGGCACCGGTGGGTCAGGTCGACCCCGTCGAGCTCGACTTCGACGAGGCGAGTGTTGCTGTTGGTTGCGGTGACCTCGACCGAACGAAACGGTTCGTCGAACACGATCTTTGGGCACGCCGCACCAACCTTGGCTGCTGGCGCTTGTTGTAGCGCCGCCGAAAGTGCGGTGGCGAAGTCAGGCGAAACCTCGGCGTCGGGGTTTACGAGCGCGACCAGATCGAGATTGGCAAGGTCATCGAGCGCCACGTTGTTTGCCCCGAACCCGGTGTTGGTCGCCTGGGTAAGAACCTCGATGCCCGGGTTCGCGTCGACGAGGTCGGCGATGCTGGCGATGCTCGTGTCGGTCGACGCGTTGTCGACGATTCGGATCTCCACCTCGGTGGGCCAGTCGACGCCCAGCAGACTTTCGACACATCGACGCAGTAGGTCGCCAGCGTTGTGGTTGACCACCACAAACCGGAGTCGAAGCGAGTCGGTCGACCTATCGGTCACGGAGTTTGGCGAGCCGAGCGGCGAGTTGGTCTTTCGCTGCCTCGGTCGATTTCGTGGCGAGTTGTTTGGCGCCGCCCACGTCGAGATGGCGCTGCGCTCGACTGAGTACCGAGGTCTGCTCACGGGCGGTCGACGAGGCAATGGTGTCGATCATGCGCCGGGTTGCGGCGGTGCTGCGGTCGATAGCAACGGTTGGCTGAGCCACAAAGTTGCGCAGCGGCACGAGCATGTCTTCCCAACGATGGCTCGTCGCTCGCGCCTTGGCCTTTTCGCCGGTTCGGGCCAATCGGTCAGGGCCCAACATGTCGATACACGCAGTAGCGAAGGCGAGCGGGTCGCCCGGCGGAACCACTCGGGCGGCACCGTGTACTGCGAGCTCGCGGCTCAGGTCGTCGCCGATGGTCGCCACCGTTGGAAGCCCTGCCCACAGGTGGTCGAGAAGGCGGGTGCGGAACGAGAACTCGGTTTCGACATGGTCGGGTTGGGCGAGCACGCCAAGGTCGGCATCGGCCAACAGGTCGGCGCGTTGGTTCGCGGCGATCCACCTGTCGACCAAAAAGATACCCGAGCCAAGCAACCCGAGTTCTTGTGCCCGGCGCTCGGCTTGGCCAACCATCGACATCGTCTCGATCGAGGCGTTTGGGTGACGGCCCCCGAGCAAAACCAGCTGGGCACGCGGGAACCGTTCGCGAATTGCGGGCATGGCGTCGATCACGGTCAGTGGATCGAGCCAATCGTGCAACCCGCCGGCCCACAAAAGAGTGGGGGTGCCGGTCGCCTGGGGAACGTGGTCGACCAGGCGTCCCGACGGGGCAAACGGTTGGTCGTCGACCCCAAACGGCGCGATCTGCAGGAGGCGCCGCAACGTCGGGTCGGCCCGGTGCTGGGCCGGGTTGAGCCGGCCGGCCGCCGCCAGGTGGCCGAGCCACAGGTGGCGCTGGCTCGTCGAAGCGCACAAGAAGAGGTCGCCCCGAGCCATTTGCACCGCCAGCGACTGCAAGGCGCCATCGACCAGGTCGAGGGTCCGGACCTCGTCGTCGCCCCCGCGGTGCAGCGCCTCGAGATGAAACGGGTCGTACAGGTCGACCACGATCGGCAGGTCGGCCGCCGCCAGTGCCGGTAGCTGATGCAACACCGACCCTTGGACAACCGCGCAGTCGAACGAGTCGTCGAAGCTGGGCGTGGGCGGACGGCTGCGCAGGGTCGCCAGGTCGGTTGCGGTGACCTCGTGCCCGTCGTCGGAGAGGACGTTTTCGATTGCTCGTACCCGCAACGCAGGACCTGCCGCGACCGCACCGAGCGGTTCGGCGGAGACGACAAGAATGCGTTGAGCAGCCATTGCGTCTCAGCGTATTGGGTCTTTCGGATCTTCGCCCGCTGCGCGCCCATTGTGGGTCGTGCGCCAACTACGATCTGGCCAACATGGCTGGCCCCTTCTTCGCCATCGCGGGAGTCCTCATCCTGAGCGGTGCAAGCAAACTCATTGCCCCCGAGGCAGCAGCTTCGGTACTGGCGTCGTTAGGTATCCGCCAACCCGCCGTTCAGGTAGGGGCCGTGCGGCTGGTGGGGGCTGGCGAGATGGCGCTTGGAACCGTGGCGTTGGTGTTCGGCGGCGCGGTGGTCGCCGGGGCAGTAGCGGTCGCCTACGCCTGCTTTGCGGCAGTGTCGGAGTGGCTTCGCCGCCAACCCGACGCGGTTGGCTCGTGCGGCTGCTTCGGAGCCAAGGACACGCCGCCGTCGCTCATTCATACCGGCGTCAACGTTGCGGCAGGCGCGCTCGCGGTGCTCGCCGTTGTTTGGCCGGCACCCGACCTGTTGACGGTCCTGGGCGACCAACCGGCCCTCGGTCTGCCCTTTGTCGGACTCACGGCGCTGGCCGGCTATCTGTTCTACCTGGCGTTCACCGTCCTGCCTGAAGTATTCGCCCCACCGGCCCCACCCGAGGTGCCGTTGTTTGGAGTTCGTTCATGACCGCCCCGCTCAGCACTCGACTGGCGACCAGAGCCAGCGCAATCGTCGATCGACGCTCAAGTCGCCGAGGCTTCCTCCGCAAGACCGCCATGGTCGGCACGGCGATGGCCGTAGCGCCGGTCGACTACGCGCTGCGGCCCGGCACGGCTTACGCCGCGATCTGTCAGTGCAGCGGATCGTCGTGTGACTGTGGCGCCCAATGCTGCGACGGGTACACCGAATTTTGCTGCACCCTCAATGGCGCCAACGGTTGCCCACCCGGCACCTTGTACGGCGGTTGGTGGAAGGCCGACGGCTCAGGATTCTGCGCCACCCTCAGCGGCCAGCAAGGCCCGCGTTACTACCTCGACTGCAACGCCCCCTGTGGTAACTGTGGATGTGGTGCGAGCGGCATTTGTTCCGGCTCGTGTTCAGGTACGCCGTGCGGGTGCGGCAACGGCAGCTGCAACAACCGCAAGGCCGGTTGCACCGGGTTCCGCTACGGCCAATGCAACCAGAACATTCCCTGCATTGGTCCCATCGTGTGCCGGGTGGTTACCTGCACCCCGCCTTGGGAGATCGATCAAACCTGCACCACGGCGCAGCGGACCGACAACAACACCCGGTCGCACAACGCAGCGTGCCTGCAAGGCGACCCGGGCGGGCCGACCGGCCGGGTCGAGAGCGTTCGTTTGACCCCGGGTGGAGTCCGAGTCGACGGCTACGTATTCGACAACCAGCCGAAAAACGTGCGGCTTTCCGCAGGCCTCGACACGGTCGCCGACATCGTTGCCAACAAGACGGCGGCCGACCTTGGGTACGCCGAACCGTCGGGCCGCAAGGTCGTGTGGTTCTCCGGCGTCATCGCCTCACCGCTCGGTCGTCAGGTGATCTGCGCGTCGGTTATCGACAATGGGCGTTTGCGGTCGATCGGCTGTTCGCAGCTTGTCGTGCCGAACCACAAGCCGTTCGGCGAGCTCGATTCGGCCTTCGCGGGTCCGGGATTCATCCGGGTCAACGGTTGGGCGATCGATCCCGACTCCGCAAAGCCGGTCAAGATCCGAGTGTCGGTCGACGACAAGTTCCTCGACGAAGGCCGGGCCCGAAAGTCACGGCCTGACGTTGAAGCGATCTATCCCGATTTCGGCGACCAACACGGCTTCAGTATCAAGGTTCCGCTCGACACCGAGAACCTCGACAAGCGCAAGGTCAAGGTTTGTGTGTACGCGGTTAACCGGGGCGAGGGGCGAGGCCGCACCCTGCTCGGATGTGTAAACGTTCCGATTCACGCCGGTTCGCCGTTTGGTTCACTCGACCGCGTCGAGAACGTCCCGACCGGCGTGTTGGTCAAAGGTTGGGCAATCGAGCCCGACATTGCGGGGCCGGTCACCATTCGAATTCAGGTCGATGGATCGACGGTCGCCAACCTGCAAGCGAATAAGGGCCAGCGTGCGGTCGCCGAGTTGTATCCCGGCTACGGGCGTCGCCACGGCTTCTCCGAAATCATCAACGTTGCGCCCGGCACCCACGAGATCTGCGTCCGGGCCACCAACACCGGCAAGGGGCGCGGCAAAATTATTGGCTGTCTCACCGTGACGGTCCCGCAGTGACCGCCCTCGTCATCGTCTTAGCGCTGGTCGTCGCGCTGCTCGCCGTGCTCGTCGCCGGGTTGCTGCGGAGCAACGCCGATGTCTTGCGGGCCCTTCACGACCTTGGGGTCAGTCTCGACCCCGACCACGACCACACCGACGCCTCGCCACGCGGCGCCGACCCCGTATCGGGACAAACCCGGCCCGGCGTGGCAGCGCCGCGTCGAGCCTCCGACGACGACGGCCCGGCCAACCTCACCGGTCGCACGCCAACCGGTGGCTTGGCCAAGATCAGCGTTGTCGACAACCAAAGCCTGACCCTCATTGCGTTCTTGTCGAGCGGGTGTCTGACCTGCGCTGGATTCTGGGAAGCGTTCGGCGACGACGACATTGGCCAGGCGCTCGGGTCGGGACTCACCAGCTCCGACATCGTCATCGTGACCAAGGGTCCCGAGAGCGAAAGCGAATCCTCGGTGCGTTCGCTTGCTCCGGCCGGCGTGCGGACGATCATGTCGAGCGACGCCTGGCTCGACTACAACGTTCCTGTTTCGCCCTATTTCATTCTGGTCGACGGCACAGCGGGTCGGATCGTGGGCGAGGGGGCGGGCGCAACCTGGGACCAGGTCGCCAACCTGTTACGCCAAGCGCTGGCCGACGCGGGGCTGAACGCTCGGGCGAAAGCCACCCGTGCAGCTCGAGCCTCCGGCGATACCCGCGAGGCCAATGTCGACAACGAGCTTCGGCGAGCAGGCATCGAGCCGGGCGACCCGAGTCTGTACCCGACGGGCGGAGGTTCGAGTGACTAACGCGTTGGTGCTCGCCCTCGGTGTGGTCGTCGCGGTGTCGGCCGCCATTCGGTCGACCTGGTCGCCCTGAGGCGAGTCGATGCTCTCGAGCATCCATCCGTTCGGGGAACGGAGTCGAAATAGTCGCTGGTGGCTTACCACCGCGTCGCATGTGGTCGGTTCGACGGCCGGCGGGGCAACGCTGGGCGTGATCATCGGCACCGCTGGTTGGTTCCTGCTCGGTTGGGTCGACACCTCCATCCGGCTAGCCCTGCTCGGGTTGGCTTCGCTGATTGGCCTGCTGATCGAACGCAACGTTCTGGCGGTGCGGTTGCCGTCGTGGCAACGCCAAGTAAACGAGAACTGGCTCGACGCGTACCGCGGGTGGGTCTACGGATCGGGGTTTGGCTACCAACTTGGGCTCGGGGTGGTCACGATTATCACCACCGCCACTGTGCACTTGTTGATCGTCGCCTGCTTGGCGACTGCATCGCCGGTCGCCGGACTCATCGTCGGCGCAACCTTTGGACTCGCCCGAGGGGCGCTGCTGCTCAGCGGTGGAGGTATCGATAGCCCGGCCGAGCTCCGAGCGTTTATGACCCGCTTGGCCGCGTCGAGTCGCCGAGCAGAAGTACTGGCCGAAGGAGCCATGGCGGTTACCGCCGGGGCCGCGGTCGCAGGAGTGGTGTTGTTGTGAGTGATCAACTTTCGGCCCATGGGGTCTCGTTGGTTCTGCCCAAAGGGTGGGACGTCGAGTTCATGAACGAGGCGGCCAAGGATCTGTCGAATGCCCGACCCGGCGAGGGCGGCGAGGTGCAACCCGAGAACCCGCTCGTGGTGCACGCCGGCAACTTTCGCCTACCGCCGGGACGGGGCGATTTCGGTAGCGGCGCGGTCGAGATGATGGGCGGGGGAGGCGTGCTGGTGTGCTTGCTCGAGTACGGCCGCGAGTCGGCCGAGACGGAGCTGTTTCGTCGGCATTCGTTGCCGAGCGAATTGACCCCCGAGATGTTCCAGCTGCACACCCTGCAGCGCACGATTCGGGGTCAGTCGGGTACCCAGATCTTCTGCTCGGAGGCCGGCCGGGCCTTTTGTTTGTATGTCGTGTTGGGCAACCACAAGCGCCGCAACACCCTGGTGCCGGTCGCCAACGAAGTCGTCGCCTCCATCTCGGTCACCTAACCCCACCACCCCGAAATTTTCGCGTTTGAGCGGCCCAGAGCGGTGTGGTGTCGCGGGGCAGAGCGGGTCAAACGCGATCAGAACTGGGGTTTTGGGTCTTTCTCGCCCCGTTCTGCTGCCGATGGATCTTGGACCAAAGCCGTAGGCGAGACCAGTAGGATGACCGAGTGACGACTCGAATAGTAATTATTGGGGGCGGCCCCGCTGGACACAGCGCGGCAACGTACGGAGCACGCCTGGGTGCCGACGTTGTGCTTATCGAGCGCGATGTTTTGGGCGGCGCAGCTCACATCTGGGACTGCATTCCGTCCAAGGCCATGATCGCCACCGGTGGCGCGTTGTCGTTTCTCGCGCGCTCGGAGGGCATGGGCCTCGAAACGGTTTCCCCTCATATCGACCTCGACAACCTGCGCGAGCGGTTGGCCGGCATCGAAGCCAAGCTCACCACCAGCACCACCCGGGTGCTTGAAGGCCAGAACGTGCGGATCGTCAACGGCACCGGGAAGCTCGTCGGCCCCCACACGGTGGTCGCCGTCACCGACGACGGTGAAGAAGAAACCTTCGAGGCCGACTACATCGTCTTGTCGACCGGCAGTCGCCCCCGGATCCCCGATTGGGCCCAGGTCGATGGCGACCGAATTCTCACCACGCGCGACGCCTACCCGCCCCGCGTGCTGCCCGAACACCTCGTGGTGGTCGGCTCCGGTGTAACCGGTGTGGAGTTCGTGCACATGTTCCGGTCGTTCGGATCTGAAGTGTCGCTACTCGTCAGCCGCCAGCAGGTGCTGCCGGCCAAGGACCCCGAGGTTGCCGCTGCGCTCGAGTCCGACTTCATCCGCCGGGGCGTCAACCTGCTCAAGGGTGCTCGCGGAACCGGCATCGAACGCACCGAAAACGGCGTGAAGGTATTCGCCGAAGATGGTCGGGTTACCGAAGGTACTCACGCTCTGTTGGCGATCGGTTCGATCCCAAACAGCGAAGGCCTCGGGCTCGAAGACGTGGGCGTCGAGACCGAGTGGGGTTATGTGAAGGTCGACCATCACTGCCGCTCGTCGCTACCGCACATCTATGCGGCGGGCGACGTGTCGGGCAAGCTCCCCCTTTCGTCGGTTGCCTCGATGCAGGGGCGCAAGATCGCCGAACACGCCATGGGAATGCACGACCTCCCGCACCGTCACCTCGACTACGACAAAGCAGCCTCGGCAATCTTCACCGAACCCGAGATCGCCGACGTGGGCTTGGCCGAGGCCGACGCCTTTGCTGAAGGCCGCAAGATTCGAGTCACCAAGGTTCCGTTTTCAGTATCGGCCAAGGCCTTGATCAACGATGACCCTCGCGGCTTCGTCAAGATCGTGTCCGACCCCTCGACCGGCGTCATCTTGGGCGGGTCGATCGTCGGTCGCCACGCCGCCGAACTCATTGCGGTGCTGGCGGTTGCCGTGACGGCAAGCCTCACGGTGAACGACATCGTCGAGAGTCTGCTCGTGCACCCCACCCTTGCCGAGGTCCTGGCCGAAGCGGCCGAGTAGTTACTCGATAACGGCGACCAGGTCGCCGGTGCCGACCGAGTCGCCGGCGGCCACCTTGATCTCTTTGATCGTTCCCGCCTTGTCGGCGGCGACGTTGTTTTCCATCTTCATGGCTTCGAGCACACAGATCGTGTCGCCCTGTTCGACGGTGTCGCCCTCGGCGACCAGCACCTTGACGATGGTGCCCTGCATCGGCACCTCGATCTGACCAGAACCGGCGGCCGACTTCTTCTTGCGATCGGGCTTGGCGGCCCGCTTGGGCGATGGGCCCGACGCGGCGGCTTGGTTTTCGGGTACCCACATGCTGACCGAGAACCGCTTGCCGTTGACCTCGACGTCGACGTCGCGTTTTACGGTTGGTTCGGCGTCATCGGCGGCCGGACCGGCATCGGGCGCTCCGACCTCGCTGAGGTCCAGCACTTCTTCGACCCATTTGGTCGAGTGGGTTGCCGCGGCAAAGTCAGGGTGTTCGAGGATGGCGATATCGGCCGGCACGGTGGTGGCGACACCGGTGATTTCGAGCTCGTCGAGTGCTCGCAACATCCGTTGGATGGCGGTCGGGCGATCCTTGGCCCAGACACAAAGCTTGCCCACCAGGTTGTCGTAGAACTGGCTGATCTCGTCGCCGGCTCGGTAGCCGCCGTCGAAGCGAACACCGAACCCATCGGGAACGTTGAGGGTGGTGATGGTGCCAGGGGAGGGGAGGAAGGCTCCGCCGGCGGGGTCCTCGGCGTTGAGGCGTACCTCGATCGCATGGCCGCGGATTTCGATGTCGTCCTGGGTGAACGGCAGCGGCTCGCCCGAGGCCACTCGGAGCTGTTGCTCGACCAGGTCGACGCCGGTCACCAGTTCGGTAACCGGGTGCTCGACCTGGAGGCGGGTGTTCATCTCGAGGTAGAAGAACTCGCCGTCTTCGTACAGAAACTCGACCGTGCCAGCGTTTACGTAGTCGCAACCCTGGGCGACCTTTACCGCCGCCTCGCCCATCGCCTTGCGGATCTCGTCGGGCAGGTCGGGAGCGGGCGCTTCTTCGATGAGTTTTTGGTGGCGACGCTGCGCGGAGCAGTCGCGATCGCCGAGGTAGACGCAGTTGCCGTGCGAGTCGGCAAGCACCTGAATTTCGATGTGGCGCGGGTTGGTCAGGTACCGCTCGAGGTAGCACTCGTCGCGGCCGAAGTACGCCAAAGATTCGCGCTTGGCCGACTCGATTGCGTCGGTTGCCTCATCGGCCGACGCGACGACCTTCATGCCGCGGCCACCGCCGCCGTAGGCCGCCTTGATCGCTACCGGCCAGCCATACTGTTCGCCGAACGCCGCAACCTGATCGGCGGTGTCGACCAGGTCGGTGCTGCCGGGCACGCCCGACACGCCGACCTTTTCGGCGGCTCCTCGGGCACTGATCTTGTCGCCCATGACTTCGATCGCTGCGGGGGGAGGACCGATAAAGGTCACGCCCTTGTCGGTGATCGATCGAGCGAAGTCGGCGTTCTCGGAGAAGAATCCGTAGCCCGGATGAACGGCGTCGGCACCCGATGCTTCGATAGCCCCCAGCAGGGCATCGACGTTCAGGTAACTCTCGGCCGCCGTCTGCCCGCCAAGCGCAAAGGCCTCGTCTGCGAGCTGCACATGCTGGGCGTTTCGGTCGAGTTCGGAGTACACGGCGACCGTCGCAACCCCCAGCTCTTTGCAGGCCCGGATAACCCGAACAGCGATCTCTCCACGATTAGCGATCAAAACCTTTGCGAACATGCCTTTAGGATTAGTGGAACGAGTACCGCGTTAGCGAACTGAGACCCCCCACATTTCAAGGACTGAACCCCGCCGCCATGTCGACCTCCGCCCCCACGCAACAGTTCTCCCGCGAACAAACCACGTTCGTCGCCTCAACCGGCTCGACCAATGCCGATCTACTGGCCCGAGCACGCGAGGGCGACTGGTCGACCCGAGTGCTGGTCGCCGAGCACCAAACGGCCGGGCGCGGGCGACTCGATCGGCGCTGGGAGCAAGAGCCCGGGTCGTCGTTGTTGGTGTCGTTCTTGGTGCGGCCACCGGCATCGTCGGACAGCCCAGCCCATCCGCTGTTACCTCTGGCGGTCGGCCTGTCGGCGCTCGGAGCGGTGCGGGCGCACGGTGGAGCATCGGCGGGCCTGAAGTGGCCCAACGACGTGCTGGTGGGCGAGAAGAAACTCGGCGGGATCTTGGTGGAGGCCTTCCACGACGGACCCGACAGTAAAGGGGCCGTCGCGGGCCTTGGTCTGAACCTGACGTCGGCTCCAGAGGGCGCGGTATCGGTCGGTGATCTGACCGAAGAACCGGTCGACCGCGACACCGTGCTCGCCGATGTTGCTCGCTTGCTCGACCGGTGGGTGTGGATGCTCGGCGGCGAAAGCCCTGGCAGTGGTGAGACCATGCTGCTCGACGCGTACCGAACCGCCTGCATAACCATTGGCCGCCCGGTGCGAGTCGACACGCTCGATGGGGGGCACTTTGAGGGTTACGCCACCGGTATCGACCGAACCGGCAGGCTCGCCGTCGACGTGAACGGTGAGGAACGTTTGGTGCACGCGGGCGACGTTCATCACGTCCGGCCCGGCTCGGTTGGCTAGCGCTGGTTTCTCGGTTAGTTGGCGGGGCCGAGAACGCCCGTAACGCTGCTAGCGTGGTCCGCTGTGAACGTTGCCCCTCCGGTAGTTCTTCGGCGTACTTGGCCTCAACGGTTTCTGGTTCTGGGAAACCTGTTGGTCGTTGCTGCCTGTCTGGCAATCGCCTGGACCCTAAAAGAGGTCGAGGAGACGATTGTCAACATCCCGGTGATCCCGTTCGGTAGTTACTCCAACTCCGCGGAGCCCATCTTGACCGAGCCTCCCGAGCCCGGTGAGCCAGTGAATTTTCTTCTGGTCGGGTCCGACAGCGCGATCCGCACCGATCCATCAAACCCGATCAACGACGGTCGCGGGGCCATCAACGAATCGGCGAACAATGGTCGCTCGCAAGCCGACGCGATCATGTTGGCCCGACTCGACCCGAGCACCGGTCGAGCAGCCGTCGTTTCGATACCTCGTGACCTGTGGGTGCCGATCCAGGGTGCCCAGGACCAAAAGATCAACGCCGCCTTCTTCTTGGGCGACGGCCCGAAGCTGGTGCAGACCGTTACCGAATACTTCGACGTGCCGGTGCATCACTACATGCAGGTCGACTTCGCCGGCTTCGGTGCGGTGGTCGACGCGATCGGCGGTGTGCCGGTGTACTTCGAGAACCCCGCCCGTGACATCGATGCCTTGTTGTCAGTGCCCGAGGCTGGTTGTGTAAACCTCGACGGGTTCCAGGCGCTGTCCTATGTGCGGGGCCGCAACTATCAGGAATTCATCGATGGCTCCTGGCGCAGCCCGGGCGACCTCAAAGACGATTTCGCCCGAACCGCCCGCCAACGAGACTTCCTCATTCTGGCGCTCGAGCGAGCCGTCGAGCGGACGGGCCGAAACCCACTCGAGATCAACAACTTGATTCAGGCGATCACCGGCGACGGGGGAAGCCTGACCCTCGACGACGAACTCAAGATCAAAGACCTCGTGAACCTCGGAAACGCCTTTGCCGAGTTCGACCCCGAGGCGCTGCAACGGTTCGCCCTTCCGGTCAAGGACCGCGAGGTTGTGACCGTCACCGAAGTTCCGAAGAAGAAAAAGAACAACAACAAGAAGAAGAACAACAACTCGGGCGAAGCGGGCGAGTCCGATGGCGATGACTCCGGCGGCGACGACACCGATAGCGGTGATTCCGGCACCGAGGTGGAGATCATCGAGGAGACCGAAATCAACGGTCTGTTGCTGCTCGAGAGCGAAGCCCAGCCAATCCTCGATGTGTTCCGCGGCACCGCCGGGTTCGTTCGTCCCGCCGATGTGACGGTTCGGGTCTCCCAAGGCTCGGCATCGGCCGAATTGGTCGCCGATGTGGTCGATAACCTGCGCTCTCGCGGGTTCGACGTCGTCAACTCTGGAGCGGGCTCGCCCGACTCGGACACCAAGGTGATCTTCCACAACGACAAGTACGACCACGCCGAGTTGTTGGCCCGGTTCCTCGAGAAACTACCGACCGCCGGACTGACCAACACCGCCGACCAACCCATCGACTTGGTGGTGGGTTCTGACTACCAAGGCGTCCGTTTCTTGCCCCGGCCCGAGGTCGAGGTCGAGTCGGTGTTAGCTGATGCAGATGACCCTTCCCTAGAAACCACTCCGTCGAGTACGATAGAGCCTGATGGATCTGGTACTTCTGTGCCTAGAACCACCGTTATCCCCCCAGCCGAGACAACCGCCGCCCCTTCCGGCGACGACTCTGCATCGGCCCCCGAAACGTCGGTGACGACCACGTCAACGACGACCATCGTCGTGCAAGGCCGTGTCCCGGCCGGTACGGCGTGTAGTTAGTCCCGCAGTTCTTCCCTAACGCTAAAACCACGAGATCCAAACCATGGAAAACCCTCCCACTGACATCGCCCCCTCCAATGCTCCAGAGTCCACGAGTCGCATCGCGGTCATCGGCACCGGGTATGTCGGACTTACCACCGGTGCATGTTTTGCTGCCTTGGGTCACAACGTGTTGTGCGCCGATATCGACGAAGCCAAGGTCGAGTCGCTCAAGAAGGGCAAGATCCCGATCCACGAAGAAGGCCTTGAGGCCATCGTGCAGGAGGGCATGGAGGCCGGACGACTCGACTTCGTCCTCGGCTCGGCCGGCGCGGTGAAGGGTCGGGAGTTTGTGTATCTGTGTGTGCCAACTCCCCAGTTGCCCGATGGTTCGGCCGACCTCAGCTTCATCGAGGCCGCAGCAGCCGAGATTGCCCCTCACCTCGATCGAGGAACCGTCGTCGTCAACAAGTCGACCGTGCCGGTTGGTTCAACCCGTCTCGTCGAACAGGCCCTTGGCCGCAGCGACTGCCCCGTGGTGTCGAACCCGGAGTTCCTCCGCGAAGGTTCGGCGGTCAGTGACTTCATGAACCCCGACCGGGTGGTCATCGGCGCCGACGACCAGTCGGCCGCTACTCGGGTCGCCTCGCTGTTCCTGAGCGTTCGAGCCCCGATCTTGGTAACCGACCCCGCGTCAGCCGAAACCACCAAGTACGCCAGCAACGCCTTCCTCGCCACCAAGCTTTCGTTCGTCAACGCCGTCGCCGCAGTGTGCGAAGCGGTCGACGCCGATGTCAACGATGTCATGTTGGGCATGGGATACGACAAGCGAATCGGCCACCAGTTCCTGCGCCCTGGCCCGGGCTGGGGTGGTTCGTGCTTCCCGAAAGACACCCGAGCACTAACCCGCATCGCCCAAGACGCCGGTTATGACTTCAGCCTCCTTCGCGGCGTCATCGAGGTCAACGACGAACAGTTCGGCCGGGTTGTCGACAAGATCGAACAAGCAGCCGGCGGCAGTGTCGACGGCAAGAACGTCGGTGTGTTGGGCCTCACCTTTAAGGCCGGAACCGACGACCTTCGTGAGTCGCCCGCCATCGAGGTCATCAAGCGGCTCATCGCCAAGGGTGCCAAGGTGCGGGGTTATGACCCTGCGGTCTCGAACCCCATCGCTGGTCTCGACGACCTCGAGGTGGTGGACGACGCATATGCCGCAGCCGAGAACGCTGAGGTCATGACGGTGCTGACCGAGTGGGACGAGTTTAAGTGGCTCGACCTCGACAAGATCGCCGGGCTGATGAGTAACAAGAGCATCGTCGATAGTCGCAATATCTTGGACCGAGGTGCAGTACGGCGCCGCGGGTTCGCCTATCAGGGAATCGGTCGCAACTAATGGCGAGAATCGTCGTTACCGGCGGGGCCGGATTCCTCGGATCACACATCTGCGATGCGTTGATCGACCGAGGCGATGAAGTCGTTGCGATCGACAATCTGGTTACCGGTAGCGCCGAGAACATCGAGCACTTGTTTGCCAACGAGAACTTCAGCTTCGTCAACCACGACATCAGTCAGTACGTCTGGGTTCCCGGTGAGGTCGACGCGGTGATGAACTTCGCCAGCCCGGCATCGCCTCCCGGGTATTTGGCGATGCCGATCCAGACCCTCAAGGTGGGAAGTCTCGGTACCCACAACTGCCTTGGGTTGGCCCGAGCCAAGGGTGCGAAGTTCATGATGGCCTCGACCAGCGAGGTATACGGCGACCCTCAGGTACACCCCCAGACCGAAGAGTATTGGGGCCATGTAAACCCCATTGGGCCTCGCAGCTGTTACGACGAGGCCAAGCGGTTCTCCGAAGCGATCACCATCGCCTACCACCGCTACCACGACATTCCGGTCCGTATCCTGCGAATCTTTAACACCTATGGCCCTCGCATGCGGGCCGACGACGGCCGAGTGGTCTCGAACTTCGTCGTACAGGCGCTGAGCGGCGAGCCGATCACCGTGTACGGCGACGGCAGCCAAACCCGCAGCTTCTGCTTCGTTGAAGACGAGGTACGAGGCATCCTTGCGTTCCTCGACTCCGACGAAACCGGCCCGATCAACATTGGAAACCCCGGTGAGTTCACCATCTCCGAACTCGCTGAATTGGTAACCGAAGTCGTTGGGTCTGATTCGAAGGTGGTCTATGAGGACCTGCCGGTCGACGACCCAATGCAGCGCAAGCCCGACATCACCAAGGCTCGTGAGCTGTTGGGTTGGGAACCAAAGATCGAACTTCGCGAAGGCCTCGAGCGCACCATCGAGTACTTCCGCAGCACCGGCATCGGCGCCTAAGACCGTCGGTTAGGTTCGGGCTTCGGCCTCGGCGGTATGGGCTTCGTACCAGTCGATCGTGGTGCGTAGACCTTGCTCGAAATTGGTGGTCGCGGCGAACCCAAAAGCTTCACGCGCTCGGGTCGTGTCGACACAGCGGCGGGGCTGACCGTCGGGCTTTGAGCTGTCCCAGGCCAGTTCGCCCTCGAAGCCGACCAACTGGGCGATGAGTTCGGCGAGGTCCTTGATGGCTAGTTCGTCGGTGGCACCTAGGTTGACCGGTTCGGCGTCGTCGTAGTGCTCGGCGGCCATGATGATGCCTTGGGCCGCGTCGTCGACGTAGAGGAACTCGCGGCTTGCGGACCCGGTACCCCAGACCTCGACCGAAGGTGCGCCGCTGTTGCGGGCGTCGACGCACTTCTTGATCAGCGCCGGGATGACATGGCTGACCGCCGGGTTGAACTTGTCGCCGGGGCCGTACAGGTTGGTCGGCATGAGGTAGATGCCCTGCTGGCCGTACTGCTGCCGGTTGGCCTGCAGGTGCACCAGCTGAGCCAACTTGGCGATGCCGTAGGGAGCGTTGGTTTCTTCGGGGTAGCCGGTCCAGAGGGATTCCTCCGAGAACGGAACCGGGGTGAACTTTGGGTACGAGCAGATGGTGCCGACCACGACGGTTTTGGCGACGTTAGCGTGGCGGGCTGCTTCAATAACATTGGTGCCCAGCAGCAGGTTGTCGAGGTAGATCTCGGCCGGTTTGGCCATATTTGCGCCGATTCCGCCCACCCGAGCGGCCAGGTGAAACACCAGATCGGGGGCCAGGTCGGCGATATAGCTGGTTGCGGTCTCGGCGTGGCGGAGGTCGACATCGGCGCTACGAGGCGCTGCGAGGTCGGTACACCCGGCGTTGGACAGCAAGCGTTGGAGCGCTCCACCAAGAAAGCCTGCCCCGCCAGTGACCAGTACCCGTTTCCCGGGCCAAAAATCCGTCATCCCCGTCAACTCTAGTCGCCCGTCGGCGTGCCAGACTCAAGGCAGATGGAACAGACAGACTCGCTCGAAACTTCGGGTCGTCCCAGCGTGCGAGCCGGCATGTTGGTCGAGCAATGCTGGCACGCCACCCCGGGCGGAACCGCGTCGTCGATCGTCGATCTGGTGCGGGCGTTCGCCGATCGTCGAGACGTGTCGGCCTTCGGTATCGCGGCGCAACATTCGTCGCTTCCGGCGCCCTCGTTTCGGGTTCCCGTCGATGTTCGGCATCTGCCGTTCCGTCGCCAGGTGTTGTATCAGGCGTGGAGTCGGTCGAGTCGCCCATCGCTTGACCGGTATATCGCCGACCTCGATCTCGATTTGGTGCATGCCACCGGCGGAACGATCCCGCCGACCAGCAAGCCGTTGGTGGTGACCCAACACGACCTGGCGTGGGCGCACTTCCCCGAAATGTTCACCGCCCACGGGGTGCGGTTCTTTAAGCGCACGCTGGCGAACACGATCGACCGAGCCGACCTTGTGTTGTGCCCGTCGCAGACCACCGCAACCGACCTTGCGGCCAAAGGCATCGACCCCAAGATTATTCGGGTCGTGCCGTGGGGGGTCGACCTCTCGGCGGTCCCGGCGGTTGAGATCGACCGGGTGCGGCAACGCTTCGAGCTGCCCGAGCGGTATGTGCTGTTTGTCGGCACCCAGGAGCCCCGCAAGAACCTGGGTCGGCTGATCCCGGCGTTTGTGCGGGCAGCACCCAGCGATGTTGCACTGGCGATCGTTGGCCCTCAAGGCTGGAACGAAAACATCGACCGCTTGTTGTCGCCGCTTGGCGATCGAGCCCAGCGCTTGGGGTTTGTGAGTCGGTCGGATCTTTTAGCGCTGTACTCGGGCGCAACCGCGTTCGCGTATCCGTCGATCTTTGAAGGCTTTGGACTTCCGGTACTCGAAGCAATGGCCCAGGGCGCACCGGTCCTCACCTCGGCTGGCACCTCCACCGAAGAACTCGTGGGCGACGCTGGGGTGTTGGTGGACCCGCTCGATGTTGGATCGATCGCCAACGGGCTTGGCGACCTGTTGGCGGGCGGCCCCGACGTTGCCGAGCTTTCGGGGTTGGGCAAGGCTCGGGCGAGAGAGTTCACGTGGCAGCGCACCGCTGACCTGACCCTCGACGCATACCGGGAGGTCGCGTGACCCAAACGGTAGGAATCAACCTGCTGTGGTGCATTCCCGCGGTGGTCGGCGGCACCGAGGAGTACGCGGTGCGTACCACCAAGTCGTTGCTCGACCGAGCCCCCGAGGGCTTGCGATTTGTGGTGTTCGCGAACCGAACCTTCGCCGACGTGTACCCCGAGTTCGGCGATGCCTACGACAACTGCGAACTCTGTGTGGCCGAGATCGATGGCCGCAGCCGGCCAAAGCGGGTGTGGTACGAAACCAAGTGGCTACGAGACCAGGCACGCGCCAAAGGGGTCGAACTCTTACACCACGTCGGCGGCACCATCCCCGCGCTACGGCCCGTGTCGTCGGTCCTTACCTTGCACGACCTGCAACCTTTGGCTTTGCCCGGCAACTTCAGCCTTGTCAAGCGTTACTACCTGCGGGCTGCGATTCCCCGCTCGGTGCGCCGAGCCGAAGTGGTGATCGCGCCGAGCGACTACGTGCGCTCGCAGCTGCTCGACCGGTTTGCTCTCGACCCCGCCAAGGCTCACACCGTCTCGGCCGGCTACGACCTGCCGAAGTTGCCCGAAATCGACGATGACATCGTTCCGGCCGACGTACGGCGACTCATCGCCGAAACCGAGCCCTACTTCGTCTACCCCGCCATTACCCACCACCACAAGGACCACGCCACCGCCATCCGGGCCGTTGCGGCGGCGAAGGACGCCGGATACCCGGTGCGGTTTGTTCTAACCGGCGGATCGGGCCAGGCCGATGTGGCGGTGGGGGAGTTGATCGCCGAACTGGGACTCGACGATCTGGTGGTTCGGCTCGGCCGGGTCGACCGCGAGGTGCTCGAACTTCTGGTCGCCCACGCCGAGGCGTTGTTGTTCCCGAGCCGGTTCGAGGGCTTCGGCATTCCGGTGCTCGAAGCAATGGCGTTGGGTTGCCCGGTGATCGCGTCCGACGCAACCGCCCTGCCCGAGGTGGTTGGCGATTCGGCCACCCTGCTCGAGCCCGGTGATGTTGACGCGTGGTCGAAAGCGATCATCGATCGGGTGCGAAACACCCCCGACCGGACCGAACTCGTGGCTCGCGGCCGGCACCAGGCGACGCGATTTGCCTGGACCCGAAGTGGCGAGCGGCTCGAGGCGATCTATCGTCAATCGCTCGCATGAAACTCCAGATCTTCGCACCGCATTTCGCCCCCGATAACGCCCCTACGGGCACGGTGATGACGGCGATCGTCGAAGGGTTGGCCGAGCTGGGGCACACGATGGAGGTCATCACCTCTCTACCCTGGTACAGCGATCATCAAATCGAACCGGAGTGGTCCGGGAAGCTGCATCGAGTCGAGCGCACCGCATGGGGGCAGATCAGACGGTTGCACCCGTTCCCGACCGACAAGTCGAACATCCGGGCCCGGGCGTTGGCCTTCGGTGGCTTCACCGCACTCACCGGAACCGCAGGCGTGACATCGCGCTTTGCGCCCGACGCCGTGCTGGCCATGTCGCCGCCGATCACCTTGGGTTACGCCGGTTGGGCTTCCGCGAAACGCCACCGGGTGCCGTTCGTGTTCAACATTCAAGATGTGTTCCCCGACGTGGCGGTTGAGTTGGGCGTCTTGACCGGTGAGCGATCGATCGCCTTGTTCTCCAGGCTCGAGCGCCAGCTGTACGGTATGGCCGATGCGGTTACCGTGTTGTCTGAGGATCTACGAGACAACGTGGCCGCCAAGGTCGATCCCTCGGGCCGAGACAAGGTGCGAGTGATCCCGAACTTTGTCGACACCGAAGCCATCGAAGCAACGTCCGCCGGCGACCCGACGAACACCTATCGCCAGGAATTTGGCCTGGTCGACAAGACCGTGGTGATGTACGCCGGCAATATCGGCTTCTCGCAATCGATCGAATTGGTGCTTGGGGCCGCCGAAGAATTGCAGCGAATGGGCGGCTACGACGACGTTGTCTTTGTGATCAACGGCAACGGTTCGGCCCGTCCGGCCTTTGAGGCCGACGCCGCCGAACGGGGCCTAACGAACGTGCGCTTTGTCGACTATCAACCCGTGGAACGACTTTCGGAGGTTCTGGCGGCCGGCGACCTGCATTTGGTGCCGCTCAAACGAGGGTTGGCGCGCAGCAGCGTGCCGTCGAAGTTCTACTCGATCCTGGCGGCTAGCCGGCCGGTATTGGCGAGCGTCGACCCCGATACTGAACTCGACCGGTTGGTCACCAACATCGGGTGCGGGGCCGCTGTTGTACCCGATGACCAGGGCGGATTCACCCAATCGTTGGTCGAATTGCTAGCCAACGCCGATCGTCGAGTCGCCCAGGGTGAAGCTGGCCGGTCCTTTGTCGAGGGTTGGATCTCGCCGTTGGGCGTAGCCCAAAGCTACGAAGAGCTTTTTGATGAGTTGCGGGCGTCGCACTGAAATTTCGGCCCGCCATCATGTTCGGTGCCTAGCACCGATAGCGTGGTCGTTCTATGGGTAAGGCTTCCTCTTCAAAAAAGGTTGCTCGCGCACAGCGGGCGGGGCGTTCGTCGGCATCGACCGAGCGACGCGATCTTGGTTTTCCGGCATTGATGGCCGTGGTTTTGGTCCTCGGTCTGTTGCTGGTGACCTATTCACGCAGCCAACGAGACGTAAGTGCGCTCGCACCGACGTTGCGCGACCACTGGCACTCGGCCTACAGCATCTGGGATTGTGAGTCCGAAGACTATGCATCGGTTCTCACCAGCGACTTCGACCCTCGTGGTATCCACTCGCACCAGGACGGCTTGCTCCACATTCACCCGTTCTCCTCCGCGGTAACTGGCGATGGAGCCACCCTTGGCGTGTTCTTTGAGGCCATGCTGGTCGACCTCGACGACGGACAGCTCAACCTGCCCGACGGAACCGAACTCAAAGAAGGAACGATGTGTGGCGGCGAAGAAGCGGTGCTTCAGGTCGTTCGTTACAACGCCAACGACATGGCGGCTGGTCCGGTCGAGACCGTGGTCGGCGACATCGACGACGTCATCCTCGAAGGCAACCGTGAGGCCTTTGTCATCGCCCTCGCACCGGTTGGCGCCGAGATTCCTCCGCCCACCGCTGAGGTCATGGCCAACCTCGACGGCGCGAGCCCGCAGCGGATCTCCGAAGCACCCAACACGATCGTCCCCGCCGACCTAGGTGAAATCGAAGACGGCGACGAATCCGAAGACACCGAAGGCGAGTAGCCGAGCGCTAACTGGCTGGCCGGCAGGGATCGTCGAAGCTGGCTGAAAGCGGCCAAAGAGCCCGGAGGGCGACGGGCGCAGGTGGGGAGACATAGCGAAGCGTGGGAGCGGAGGCGCAGCCGTAGCGACCCAGAGTGATCCGGTCCCGGACTGTCGAGTTCGGAGCCGAACGTGCAGGGGTCGAGGAGTGCTGAGCACGCGCACGCAAGCGCCGAACGCGACGCTGTGCCCGAAGTACCGGCTGAGCGCGGCCACGTACCGGCCCGGCCAAACAACCCAATAGCGCTCAACCCAACTTTCTGATCGGGTGCAACCCGCTCAGAGCGGTGTCTAGTCGCGGGACATCCCGTACATGTGTCGCGGGTCTTCCCGTACATGTTTGGGTCATTGGGTTTTCCTTGGTCGGCCGATGCGGTCATAGATCGGGTAGGCGTGGGTGTTGGCTTGGAGTTCGATGTGTCTGACGAG
>CALHTF010000117.1 GCA_938038815.1 uncultured Acidimicrobiales bacterium | reverse complement strand
TAGTCATAGGCCGCCTTGGCACCCCACGCGGCGATCGCCGCGTCGTGCAGGGCACCGTTTAACGCCAGGTACAAAGATACGTCCCATTCGAGACGACTCACTTCATTACCTTGGCCAGCGAGGCGAAGCTCATCGAGTCGATCGCCGACCTCGTTGGCGAGGGTGTTCCAGTGACCCGGAGGGGTCTCCGAGTCGGGGCCGTCGGCCCAGAACTCGGCGATGACCCGGTAGTAGTCGCCGGCCGCTACCACGTTGCTCGGGTAGGGCTCGCCGGTCATCGGGTTCACCGCGTAGCCGGTTCCGCTGTTTTCGCCGAGCGGGTTGTTCCCCCGACGGGCGGGCGAGATGTCGAGCATTTCGTCGTCGGACGGATCGAGTTGCGAGCTGGCCCGCACCACATCGGCCGCCGCCCGCTCGAAGGCGCCGGTCGACGACGTGCCGTACAGCGGTGGTGGCCCGGGGTCGATCGGCAACGGTGCGCCCTGGGGGTCGAGCGCAAATGGGGTGACCGCGCCCCAATGCGGGCCCACGTAGTCCTGCACGTTGCTCTCGAGGAATTGCCCGTTCTGGGTTTGAGCCAACACAAACTCCAACTGCTGCCAACGGTTCGGGTCGGCCATCGTCGTGCCGGGCTCGCGCAGCACGAGCGTCGGGTTCGCGACCTCGAATGGGCCGACGTACCGGTCGGACTCGAGCGACCCGTCGCCGCGGGCGAGGTCGAGCACCGCGTTGGCTACCTCAACACCGAGTGGTTCGGGTTCGTTCGGGTCGAGGCACATCGAGGTGAGCAGTTCGTCAAAGGCCGCCACCGACTCCTCGCCGCCCACGGCCAACCGGTAGCGGTCAGACAACACGGTGTGAGCGGCGAACGCAATCGCTGTTTCGCGGTCGACCCCTTGACCGGCGGTCGGGTTCACCTGGTACCCGTTCAGGTCGGGGTCGAACGCCGCCCACGTGTCCCACATGGCCACCGAAAGATGAAACAGGTTTCGGGCGTGCACGGTGGGCGCCGGGAAGTCGCGCCGCACTGCGTCGAGCGCCGCCTCGTTCCACGCTCGGGCAACCGACTGACCATGGGGCGCACAAACGTCGGATCCACCCAGCACCGAACACGATGAGGCACAGCCCATCACCATCAGCAAAATCACCAAAATCTTCATCGGCAACAGTCTGGTCCAAATCGCCGCCCGAACTGGGGCGCGTTTTGGTACCTCTAGGTACGGGTTTTCTCCCCAGTTCGGAGGTTTGGGCCGGACAGGGCAAGATTTAGCCATGACATCGCTCGATTGGCACACCGGGGCAGAGCTACTCGACCTGGCCCCCGAAAGCAGCGGCATCGACCTACACGCGGTTCGGGCTTACCGCCAGGCCCGGGTCCGCAGCGAGATGGCAAAGCGGGACATTGCCGCGGTGATCCTGTCTGACGCCATCAATATCCGGTACGCAACCGGCACCCGCAACATGCAGATCTTTACCAGCCGCAACGCACCGTCTCGTTACCTGGTTCTTACCCAGGACCGCTCGATCCTTTTTGAGTTCACCGGGTGCGAACACTTGGCCGACGGGTTCGACACCGTCGATGAGGTCCGACCGTCGAGCACCGCCAGCTACTGCGCCGCCGGTCCCGACATCGCGGCCCGAGAAACAGCATGGGCCAACGACATGGCGGCGCTGCTCACCGAATTGGTCGGCAACGGCGTCACCATCGGTATCGAACGAATGAACGCAGGCGCTGCGACCGGACTCGGCCAGTCGTTCAACTTGGTCGACGCCCAAGAACCGGTGGAGATGGCCCGGGCGATCAAGTCGCCCGGCGAGGTGCAGTGCATCAAGGCGTCGTTACGGGCAACGGAGCGGGGCGTGGCGGCACTGCGCGACGCACTCACTCCCGGCATGACCGAAACCGAACTTTGGTCGGTGCTGCATCAATCGGTCATCGCCCAAAACGGCGACTACTGCGAGACCCGCCTCCTCAACGCCGGCACCCGCACCAACCCGTGGTTCCAAGAAACCGCCCACCACGTGATCGAGCCAAACGTGCTGGTGGCCCTCGACACCGACGTCGTCGGCTGCCACGGCTACTACTCGGACTTCTCTCGAACTTTTCACGCCGGTCCCGATGCCCCGACCGAAACCCAGCGCACGTTGTACAAGACGGCGCACGAACAGGTGCACCACAACATGAGCATCCTCAGGCCCCACATGAGCTTTCGCGACTACGCCGACCAGGCCTGGGATATTCCGGAGAGGTACCACGCCCACCGCTACTACCTTTCGGCCCACGGCAATGGCATGAGCGGCGAGTACCCGTACCTCTACCACCACGCCGACTACGGCGATGCGGGCTACGACGGCGAGATCCTGCCCGGCATGACCCTGTGCGTCGAGAGCTTCATCGGCGGCGAGACCGGCGAGGGCGTCAAACTCGAACAACAGCTGCTCATCACCGAATCCGGCACCGAGCTGCTCTCCGAGTTTCCCTTCGAAGACGCGCTGCTCGCATGACACAACCGCCTAGAACACCCTCTCGCAGAACACCCTCTCGCAGAACCAGGCCCCAGAAACGTTCGGGCGTTGCCCGCTCGGCGCGGATTACCCGCAAACGTTTCGAGGGGATGCGGGGGTATGAAGTGCTCCCGGACTTCGAGCGGTTTAGCCAGGTTGACGATGTGTTCTCGCGGTCGTCGTGGGACGACACGATCCGCTCCGAGCAGTCCGATCGCTTCTACTCCACGTACCGACGACCGCTCGACAACTGGCGCAAGGCCAACGGGTTCACCCAACGCGACTACGCGCTGCGAAACGCATCGTGGCACGTGAGCGACATCTTCACCGAGATGCACGATGGCCGACGCGATGGCTTCATCGATCCGCTCTCCACCCTCAAGCCGGGCGCCGACGACAAACTGGCGCCCGACTCCCCGGCCGCCGGCGCATCCGACCTGAAACATGTCGCCAAAACCTTTGGGGCTGATCTGGTGGGCATCGCCGCCTTCGACGAGCGGTGGGTCTACACCGAGCGCTTCAACCACGAGACCAACCAGCCCAAGCCCAACGACCTGCCCGACGACCTCACCAGCGTCATCGTTATTGGCCAAGCGATGGACAAAGGACTCATCCAAACCGCACCCTCGGCGCTGTCGGGCGCAGCTACCGGCCTGGGCTACTCCCAAGACGCGGCCGTGCTGCTCGGGCTCGCCCAGTACATCCGCAACCTCGGATACGAAGCGGTTCCGTCGATGAACGACACCGCCCTCGCCATACCGTTGGCGATCGAGGCTGGGCTGGGCGAATACGGCCGTCACGGCATGGTGATCACCCCCGAGTTTGGGGCCCGGCTGAGGTTCGGCAAGATCTTCACCGACATGCCGCTCGCTCACGACGGCCCGAAGTCCTTTGGGGTCAAGGAGTTCTGCGAGCAGTGCGACCGCTGCGCTGGGGCGTGTCCCGCCAAGGCGATTCCCCATGGCGGTCCGGTACCGGTGGCCATCAACCGCTCCGGCCTCAAAGGGGTCAACAAATGGTCGGTCGACGGCGAGGCATGTTTTGGCTACTGGTCAAAGATCAACACCGACTGCGCGATCTGCATTCGGGTGTGCCCGTTCACCCGCGACTACGCCCAAGCACACAATCGAATGTGGCGCCGACTCGCCGGCACCCGGCTGCGGGGTCTGATGCTCAAACTCGATGACGCACTCGAAGGTGGGAAACGCCTGAAGCCCAACGCCTGGTGGGGGCGCAGTAACGAGGTGGGCGCCTAAACCTGTTGGTAGCTGGCGAGGAATTTTTCTAGCCGGCCGAGTGCCCAACGCAACTCGCCGACCCGGGGCAGGAACACGATCCGGAAGTGGTCGTTGGTCGGAAAGTTAAAGCCGGTGCCTTGCACCATCAAGATGTGTGCCGAGCGCAGGAAGTCGAGCACGAATTGTTCGTCGTTGGTGATGTTGAACCGCTCGGCGTCGATCTTGACGAACATGTACAGCGCACCCATTGGCAACGTGCACGACAGCCCGTCGATCCCGTTGATGAGTTCGTGGGCAACCTTGCGCTGTTCGAAGAGTCGACCGCCGGGCGTCACAAACTCGCCGATGCTTTGGTAGCCGCCCAGCGACGACTGGATCGCGTGTTGGGCCGGCACGTTGGCGCACAACCGCATCGAGGCCAACATGTTCAGCCCTTCGATGTAGCTGGCCGCTCGATGCTTGGCTCCCGAAATGGTCATCCAACCCGACCGGAACCCGGCGACCCGGTACGACTTGGAGAGGCCGTTCATCGTCACAAACAAGATGTCGTCGGCGAGCGAGGCGATCGACACGTGTTGGGCGTCGTCGTAGATGATCTTGTCGTAGATCTCATCGGCCATGACGATGAGACCGTGTTCGCGAGCCAACTCGACGATCTGTTGCAGCGTCTCCCGCGAATACACCGCACCGGTGGGATTGTTGGGGTTGATCACCACCAGCGCCTTGGTGTTGGGCGTGATCTTGGCCCGCATGTCGTCGATATCGGGGAACCAGCCCGCTTCCTCGTCGCACCGGTAGTGCACGGGTTGCCCGCCGCTAAGGGTGGTGACCGCGGTCCACAGCGGGTAGTCGGGGCTTGGGATCAGTACTTCGTCGCCGTTGTTGAGTAGCGCCGATAGGGCAATTCCGATCAGCTCAGACACACCGTTACCGATGAACACGTCGTCGATCTCGACACCCCTGATGCCCATGCGCTGGTTGTATTGCATGACTGCTTTGCGGGCCGAGTAGAGGCCCTTTGAATCGCAGTACCCCTGGGCGGTCGGCAGGTTTCGCACCATGTCGACCAGCACTTCGTCGGGGGCCTCAAAGCCAAAGGGCGCCGGATTGCCGATGTTGAGCTTGAAGATCCGGTTGCCTTCGTATTCGAGCCGATTCGCCTCGTCGAGGATGGGGCCCCGGATGTCGTACAAAACATCGTCGAGCTTGTGAGACTTTTCGAACTGCGGGGCCATAGGTTTCAACCTAATTCGCCGTCATCGCTTCACCAACGCGGTTTCGCGCGACCCGAGGTGTCCGTCGCCCAATCTGCGATGATGAAGCCCATGGAATTGCCGGTCTTTGAACTCGAGCGTTACTTCAGCCGGTGGGAGTTCTCGGCGAAGTATCACCTCACCGCGTCCGACGCCGAGTCGATGACCACCGCCGAACTGTTGGCCTATGGCACCGACGAAGAACGCGACGCGTTCAACAACTTGCACCTCGGCTATACCCCAACCTGGGGCACAGAACCGGTTCGTGAGGCCATCGCCAGCACCTACGCAACCGGACCGATCGAGTCGAGCAATATCTTGGCGTTTGCGGGAGCGGGCGAGGCGTTGTTTTGGACGATGCAGTTGTTCTGCGAGCCCGGCGACCACGTGATCGTCAACGTGCCGAACTATCAGTCGATCGAAGCCCTACCGGTCACCGCGGGACTCGATGTTGAAGGCCTGCCACTGTGGCAAGGTTCGGGATCGTCGCTCGAGTGGGTGCTTGACCTCGAGCGATTCGAAGCGATGATCCGGCCCGAAACCACCCTGGTGTCGGTGAACTTTCCCAACAACCCGACCGGGTTTGTGCCCGATGTCGAAACGTGGACCGCCTTCAACAACCTGTGCCACGAGCGGGGCATTCGGGTGGTGAGCGACGAGGTGTACCGCGGGGTCGAGATCGACCCGACCAACACGATTCCCGGCGCCGCCGAACTCAACCCGACCGCCCTGACGATCTCGGTTACCTCCAAGGCGTACGGCCTGCCCGGACTCCGAGTTGGGTGGGCGGCCAGCCAGGACATCGATGCGCTCGTCCGCCTCGAACGAGCCAAGCATTACACCAGCATCTGCAACGCTGGCCCGAGCGAGGTACTGACCACCATTGCGCTCCGCAACGGCGAGCAACTCTTGGCCCGCAATCGCAAGATCGTGGCCGACAACGACACCGTGGTCACCGAATTCATGGCCAACTATCCCGACCTGTTCGAGTACACCTCGCCGGTCGGTGGCTGTGTCACGTTCCCGCGTTACCTCGGCGCTGAAGGGCCAGAAGAGTTCTGCACCCGCGCCGTCGAAGAAGCCGGCGTTCTCTTGTTACCCAACTCGGTCTACCGATCGGGCCTGGCCGATGTCCCGGCCGACCGGTTCCGCATCGGTATCGGCCGCACCAACGTTCCCGAGTGCCTCGATGCACTCGCTGAACATCTCGCCACAACCGGGCTCGCCGGAGCGCCAAACTAGCCTCAAAGTGATATAACATCTTTGTTATATCGATGTTCGAGGGAGCAACGTTCTCCCACATTCTCCCACATTCTTCAACCCGCCCTACACGGCACAACCAGGAGCAACTACGTGCAAGAGATCCATCACTTCGTCGATGGCCAGACCGTCGAGGGAACCTCGGGCCGCACCAGTGCGGTCTTTAACCCAGCGACGGGCGAACAAACCGCCAACCTCCACCTCGCCACCGTCGAGGAAGTCGATGCCGTCGTCGCGTCGTCGCAGGCGGCCTTCGAAGAGTTCAAAACCTTGTCGATCGCTAAGCGCACCAAGTTGATGTACAAGTTCCGCAACCTGGTCGAAGCGAACACCGACGAGATCGCCAAGCGTCTTTCGGCCGAACACGGCAAGGTTCTCGACGACGCACGCGGCGAAGTCGCCCGTGGCCTAGAGAACATCGAGTTCGCGTGCGGCCTGGCCGAAACGCTGAAGGGAACCTTCAGCAGCCTGGCTTCCACCGGAGTCGACGTAACAACCACCCGCGAACCGCTCGGCGTGGTGGCCGGCATCACGCCGTTTAACTTCCCGGCGATGGTTCCACTCTGGATGATCCCCAACGCCATCGCGTGCGGCAACACGTTCATCTTGAAGCCGTCGGAGAAGGACCCGTCGGCCCCGCGCTTCATCGTCGAACTGTTCAACGAAGCCGGGTTTCCGCCCGGTGTGCTGAACTTGGTCAACGGCGACAAGGTCACCGTCGACCGCCTGCTCGACCACCCCGACGTCAAGGCCGCCAGTTTTGTTGGCTCGACCCCGATCGCCCACTACGTGTACGACAAGGGAACGGCCAACGGCAAGCGCATTCAGGCGCTCGGTGGCGCCAAAAACCACATGATCGTACTGCCCGATGCCGACCTCGATCTGGCCGCCGACGCAGCGGTTTCGGCCGCCTACGGTTCGGCCGGCGAGCGCTGCATGGCGATCTCGGTCATCGCCGCCGTGGGCCCCATTGCCGATCCACTGGTCGACGCGATCAAAAGCCGGATGCAGAACCTCACCGTTGGCCCCGGCGATCAAAGCGAATCCGAAATGGGGCCACTCATCACCCGCGAGCATCGCGACAAGGTCGCCAGCTACATCGGCATCGGCGCCGACGAAGGCGCGTCGGTCGTGGTCGACGGACGCGAGCAGCAGTTCGAGGGCGACGGCTACTTCCTCGGTGTGAGCCTGCTCGACAACGTGACCCCCGACATGACCGTCTACAAGGACGAAATCTTCGGTCCAGTCCTGTGCGTGGTTCGCAGCGAAAGCTACGCCGACGCCGTCGACCTGATCCGCACCAACCCCTGGGGCAACGGCGCGGCAATCTTCACCCGCGACGGTGGCGCCGCCCGCCAGTTCCAACGAGACGCCGACGCCGGCATGGTCGGCATCAACGTGCCGATCCCGGTACCGGTCGGTTACCACTCCTTTGGCGGCTGGAAAGACTCGCTGTACGGCGACACCACGATGTACGGGCCCGAAGGTGTGCACTTCTACACTCGCCCGAAGGTCATCACTTCGCGCTGGCCCGACCCGGCCAACAGTTCGGTCGACCTCGGGTTCCCAACCAACAACTAGCCCCGGCCCACCATGAGTAAAAGCAATGGGTAAAAACAATGCCCTGATCGGCTGGTTGTTCGTTGCGGTGCAAGCCGTGGTGCTCGTGGCGTTGATTGTGCTTCCCGGCCGCGACGACTGGCCCACACCCGCTTCGGTTCGCACCGTTGGGTACGGACTACTGGTGGTCGGGTTGGTGATCATCGCCGTGGGAGCGCTGGGACTCGGCAAGTCGGTCACCCCGACTCCGGTCCCGGTGTCCTACGGGCAGCTCCAAACCGGCGGGCTGTACCGGTTTGTCCGCCACCCGATTTACACCGGGGTGTTGGCCATCGTCGCCGGACTCACGATCCGGTCGGGCAGCTTCATCAGCCTCGCGGTCGCCGCGGCGACCCTCGTGTTTTTCCATGTGAAGGCCCGCTGGGAGGAGCAACGGTTGGCCGAACGGTACGAGGGTTACGCCGCCTACGCGGCGGCCACCCCTCGCTTTGTGCCTCGCTTCGGCGGACGAAACTAACGACTGCCGCGACCGATCCGGTCCAGTACGTTGCGGGTCACTTGGGCGACCGCCGCGTCGGAGCCCAGGCCGAAGACCCAGTCGGTGGTGCCGACGGTGATGACCTCTCCCCCGTCGTCACCGTTGGGCCGACACGTGATCATGACCGCGTTGCCGTGGCGGGCTTTGGTCTTGGCGTGCTCGCCGCCGCCGAATATCCGCTCGGCGATGAACTCGAGGTCGCCTTGGTCGCTTAGCGCGGCGATCGACTTCGGGTAGTCGCCGACCCCGAGGTTGCTCGACGGGACCCACGCCACGATCTCGGCGTTCTCCGGAACGCCGTGGTCAAAGGCCGCCTGGCTCGGCACCGGCAAGCCGAGGTCGTCGAGGGTCAACGGACAGCCGACGGTCTCGTACCCCACAACTCCCTCGTCGCGGCCCAACACGTCGCCGTACAACAGACCGGTTTTGTCCAAGAGCCAATGGTCGGGGCGGTACACAACAAAGCCGCCAACACCCTGCGGCGTCGCCTGACCAAACCGGTGGTAGAGCCCAAAGGCCGAACCGGCGCCCAGGAGTCGCCATTCGGGATCATCGATCGATGGCTCGGCCCAGAGTCCGGTCGGACCCTCGGCGTGGTCGTCGTCGAGGTGCCCACGGTACTTGTGACACACCATCGCCTGACCGTTGGGCGTCGCCTCCAACCGGACCTTCCAGAACAGCGTGTTGCCCGAGAACGATGCCAGGTGGCCACCGCGTGCCACGTGGGCCTCGATCGTCGAACGCATCGGCGCCGACCAGTACTCGTCGTGGCCTACGAGTAGCACCGAGTCGTAGCCGTCGAGGGCCGTGGGCTCCTCGAGGTCCGACGATACGGCGTAGTCAAAGTGGTAACCGTCGGCCTCGGCGAACTCCACAAACCGGCGGCCGTGGGTGTACCAGCCGGTCGAGCCGATGGCCGACGGATAGTTGTGGGTCTCGCGGTATCGCTGGAAGATCTCACCGTCGGCGTCGGGCACTTCACCGAAGCGGGTGGGCCGAGCCTTGCGGTCGTCGCGTTCATCGCCCGACTGGGTTGCGGCCGACGGGCGGTCGAGCATCCCGCGGGCAAAGGGCCGGCCGAACGACACCTGCGTACCGCCGGTGTACAGACTCTTGCCGCCCCAGGTGTTGTAGGCGTTCCACGTGTTGGTGGGCAGCACATACAGGATCGATTGCTGGTCCTCGACCGCCGGGGCGCCCCGAATCACGAACCCGGCGTGCGACCGGTCGCCGGCCGCCATCAGGGTGACGAGATAGAACCCCGACCGCCACTCGGGCTCGAGGGGGATCTCCACGGTCACCGGCCAACCGCAACCTTGGGCATCGGCATCGTCGGGTGGGGCAACGTAGGAACCCGGCTGGGAGAACGCCGACCACACAACCTCGCGGGTCGCGCCCCACCGCTCGACCTGAACATCGAACGAGTCGGCGGTCGTCGAGACACAAATGCCGACCGTTTCGCCCGGCCGGTAGCTGAGCCGGCTGCAATACGCTTCGACGGCGTTATGGAAGGTCTGGTCGTCGACGAACCCGGTCTTCCTAGCACCCATGGAACCAAACGTACTACCAGCAAAACCCACCGGGGGCTGGCCCGCAG
>CALHTF010000116.1 GCA_938038815.1 uncultured Acidimicrobiales bacterium | reverse complement strand
GAACATCGAGGCCGCCCGACTGGGCGGAGACGGTCACGGTTCCATACGGCACCTCGGTGGCGACGGCTTCGATGTCGACCTCATCGGGCTTTTGCACACCGATCCGTACCTCGACGTGCATGTCGTCGCGAGTCTTGCCGGCAGCGTCTAAGAAGTTCAGGCTGCTGTGCCGTAGTGCATCGGACACGGCGCGTCGCGCTGCCTTCGTGTAGTCCCAACCATGGACGTCGACGCCCATGCCCATCTCGGTGATCCAGCGTGATCGTGTCATGGCCGAAACCGTAGTCGGGCCGCCACGCTCTAGTGCGAGTGCTCGAGCACGCCCGACGCATCGGCCAGCAAGAAGATCGCGGTGAACAACACGACACCGATCATCACGTTCACCAGCAACCGTCGGCCGCTTTCGGGGTTATGGATCGCCGGCAAGGTGTCGACCGTTGCCACATAAACAAAGGTGCCGGCCGAGAACAACAGCGACAACGCCACGATCTTGTCGGCGGCCGATTCGAGCATCAGGTAGGCGAGCATCATCATCAGTGGAGTCGCGAGGGCGAAGGCGATGATTCCCCGCGTGGCCTGCCCACCATCTTCGGTTTCGTGCAGGGCGAATAGGCCGAGGCTGAACGCGGCGGGAACACGGTGTAGTACCACCGCTGCGGTGATCAGCAACGAGAACGCCGTATCGCCAGCGACCGCAGCAGCACCGATCGCCAGTCCATCGGCCGCGGCGTGAGCGGTGAGGCCAATCGCCAATACGGTCGGCGACGTTGGGTGGTGCACATGGCCGTGACCATGGCCTTCGGCGTGGTCGTGATGCTCTTCGTGAACCGCGTGGCCAACTCCCAAGCCTTCGAGCAAGAGCATGACCACAAAGCCGGCCAGAATTGTGGCGCCGAGAATGACCGGCTCGAAGATAAACGCCTCTCCGTGACCGCCTCCGCCGCCGAGGGGGGCGCCATGGCTTGCTTCCTCCGCAGCTTCGGCTGCCACGTGAAATCCTTCGGGCACGACCACCAGCAACGCCGAAGTCAACAACAAGCCCGAGGCGATGCCGGTGAGATCCTGCAACCGCTGCTGAGGTAGCCGGTCTTGCAAAAAGCGGGGCGCGAGACCGCCAGCCAACGACAGCAAAAGAATCGCGACAGCAAGGAGAACGATCGACATGTGCGAACCCTAAATGAGAATCATTCTCATTAACGAATCCTGCGACCAATTCACAACAAAACCCTGACTCTGACTCAGGGTCAGGGTTTTGTTTTAGGTTGGCGCCATGAGTCTTGCTTTGCCTTCCGATGCTGCTCGCGCAGCGCTTGCTCCGACCGGGTTGCTTCGTGCGGCGATCAACCTCAGCAACTTCTTGCTGGTTACCGACACCGCCCCCAACGGCGACCCCGTGGGAGTTTCGCCCGACATGGCAGCCGCCCTCGCGGCACAACTTGGGGTCGAACTGGTGCTGACCACCTACCCCAACCCGGGCGACGTGGCCGACGCTGCGCCCACCGGCAACTGGGACATCGGCAACATCGGCGCCGAAGCCAAGCGGGCCGAAGTCATCGACTTCAGCCCGCCGTACTGCGAGATCGAAGCCACCTACCTGTTACCTGCCGACTCGCCGCACACCACCTTCGCCGACCTCGACCAGCCGGGTATCCGGATCGCCGTGAAGGAGCGGGCCGCATACTGCCTCCGCCTCGAGCAAGACCTCCAAGCCGCAACGCTGATCCAAGTGCCGAGTCACGACGCAGCGATCGAAACGTTCCTCGCCGAAGAGTGCGATGCCCTTGCCGGGCTGCGCCCCCGCATGAATACCGACCTGGCCTCGGTACCAGGAGGTCGGATCCTCGACGGCCACTTCGCGACCGTGCAACAAGCCATTGGTGCACCGAAGGGTCGAGACGAAGCGGGCCGCAACTACCTGCACGACTTTGTCGAGTCGGCAAAGTCGTCGGGCCTGGTGGACGAACTCATTGCCAAGCATGGCCAGCAAGCCAATCTCGCCACCGCTCCCCCGGTGTAACGATCGACTTTCGCCGTCCGTAGCTTGGGCCAGTAGTTTCGATCCATGTCGAACATTACGAGTACCCGCGAAGCCGACGGCACTGTGGCCCTGATCACCATGGACGACGGCAAGGCCAACGCGTTGTCGAAAGCCATGATCGCCGATCTACGAGCCGCCATCGATGAGGCGGCGGCCGACGAAAACGTCGTGGCAGCGGTTATCGCCGGGCGAGAAGGCAAGTTCTCGGCCGGGTTTGACCTCAACGTGATGAACAGCGGCGACATGGCCGCGGTGGTCGACCTGGTTGCCGATGGCGGCGACCTCGTGCGCCATGCGTACGGCTGCGATCTGCCGATCGTGGCCGCATGCACCGGCCACGCCTTAGCTGCGGGCGCTCTGTTGCTCTTGGGCTGCGACATTCGGGTTGGTGCCGACGGGCCATCGAAGATCGGGGTTAACGAAGTCGCTATCGGCATGGTGCTACCGGACTGGGCGATGACGATCTGCCGTGAACGCCTGAATCCGCTCTTTCTCCAGCAGTCGGTGGCCAACGCTCGCATCACCGATCCGGCCGGTGCGGTCGAGGTGGGCTTCCTCGATTCGGTCACCGCACCTGACCAGGTTGTCGAACAAGCCGTCGCCGCCGCGGCCTCGCTCGCCCCGCTGCACCGTGGCGCCTACCGAGCCACGATGAAGACCTTCCGCGGTTCGGTGCTCGACCAGATGGCGAGTGAGATCACGGCCGACCGGGCAACCGGCACGGGCGTCTCGCGATGACCAACACGCCCCAGACCGACATCCTGAAACCCGCATGGTGGCAGTCGAACCCTCACGACGCGTACAACCAACTGCTCGAGTATCCCGGTCTGTGGCGCGACGAGAAGAGCGGCTTTCTCATCGCCGCCCGCCACGCCGACCTGCTGGCTGTTGAGCGAGACCCGCAGACCTTTTCGAGCGACAATCACTACCGGCTGGTCGAGTCCGAGGCCGAGCTGACCATGATCAGCCACGACGACCCGACCCATCTTGGGCAACGCCGGATGATCAACAAGCGGTTCACACCCCGCGCGGTCCGCAACCACGGCGATCACTACCGCTCGATGGTCTCGGCGATGGTCGACCGAGCAATCGCCGAACGGGACGACAAGGGCCACATTGAGGTGGTCGATGCGTTGGCCGCTCAGCTGCCCGGGCGGGTTACCGGCGAGCTCATCGGGTTTGGCCAAGAGGCCTGGCGCGACGTGAAGAGTTGGTCGGAACGTCAGATGCGCATCGACCGTCGGTACGTCGAGGACCATGTGATGCTCGACCTCATCGGCAGCATCCAAGAGTGGGCCGAGGTCATGGCGGTCGAGCTTCCCAAACGGGCGGCCGATCCACAGGACGATCTGTTCACCGACTGGGTTCAGGCCGGCATGGATCCGAACGTGATGGTGCAAGAGACCGGCCTGATGATCGCAGGCGGCGCCGAGACCACCCGTACAGTTATCGCTCACGGACTTCGCGAACTCGCCGACCGCCCCGACGTATGGGAGTTCCTCGCCGAGGACTCGGCGCGGATTGCACCAGCTGTGGAGGAACTCATCCGTTGGGTGACGCCGCTCAACAACATGTTCCGCATCGCCACCACCGACGCTGAAGTTTCCGGCACAAAGATCGTCAAGGGCGACCGGCTCGTGCTGCTCTACCCGGCGGCCAACCGAGACCCCCGAGTGTTCGATCGACCAAACGAGTTCGATGTAACCCGCGACCCGAACCCGCACGTGGCGTTTGGCCACGGCACGCACTTCTGCCTTGGCGCGAACTTGGCCCGACTCGAACTACAGCTGTTGTTCGAAGAGCTGACCAAGCGCATCACGAACCTGTCGGTAGTGAGCGAGCCCGACATCGAGCCGAACATCTTTGCCCGAGCGGTTCGGACCTTCGAGCTCGGCTTCGACGTTCGTTAACCGAACCAGGATTCGCCGCGTAGCTCGTTCCACCCGCGAGGGTCGGCGAGGACTTCTTCGACCGTACGTCGACGCCCTGGCGCACGGAGTAGCCGCGGGGTTCCGGTCGTTGGGCCGCGGAAGTTCGAGGCGGACCACCCATTGGATGACGACACCGTGATCTGTTGGCCGCCTCGGCACAGTCGCCGAAAGGTTCCGGTGACGACGGCCGCCATCATCTCATCGAGCGTCTCGAGCAGGTCGGCCGAGCCGCTGTCGCAGGCGTCGCAACAAATGTCGGGACGCCAGAGCGCCTGACTCACCGGCTCATCTGAACCGAGCTCGGGTACTCGGGCACCACCGGTGCGGCGCCCAACGATGATCGACATGGCGGCGCGCTGCACAGGGACGAGCCGGTCGTTCCGGTCGATCGATGAACGAGGCTCAGCCCACTCGACCTCGACATCTGCCTCGATGGTCGCCAGCCCACGCTCGATCAGTTGGTCGATCCACGCATCGAGTCGAGCTTCGACGATGCGGTAGCGCTCGGGGTTGTCGTCGCGACTGTAGGCCTCGTCGGGAGGGTCGCGGTCGGGATAAGGGTCGGACCACTCGACCAGTGCCGGATCGCGCCGAGCGAAGCGCGCGTCGACAGCGCGCAGGAGTTCAGCAAGTTGTTCGGCCGACACCGCCTCGACGGTACAACCGCAACCCGCCCCGGTTCCAAGGATTTAGCCGACGCCGCGGGCTAGCCCCTCGCTATTTGTTGAACTTTGGCTCGCGCTTTTCGAGGAACGCCATCATTCCCTCGGTGGCATCGGCGGTTCCCATCGTTGCGTGGACCCCGGCTCGTTCGGCGACAAGCAGTTCATCGAGTGTCTTATCTTCGCTGTCGTGTAACGAATCGAGCACTGCCTTCACCGCGAGACGAGGCTGTGAGGCCAGTTCGGCGGCGAGGTCGATTGCCTTCTGTCGCAACTGCTCGACCGGCCAGATCTCGTTGACTAAGCCGATTGCGAGAGCCTCCGGACCCGAGATCTTCTTGCCCCGCAAGATCATGTCGAGCGCATGGTTTCGACCAACGCACTTCGCGAGCCGAGCACTGCCACCCCACGCCGGAACCGAACCCAAGTCCATCTCGGGCAAGCCGATCTGCGCCCCTTCGGTAGCCGCCAGCCGGAAGGTACAACCCAACGGAAGCTCAAGACCGCCACCCAAGCAGTAGCCAAACAGCGTGGCGACCGAAGGTTTCCCCATCGTCTCGATTCGCGAGATCACGTCGAGTCGTTGGTCGAAGAACGCATCGATTCCGCCGGCCGCCTCAACACCCGTGCCGAGCTGCTTCAGGTTCATCCCGACCGAGAAGTTGGTGGTGCCTTCCGACGTGATCACGAACGCTCGAATCGAGTCGTCGGCGGCAATATCGTCGACCACCTCGCTCAGTCGGTCGATGTAGCCAAGGGTGAACCGGTTGAGTGGATCGTCGTTGGTCGACACGACGGCCACCCCGTCGTCGCGCTTGGTGTACAGCAGTGCTTCGGACATGACTAGTGGCTACCTCGCAGGTAGGTACCGGGCCAAAACCACGGCGAGGTCGGGGGCGACCCGAATCTCGGTGGCGAACACGTCGTCGTGGGTAAGCCAGTGCACTCGGCTGGAATCGGGTTCGCCCGAATACAGCGGTGGCCACTCGCTCGTCGGGCTGTAGTCATCGATGGTCATCGCACCGCCTGCCCGCAGTACCTCCGACGGACGGAAAGGTTTCTCGCCCGCTTTCCCGGCGCCCGGGCCGCCGTCGTTCACCAACAGATCGAAGGGCCCGTGGTCAAACAGTGCAGCTGCATCGCCCTCGACGATCTCGACGTTGGGATGCTCGGCGAACAACTCACGGGCGGCGGCCGCTTGATCGCCATCGATCTCATAGCTCACAAAATGCACCTCTGGCCCCGACGACGAAACCATCCACGCCAGTCCTGCACCGGTGCCAGTACCCGACTCCCCCACCACCGACCCGGCGGGTAGCCCACCGGCCAGCACACTTAACAGCCGACCGATCTCGGGTCGGACGCAGTAGACAAAACCCAAGTCGTTGGCGACCGAAACGGCCTTTGCTACCAGGTCGGGCACAACGATCCCGGCGGACAGGTCGGTGTATGAAGCAGTTCCCCCTTGCGACATACCGTCACTCTTTCACAGCGGCCCGACCGTCGCTCACGAACGATGCTGCGGCACGGCGAGAGGCATCACGGCCGTGTCGTCCGATACCGTGAAGCCATAGTCCTAGGGGAGGACACGTATGGCGTATGAATCAGCAGGGGTCGACCTACCAGCGGTTACCGATTGGGTGAACGACTGGGACTGGCTCGACGACCAGTGGGGTCCGAACGCAATCGATATCTGGAACCAAGTGCGCGAAGAGTGCCCGATGGCCTCGACCGAACGTTACGGCCGAGCGTTCATGCCGGTGACGATGGACGCCGTTTCCCACGTGGCGAACGACACCGAAAACTTCTCGTCGATCTGGGTCAACGTCGGCCGACCCGACGCTCCTCGACGCCCGGCCCCACCGATTACCTCCGACCCGCCAGAGCACCACGACCATCGGCGGCTCCTGTTGCCGGCGTTCAACCCCAAACGCATCGCCGAGATGGAAGCCGACCTTCGCTCGTACTGCCGCAACCTCATCGCCGGCCTCGACGGACTCGATGCAGCCGACGCCGCCGAGCAGTACACCCAGCACATTCCGGTGCACGGCATCTGCCAACTCACCGGCATCCCCGAAAAGGACGCCGACCTGTTCCGGGACTGGATCTACCGCAACTTCCAGCTCGCGCCTCGCGACAACGATGTCCGGCTGCAGGTGGCCGCCGAGATGACCGCCTACATCGACGAGATCCTGCACGACCGGATCGCCAACCCCATCGACGACATGCTCACCGAGATCGCGACGGCCACCATCGATGGCGAAGACATCGAGTGGGACCTCAAGGTGGGCTACGTCCGACTGCTGATCATCGCTGGCATCGACACGACGTGGAGCGCGATCGCGTCGGGGCTCTGGCACTTTGGGCAGCACCCCGACCAGGTCGCCCAACTCGTCGCGGCCGACAATACCGACCTGTTGTGGCAGACCGGCACCGAAGAGGTGCTGCGTTACTACGCTCCGGTCACGATGGCACGCAAGGTCATCAAGGACACCGAGGTTGCGGGTTGCCCGGTTCATGCGGGCGACCAGATGCTGCTCACCTTCCCGGCCGCCAACCATGACCCCGAGGCGTTCGAGAACGCTGATGAGTTTCAACTCGACCGAGCCAAGAACCGCCACGTGGCGTTTGGACTCGGCATCCACCGGTGTGTCGGGTCGAACCTGGCCCGCCTCGAACTGGTAGTCGCGTTACAGGAGTGGTTACGCGCCTTCCCGAACTACACACTCGATCCGACCAAGGAAACCACCTGGGCCAACGGCCAAGTCCGTGGCCCACGCACTCTTCCGGTACTCCTCAACCGCTAACCCCAAGTTCTGATCGCGTGTAGCCCGCTCTGGGCGGGTTCCACGTGAAAATTTCGGGGGTTTTAGCGGGGGGTTACGGTTACCGGGACCGAGGAGTAGCCGCGGAGGGTCATGCGGTGGCGGCGGTTGAGTTCACCGGCCTGTTCGATCGTGGCGCAGCGTTCGATGAGGGCTCGGAAGACTTCTTCGCCCTCGGCCCGGGCAAGGTTGGCGCCAAGGCAATAGTGAATGCCCGAGGCGAAGCTCATCGGCGGGCCTTCGTCGCGACCGATATCGAAGGACTCGGGGTCGCTGAAGTGTTCTGGGTCGCGGTTTGCGGCGCCGATCAAGGTGACCACACTTGCCCCCTTAGGCACCTCGACCCCGGCGATATCGGCGTCTTCGAGCGCCGAACGAGCGTCGAACTGCACCGGCGAATCCCACCGCAGAACTTCCTCGACCGCCGTGCTGAGCAACGACGGGTCGGCCCAGAGGCTCTCCATCTCCGCCGGATTACGTAGCAATGCGCCCATGCCATTGCCGATGAGGTTGGTCGTGGTCTCGAAGCCCGCAGCAAACAAAAGGGTGGTGACGGCGATGATCTCGCCGTCGCTCAACGAATCGTCGCCCTCTTTGACCGCCAACAGGTCCGACAAGAGGTCGTCTTGGGGGTTCGCTTTGCGTTCCGCCAACAGCTCGGCAAAGTAGTCGTTCACTTCGCGGCGGGCGGCGGCCGCGGCATGCAACTCGTCGACGGTCGCGCCCGGTTCGATGCCAGCCGCCGAGGTGGTGATGAGGCTGCGGAATTGCGGCCAGTCGGCTTCGGGCACTCCGACCAACATGCCGATCACGGCAACCGGCAAGGGAAAGGCGATGACGTCGAGCAGATCGCCACCCCCGGTTTCGACAAACTCGTCCACCACCTTGTCGGCCAACACGCTGATCTCGGACCGGAGTTGTTGAACCCGGCGAGGGGTAAACGCACGAGCGACCAAACCTCGCTGGCGAGTGTGATGGGGCGGGTTGAGAAACAGGATCGATGTCGGACGCTTCTCGGCGATCGACTGGGCCACCTGTTGCTTGCGAACCTCGGCGGCGGCCGGATCGCTACTCGGAATCAGGGGTTCACCGGCTCGATTCGACTTGCCGAACCGGTTGTCGCGGAGCAGCTCACGGCAATCGTCGAACCGGGTGAGGAAGATAGCGCCGGTCGCGCTGTGGTGGACCGGGGCGGTCTCGCGCATCGAGCGATACAGCGGGGCGGGGTCGGCAATACCTTCATCGGTGAAGAACAGCTTTGCCAGTGCATCATCGGGATCCATAAAGCGAGTCTTGCACGAGGCCGCACCATGGATGCATTTTCCAAACCTCGCATCGGTGTGGCGTAGGTTGCGGGCATGGCTCTTTCTGCAAACCCCCAACGCATCCTCATCACCGGCGCCGGGTCGGGCTTCGGCCGAGGAGCGGCGATCAAACTGGCGAAGCTGGGTCACCATGTGATCGCCGGTTGCCTCACCGCTGAGCACGCAACCGAGATGAACGATCTCGACGACAACCTGGTAGGAGTCCGGCTCGACATCACCGACGCAGACGACCTCGCCGCCACCGCCGAACTCGATGTCGACGTGCTGGTGAACAACGCCGGGCGAGGCCAACTCGGCCCCCTCGCCGACGTACCGATCGATCTGGTTCGCCACGTTTTTGAGGTCAACGTTTTCGGGACGCTACGGGTGACTCAAGCCGTCCTGAGCCAAATGAAACCGAAAGGTGCGGGGCGGGTGATCATCGTGTCGTCGATAGCCGGGCTCTCCTCGGGTGCTCTCTCTGGGCCGTACGCCATGACCAAACACGCCCTCGAAGCCATGGCGAAGTCGTTGCGAGTTGAGCTGGCCGAGTACGGGATCGATGTCGTCAAGCTCAACCCTGGGCCGTACGCCACCGGTTTCAACGATGCGATGGTCGAGGGGGTCGACGAACAACTGGCCGAACACAACGCCGGGCCAACCGAACTTCAACTCGCCGCGGGAACCCGGACCCGCATGTTGGATAACCAACTCGACCCGCAGGAGATCGTCGACACCATGGTCGAGTTGTGCACCGCAGCCGAGGTTCCGTTCGAAACCTTCAAGCCCGACAACATCCTCGAGCGCTATGGGCTGAAGTAGCGGGTTCGCCGATGGTGGCACAGTGTGCCAAAGTTGCACGCATATGGGTGAGCTACAGGATCGTCGCGATGCGCAAACTCGAGCCGAGCTTTCGGCCACCGCAATCGCGCTCTTCGCCAAGCACGGCTACGGCGAGACCACCATGGACGAGGTTGCTAAGGCGACGGGCGTTTCTCGTCGCACGGCCTACCGCCACTTCGCCAATAAAGAAGACCTCATCTTTGAAGAGACCCGCCTGTGGCTCGAAACCTTCGACGCCACCGTCGCTACCCGCCAAGCGGGAGAGTCGTTGCGGGCGGTCTGCGAACGAGCCGTGCTCGATGTCGCAGCGTTTATCGAGCAACGCAAGGAAGCCGTTTTGGCGGGGGCCATGGTGGTCTTGGCCACCCCGGCACTGACCTCGCGTTACGCCCGAACCAATCGCGAGTGGCTCGAGGCCTACGTCGCCTTGTTGCTTTCCGATACCCCTGCGCCGAGCGCCGAGCTAACAACCCAGGCGTCGGTGATCGCTGGCGCAATCGTGGGCGGCACCGACGCAGCCGTCGCCCTTTGGGCGATCGACGATTCGACCACCGTCGTCGAACGAACCGCGTCGGTCCTCGATCAGATCGACCCGCTGTGGCCCGCCGCCTTTGGCAGTCGCTGATTTCACTAGCTCCGCCAATGTGACTACGGTCACCTCACACGCAACGCTCGTGGGGGAACAACGTGGCGATGATGCACAAGCAAATAGTTCGACTGCTGGCGGTCTTTCTCACCGCGACGTTGGTCGCCACCGCATGTGGCGGCAGTTCGGGCGACGAAACCGCACCAGCGACAACCGCCGCGGCGGCCGACGACGCAACGGACAACGAACCCGATGACGACGCGGCCTCGCCGAGCGCATCCACCGAACCGCCGTTGGAAGACGAAAACCAGATCACGAGCGAAGGCGAGGGGATGAATGGCCTCGACCTCGACCCGGTGGCAGGCGGCGAGATCACCTTCGCCTTGGTAAACGACGGCACCGGCTTCAGCACCACCGACGCAATAGCGCCCGGCTCGATTCGGGTCATTACCTCGATGAACGATTCGATTGCCGGCCTGAACGACCGCGGCGAGTGGATACCCAACCTGGCCGAGTCGATTACCCCGAACGACGACTTCACCGAATGGATCATCACCATGCGCGAAGGACTGCTGTTCGCCGACGGCGAACCGGTCGATGGCGAAGCGGTGCGAGCCAACATCCAAGCCTTTAAGGACGGGTCGGTCACCGGCTTTGCGTTCACGGCGGTCGAGAGCATCGACGTCGTCGACGATCTGTCGGTCAAGGTCACGATGAACACCCCCTGGGGTGCCTTCCCGTTCCAGCTCGTGGGTCAGCCGGGCTGGATGGTCTCACCATCGACCATTGGCCAGAACGACACCTTCATGGGTACCGGTCCGTTCATGCTCGAAAGTTGGGTACCCGGCGACAGTGTGCGAGTGGTGCGCAACCCGAACTACTGGCGGGCCGACGAAGGCCTCCCCTACCTCGACGCCATCACCTTTAAGTTCCTGCCCGATCAAACCGTTCGACGCCAAGCACTAGAGGCCGGCGACATCGAGGGCTACATCTCGCCGGGCGACAGCGACATCGTCGACTTTCTCGAAGACGACAACGTGAACGTTTGGCTTGGCGAGGCAGGCGCAAACGAGTACCTCTACCTGCTCAACACGACCAAGGCACCGTTCGACGACATCCGCGTTCGCCGAGCCCTCGCCCATGCAACCGACCGCGACTTCCTGATCGAGAACTTCCGTTCGGGCCTCACCACCCCGGCCAACGGTCCGATTAACCCATCGTCGAAGTGGTGGGTCGACACCGACTACCCCGAGTACGACCTCGAAGCCGCCAAGGCGTTGGTCGACGAATACGAAGCCGAGGTAGGCCCGATCGAGTTCGAGATCTCGATCGAACCGTCACCGGCCACCGAAGAAGTACTCGACGTGGCTATCTCGTTCTGGCAAGAAGCCGGAATGGATGCGTCGGCGAAACTGATCGGTGGTGGCCAATCAGCTGCCACGGCAATCGCCGATGACTTCCAAGCCTTTAGCTGGTTCCAGTTCGGCAGCCCCGACCCCGACGGGGTGTTCACCTTCATGCACTCGTCGAGCGGCTTCCTCAACTGGTCGAACCTGCAAAACGACAAGATCGATGAAGGTCTGCGAATCGGTCGCGAAAACGTCGACGAGGCAACCCGCAAAGAGGGTTACGCCCTCTTCCAAGAAGGACTCACCGAGGCGCTGCCGTTCATCTGGATCGACCACCTGAACGGCATTGAGGGAGCAGCCGTCATGCCTCGTCTTCACGGCATTGGGGCCAACGCACCGCTCGTGAACGGCGACCGGTCGCTCGGCATGACCAACGGCAGCTTCTTTAGCTGGGAACAAGTCTGGCTGGAGCCGTAATTGCGGGCCATCGTCGTGCGCATTCTGCGCCTGATACTGGTCTTCTTTGTCGTCACGTTCTTTACGTTCTTTCTGCTCGACAACTCACCAGGTGATCCAGCAGCGGCGCGGGCCGGACTCAACGCCACGCCAGAAGCGATCGAGCAGATCCGAGAGGAGATGGGTCTCAACCGACCGTTCCTCACTCGGTATTTCGACTGGTTGGGCGGCGCGGTGCAACTCGACTTCGGCGATTCGAATGTGGTCACCGGTTTCACCAGCTGGCGGCTCATTCAGAACGCGTTGCCCAAAACGATCGAACTCATGGTTCTGGCCGAGGTACTCGCGATCGGAATCTCGGTTCCGCTGGCTGTTGCGTCGGCCCGTCGGCCGGGGTCGTGGATCGACCGAGTGTCGTCGGGCGGGGCCTTTGGTTTGTTGGCTCTACCGGCGTTCGTGCTCGGTATCTATTTGTCGTTCTTCTTTGGCGTAAAGCTCGGGTGGTTCCCGACGATTGTCGAAGACTTACCGAGCATCTTTCGCAACCCGATCGGCAATCTTCACCAGATGTTCTTGCCGAGCCTCACCCTGGCCCTCAATCTCGTAGCGGTGTACCTCCGGCTCCTGCGAAGCGACATGATCGACACCCTTCAGGAGGATTACGTCATGCTCGCCCAAGCGCGAGGCATGAGCGAGCGACGGATCATGTGGCGCCACGTGCTGCGGCCTTCGTCGCTCAACCTCACCACGGCGATCGGTCTCAACATCGCTGCGCTGATCGGCGGCGCGTTCATCATCGAGGTGTTGTTTGCGATCAACGGCATTGGCCGCCTCACCATCATTTCGGTCTTCCTGGAGGACTACAGCACGGTTGCGGCAATCGTCGCTCTATTGACCGTCGCGTACGTGGCCGCGAACTTCGCGGTCGACATCTTGTACTCGATCCTCGACCCGAGAATTCGCCATGACAACACCTGACGAGAAGCCGCAGAAGCGGTCGTTTGGGGTCATCTTCTGGCTGTCGGCTGGCTGGATCGCCGCCCTCGTGTTCGTGGCGTTGTTCGAAGAGTTGTTGCCCATCCGCGACCCCGAGGCCCTCGGTATTCGTACCCGCGAGGTTGCCAAGTTTGAAGGCCCCGGGTTCAACGCATTCTTCGGCGGCGACGGCCAGGGCCGCGACATGTTCGCCCGAGTCCTCACCGGGATCCGACCAGCGTTGATTCTCAGCTTGGTGGTCACGGTTTTGGCGTCGATCATCGGAACCATCGTCGGAGCCACCGCTGGCTACCTGCGCGGCACGGTCGACGGCGCCATCGCCATACTCATCGACATGGCGCTGGCATTCCCCGGGCTCGTGCTTCTCATTGCGGTGCGGGCCAGTTTCGGTAACTCGCTCACCGTGTTCATCATCTTGTTCACCTTGTCGGGCATACCGTCGTACGCCCGGATCGTGCGCGGGGCGTCCCTCTCGTTGGCCGAGCGCGAGTTCGTCGACGCGGCGGTGGCGATGGGGGCAAGCCGCACGCGGGTGCTGTTCAAAGAACTCATCCCGAACCTGGTGCTGCCAGTGCTGTCGTTTGCCTTCCTGGGCTTTGCCCTGGTCATCTTGACCGAGGGTGCGCTGGCCTTCATCGGACTCTCGATGGACCGCCTCACCTGGGGCCAGTTGATCGCCGAGGGAACCAACGACATCGCCGATCACGGCCATGTCGCGCTCATCCCGGCGACCACCATGTTCCTCACCATCTTGGCGTTCAACCTGGTGGGCGACGGCATTCGCAAGCTCTGGTCACCACGAGAGGTTGCAACCGAGCGGAAGTTGATCACCCTGGGCGATGCAGCCGACGATCAAACCGGTGGGGAAGCCCTCTCGATCCGAAACCTGGCGACGGTATTGCATACCCCCGACGGAGACGTGCGCGCTGTCGACGACGTGTCGCTGTCGGTCATGCCCGGTGAAGCACTGGGGGTGGTCGGAGAATCCGGCTCGGGAAAGACCATGATCCTGCGATCGATTGTCGGAGCCTTTGCGCTTTCGAGTGTGACCCGGTCGGGCACGGTGAATGTCGGCGGTATCGACATGTTGCGCTCCGATGCCGAAACGGTCCGCAGCGTGCTCGGCAACCAGATCGGCATGGTGTCGCAGAACCCACTCAACGCGTTGAACCCGGTGCGCCGTATCGAGACCCAGATCATCGAGCCAATGGTGGTTCACGGTGGCCTTACGAAGTCGGCGGCCCGACAACGGGCGCTCGAACTGCTCGAATCGGTAGGTATCCCAGCGCCCGAGCAACGGCTTCGGGAGTATCCGCATCAGCTGTCGGGCGGTATGCGCCAACGGATCACCATCGCCATCGCCTTGGCGAACGAACCCGATCTTTTACTGGCCGACGAACCCACGACCGCCCTCGACGTGACCGTGCAAGACCAGATCCTCCGACTGCTCTCTGAACAGCAGCGGGCTCGCCAGATGGCCATGCTTCTGGTGACCCACGACCTGGCGGTGGTGAAGGGATTTACCGACCGGGTAGCCATCGTGTACGCCGGCGAAGTGGTCGAGATTGGTCCGACCAGCGAGATATTCGCCAACCCGCGCCACCAGTACACGCTGGCCCTAATGCGGTCGATGCCCAACCTCGATCTACCAAGCCATTCAGAACTGCAGACGATCGAAGGAACGCCTCCGTCGCTCATCGACCTGCCCGATGGTTGCCGATTCGCGGCTCGCTGTCCGGCTGCCCAGCCGACGTGTGAGCAAACCAACCCCTCACCGGTGACCGACGGCGAACACACCTATCGCTGCCACTTCCCCGCCGAAACCGGCGTTGCACTATCCGGGGCGGTCTCGTAGTGGCCGGGTCGGGCGAGGTGCACCTTCGAGACGATGCGATCTTGCGGGTTCGCGACCTGGTGGTCGAGTTTCCGGCCAAGAAGAAGCAAGTTGTGCATGCGGTATCGGGAATCAGTTTCGATATCCAGCAGGGCGAAACCCTGGGCATCGTCGGCGAGTCGGGCTGCGGCAAAACCACGACTGGACGAGCGATCATGCAGCTCGAAAAGGCCACCGGCGGATCGATCGAACTCCGCGACAACGACCTCACCAAGTCATCGGGTGACCAACTACGGAACCTCCGGCGCCGCATGCAGATGATCTTCCAGGATCCGGTGTCATCGCTGAACCCCAGCCGCCGGGTGCGCGACATCGTCCGCGAGGGGCTTGAGATCTGGGGCGCCCCGACCGGCGACTTCACCGAGGATCGCATCGCGGAGGTGATGGACGCTGTTGGACTCGACGCCGACGGCGTGGGCGAACGACGCCCGCACGAGTTTTCGGGCGGCCAGTGCCAGCGCATTTGTATCGCCCGAGCATTGGTCATGGAGCCCGAAGTTCTGATACTCGACGAGCCAGTGTCGGCGCTCGACGTTTCCGTTCAGGCCCAAATTCTCAACTTGCTTGAACAGCTGAAGCAGAGCTTTGGCCTCACCATGGTGTTCATCAGCCACGACCTTGCGGTGGTGAAGAACATCAGCGACCGGGTCATGGTCATGTACCTCGGCAAGGTATGCGAGGTAGCTGAACCCGACGCGTTGTACAGCGGCCCGAAGCACCCGTACAGCCGGGCACTCTTGGCTTCGATTCCGGGTCACCATCTCGATCTGCCGCCCGCCTCGGAGCTGATCAGCGGCGAATTGCCCTCGCCGCTCGACCCGCCCTCGGGTTGTCGGTTCCGGACCCGGTGCCCGCTGGCCACCGAGCGCTGCGCGACCGAGGAGCCTGAGCTGCGCAAGGTCGCGGTCGGACAATTCGTCGCCTGCCATCACGCCGAGTGATGAAGGTGGGCCATTCGGGTCTTCGTTTCGAACGATAAGACGAGTTGGCCATACGAACGTTTGTCAAAACACTAATTTTTGGTTTCCTCGCTGCCGATAGCCACCCAACAACAACATTTACATGACATTTGGGTGGATAATCACATGGCGATACTCGCGCACTTCAGCACCAACAAGAGCATCTCTCTTTTCGTTGCGTTTGCAATGATTGCGACGTCGCTCGGGCTCATCGCTGGTGTTCAAACCGCCACCGGTGCCGCCGGAGAGATCCAAGGCACGGTGTTCCGAGACGAGAACTTCGATGGCGCAAAAGCCGGCGACGTTGGCGAACCCGACGTCACCATTACCGTCACTGACAGCACCGGCGCACAAGCGTCTGCAGTGTCCGGTCCCGACGGCAGCTACTCGGTGAGTACCGCCTCGCTCACCGGTCCGTTCACGGTTGCCTTCACCATCGACCCGACCATTGGTCACCTTCGGCCCGGGCCAATCGGACCCGATAGTCGCAGCGACATTCAGGTTGCGGCCGACGGAGCAGAAAACGTCGACTTCGGTGTCATCAACCCCGCGCACTATTGCCAAGCCAACCCAACCGTTGTTACCAACTGCTACGTCGAGTTCGACCAAGTCGCCGGACCGAACAGCGACGGCCCGGTCCTTGTTCAGACCGAGTACCTTGCGAGCGGCGACGGAACCGCCAACGGCACCCCTGAGGTAGCGATTACCAACGCGAACGCGGTCGGAACGACCTGGGGCCTCGCCGTCGACAACCGCAACGACAGCGACTACAGCAACAACATCATCTACGCGGCGTCGTTCATGAAGCGGTTTGCCGGATACGGACCCGGCGGCCCGGGCGCCATCTACCAACTCGATGCAAACGGCACGGTGCTCAACACCTTCAACATCGCAGCCGGAACCGATCCGCACGATTTCACCGCAATCGGTATCGATGTTCCCGACGCAGCCTCCTACGGCGAGGTCGGCAAACAGTCCTTTGGCGACATCGACATCAGCGAAGACGGCACACGGCTGTACGTCGTCAACATGTTCGACCGCACCCTGTACGAGATCGACGTCGAAGGTGGCGCAGCTGCTTCGCTCGCCACCACGAACTCGTGGTCGCTCGTGGGTCTGCCCAGTCAGACGTGTACGGCCGGAACTCTTCGTCCGATGGCGGTTGGGGTCAACGACGGCCAAGTATTTGTGGGAACAACGTGTGACGGCGAAGGCGGAACCGCAGCCGACCTTGTCGCGCACATCCACCGGATGACACCCAGTGTTGGAACCTTCACCCACGTGGAGAGCATCGACCTCGACTACGCCCGTACCGAGTTGGGGGGTGGAACGGGTCTCGCGTCGGACTGGCGGGTCTGGAACGATACGTGGGTCGCCGACGTAACCGGTTGGGGCGGCACCGAGGTTGGAAACCCCCAGCCGGTTCTGTCCGACATCGAATTCGACAACGGCAGCCTGGTCCTGGGTATTCGCGACCGCTACGGCGACCAGACCGGCTACAACGCACCATCGACCAACTGGCCTGCCGACCCCAACTTCTACTCGACCGACTCCGGCGGCGACATGCTGCGAGTTTGCAAGACCGGTCCCGGCGCCTACGCAGTCGAAGGCTCGGTTGGCTGTGAGGTCACCAACGGCAGCCGTCCAAACAGTGGCCCCGGTGGCGACGAGTGGTACGACGGCGACAACTACATCACCGGATGGACCCCCGGCGGCATACCCGACGGCCACTCCGAAATCGGGCTCGGCGGCCTCGCCGCAAACCGCCCCGCCGATGACATCATCGGTACCGGTTACGACACCCTCGACGATGTCGGCGGTGAGTACGCGTTCTCGAACGGCCTCTATCGACTCGACCATGTATCCGGCGACAAAGTCGGTCAGTACCGCGTAGTCGCCGGTGGATTCGGTAAGGCGGCCGGACTCGGAGACATCGAAGCCCACTGCGACGCCGCGCCGGTCGAAATCGGCAACTTTGTCTGGCTCGACGCTGACAAGGACGGCATCCAAGACCCCGACGAAACCCCACTCGAGGGAGTCGTGGTCTCCCTGAGCGACGGCACGTCGGTCACCACCGGCGCCGACGGGTTCTACAGCTTCACCGTCGAACCCAATACCGCATACACGGTGACCTTCGATCCGTCAGGCGCAGTCGGCGTCGACGGCACCTCGCTGCTGCTTTCGCCATCGATTCAAGGCACCGATGCTGAACTCGACAGCGACGCGGTCGACACCGACGGTGTCGCGACCATCTCGCTCACCACGGGCGCACCAGGCGACAACGACCACAGCTTCGACGCCGGGTTCTTCGAACCCGAAAACCGGGTCGGCAACTTGATCTGGTTCGATGCCAACAACGACGGCATCATCGACGATGGCGAGAAAGGTATCGCCGGCGTGACCGTGCAGCTCCTCAAGGAAGACGGCACCACGGCTGGTCTCGACACCGACGATCTGCTCATCGCAACCACCACCACCGACGCCAATGGCGTCTACTGGTTCGAGCAGGTGCTCGAAGCAATGACCTATTACGTGGCGATTCCCGAAGACCAGAGCGCAGCAACCGTCACCATCGGTGGCGCGGAAATCGATCCGGCCACCCTCGTATCCTCCACCGGCGGCGACCTCACCAACAACAACGTCGACAACACCGACGACGGCGAGCCAATCGGCACGTACCTCTCGGCGTCGGGACCCATCGACGTCGGCGACGGCACCGAACCCACGGCCGAAACCGACACCAACGTCGACCCCGCACGCGACGCCGAGTCCTACGTCGAAGCCGCCGGCGGAACCGACTTCAGCGACGACGACAGTAACCTCACCGTCGACCTCGGATTTGTCCAGAACGTCCGAATCGGAAACCTCGTGTGGCTCGACGGCGACAACGGTGAGGTCGGATTCAACAACGGCGAAGCCGACCCCGCCGAGTCGGCCAACGGTCTGGGCGGTGTGCTTGTCGAGCTGTACCTCGACGACGACGGAACGCCTGGGCTTTCGGCAGACGACACGTTCGTCGACGACCAAACCACCACAGCCGACGGCGAGTACTGGTTTGATGACCTCACCCCCGACACCTACGTGATCGCCATACCGGCGGGCCAGACAGGCCAAACGCTTGACGGAACGACCGTCGACCTCGACGATCTGGTGAGCTCGACCGTTGCACCGAGCAGTGCCGACGCCGGCGTCGATGATGTCGACGACGGAGATCCGGTCGCCGGGTTCGCGTCAGCGAGCGAACCGTTTGCGGTCGACTACTTCGACAATCCAACCGACGAGGCTGGCCACTTCGGCGAGGGCACCGCAGGCGCCCAAGAAGCGGCCGCCAACACCGCAACCTTGTCGCACACCGACAACAACTCCGACCTCACGCTCGACTTCGGCTTTGTCGAGGTACCGCTCTACCGGCTTGGAAACTTGGTTTGGTGGGACGTCGACGATGACGGCACCGCCGAAGCCGGCGAACCCGGAATCAAAGACGTAGCGGTCGAATTGTGGGAGGACGGTGGTTCCGCTCCACTCGACAGCACGTTGACCGATGCCGATGGCCACTACTGGTTCGAAGACCTTCCGGCGGGCGACTACTTCGTCGTCATCCCGGACGGTCAGACCGGTCAGATGATCGGCGCCGACCTGATCGACCTGGAAGACCTGTTTATCTCATCGACCCAGGTGGAAGACCCCGACGATCCAGCCACCGGAAACAACACCGATAACGACAACGATGGCAATGCAGACGCCAGCACGTCTCCCGTTGCTCAGCCGGCAACCTCGGGCGTCGTGTCACTTGGCGACCCCGACGAGTTCAGTCCGTCGGAACCGCTTGGCGAAACCCTGCGCAGCGACGACGCGGCGACTGACGAACCCATTTCGGGTACCGACGAGCTGCTCGACAATCAATCGAACCTCACCGTCGACATTGGTTACGTCGTACCGGTTCGAGTCGGAAACGTGGTCTGGCTCGACGACGGCGGTGGCGTCCCAGGCGACCCGTCATACGACGAGACCAACGAAGACGACGGCCAAGCCGACCCGACCGAGTCGGGCATCGAAGGTGTGCTTGTGCAGCTTCTCGATGCGGATTCCAACGTTGTGGCCGAGACCTTGACCGACGCCAACGGCGTGTACGTGTTCGACCATCTCGCCACCGGAACATTTCAGGTAGCGATCCCCGCCGACCAGTCGCCCGTGGTCGATCTCACACTTACCCCGGTCGACGGCGCCCTCGATGCCCTTCGATCCTCGACCGGACAATCGACCACTCCCGAGACGGCTGACGATGATGACGATGGTGAACCCGAGGACGACTTTGCTTCGATCTCCGCCCCGTTTCAACTCGACTACGCAGCCGAAGCCGAGGACGAGCTCGGCGACTACCAAAACGAAACCGGCGGACTCGCCGAAGCAGGCGTCAACTCGACGAACGACTGGCTGCCCGACAACCACTCGAACCTTGAGGTCGACTTCGGATTCTCGCCCGAACCCACCTACCAGCTGGGCAACCTGCTGTGGGAAGACTACGACAATGACGGAATCGCCGAATCAGGCGAGCCCGGGATCCCCGGCGTATTGATCCAACTGGTGGATGAGTCCGCAACGGTGGTGGCCGAGACGGTCACCGACGCCGACGGCCACTACCTCTTCACCGATCTCACTGCTGGCGACTACTCGATTCTTGTGCCCGCCGACCAGGAACCAGACCTGGCCGATCCGCAACCCGACATCGTCGACGACGCACTCGAGGGTCTCAGTCCCTCGCCGCTCTCGGCCGCCGACCCCGACCTTCCGAGCGATGTCGACAACGACAACAACACCCTCGCCGATGTGACGAACCCCGACGA
>CALHTF010000115.1 GCA_938038815.1 uncultured Acidimicrobiales bacterium | reverse complement strand
CGCCATGGGTAGCCAGTTCGGCGACTGGACCATGGGCCGCGAACACGCCTCGTGGACCATCTTCAACAAAACGAGCGGCAACCCGGTTCACTCCGCCCAAACCCAACTCACCCGCAACGGCGAGTTCTTCGGCGTCTACCGACTGAGCGAGAAGCTCGACGGCGAATGGCGCGAGGCGGTTGGGCTCGATGGGGGAGCGTTCTACAAAGCCAACGGTGTCGGCGGTTGGCGCGCACCACGTAACGGCTGGGACGTAAAGACTCCGAAGGGTGGTTCGTCGGCGGCGATCGACGCCGTCGGAACCAAACTGCGCGACATGCCTGCCGGTGCCGCGAAGACGGCCTTTTTGTTCAACACCTTCGATATCCCCAACGTCATCAACTACATGGCAGCCACCGCCCTGATCGACCACGACGATCAGACCTTCCAGAACTTCTTCGTCTTCCACGACATTGACGGCACCGGCCTCTACTCGCTGCACCCGTGGGATCTCGACGAGACGTTCGGGCCGAACACGCTGTGCTGGGAACAGCCGATGGCCGACCTCGCCTGCATGCAGGACCCACTGTTCGACTCGGTCATGGCCGTGCCCGAACTCGAGGCCATGTATTGGCAGCGGGTGCGAACCTTGGTCGAGACCGAGTTGGCCGACAACCTGATCGAAGACCGCCACGCCGCGCTCATCGCGGCGGTCGGCAGCGACCTTATTGAGAAAGAGGCGACCATGTGGGGTCGCAATGCGGCCGACACGATGATCGACATCTTCAACGATGCGGTCGATGTGCGCCGCTGGGTCTTCGACAACGAACCTCGCATGGTGCCCGCGCAGTCCGACAAACCGGCGGTCGCCATCAGCGATGTGCGACCTGGCCCGAGCGGCGACGACAGCCACGTGGTCGAGCTATTCAACGCGGCGTCCGGCTCGCCGGTCGACATTTCGGGCTGGACGATCGAGGGCATCAGCGCCACGATCCCGAGCGGTACCGTCATACTGCCGGGCCAGATCGTCGTGCTGACCGATTCGGTTGCCCTCGTGCGCTCGTCGTTGGGCGACAAGAACATCGTGGTGGTCGAGTTCGCCGGAAACCTCGATGGCGCCGGCGACACGCTTCGCCTCAGCACCGCCGACGGTGTGGTCGTCGACGAACGATCCCGCTAGACGGTTGCCTCGGCGGCTTCGTACGTCAGGTTGACTGACGCGTACATCGACTGCCGCGACCGCTACTAACCCATGAGGGCGCCGAAGGCGGCGAGCACCACGGTGCCGCCCCGCACATCGCCGGTGAGGGTGGGGTCCATGCGGTTCATCACGTAGGTGATGGTGGCGCGGGTGTCGAGGTCGATCATGGCGAGCGAACCACCCCAACCGCCCCAGAAGAAGGCCCGTGGTGGCAGCGGCATCATCGGCCCGCTCACGCCAAAGCCCATGCCGTGGGCGACTTGGGTCCGCAGCACGGCGTCCATGCCCTCGATCTGTTTGTCGAGCACCACCTCAATGCTTTCAGGGCGCAGCAGGGTGACTCCGTCGACCGTTCCGCCACACGCCATAGCCGAGTGCACCCGGCCCACCGACCGGGCGTTGCCGAAACCGCCGGCGGCCGGGATGATCGCCTGGCGCCACTCGCGGGTTTGGGGTTCGGTGGCGTCGAGCTTCGGGTTGCCGGTCCGGGCGGAGATCGAACCGGGCTCGGGGGTCTCCTCGGGCGGCAGCGGTCCCGGTGGCAGCAGTTCGCCAACCCGGTGGTCGTGCTCGGCATCGAGCGAGATGTGGAAGTCGGCGCCGAGCGGGCCCGACACCTCGGCCCGGAAGAACGCATCGATGTCTTGGCCCGTGATTCGGCGCAGGATCTCGCCTTGCAGATAACCCTGGGTGATCGCCTGATAACCAGCTTGGCTACCCGGCTCGAACCAGGGTGCCTGGGCGGCGAGGCGCGAGCAGCACAGATCCCAGTCGTACAAGTCCTCGGGTTCCATCGGTTCGTCCCAGCCGCACACGCCCGACGTGTGGCTCATGATGTGGCTCACCAACACGCCCTCTTTGCCGTTGGCGGCAAACTCGGGCCAGTACTGCGCGACCGGGGCCGAGAAGTCGAGTTGTCCACGGTCGGCCAGCATCAACATGCACAGCCCAGCCATGGTCTTGGTAGTGGAGTACACGTTGACGATCGTGTCGCGGTCCCACGGGGTGCCATGCGGGTCGGCGTCGCCCGCCCACATGTCCATGACCGGCTTTCCGTCGACGGTGATGTACACCGACGCGCCTAGTTCGCTGCCGTCGTCGAAGTTCTTTGCGAAGGCGTCGCGTACGGCGACAAATTCGTCGTTGCAGGTTCCGTGAATCTCCATGAAGTTCCCCCTGTGGTGTGCCCGCAACGTAGCAAGGGGTGCTCGGACTAGGCGAAAATCGCCCTGCTGCGCCGATAGACAACGATGAACGCAGGAGCTCAAACCCGGGCGATCGTCGCCTTACTTGTTGCGGCCGTTTTGTCGAGCCTCACCCCGACGACCGCCGATGCCGACGACAACGCTGCGCTGCCCGAAACCCTGCTGGTCCTTCACGATTCGGTGCTCGCCCACTCCCAACCCAAGATAAGTGCCGCGCTGCCCGAGGTCGACGTGCGGTACCTCGGCTTTCCCGGCGTACGAGTCGCGGCAGCGGTCGACTTGGTGCGCGACAACCGACACCTCATCGGCGACAAGGTGATCGTCGAGCTGGGGTACAACTACTTCCAACGGCCCAACCGCAAACTGTTCCGCCAAGACATCGATGCCCTGATGGCCGAACTCGGCAATGTCGACCACGTCATCTGGATGACGGTGACCGAACTCTCCAAACGGCTCTGGGTCGTGAACCAAGAACTCCGGCGAGCCGCCCACCGCTGGCCGAACCTGCAGATCGCCGACTGGAGCCCGGTCACCCTGGCCGACACGTCGCTCACCCATGAAGACGGGTACCACCTCAACCAGAACGGATCGGCGGTATTCGCCGACTTCGTTCGAGGCCACCTCAACCATGCGTCGGACTGGAACCGAATCCCCACTGGCCGGTTCCGCATCAGCAACTCCGGCGCTGGGCATCAGGTCACCGGCTGGGCATTCGACCCCGACCTTGGGAAACCGGCCCGAGTGCGGATCGTGGTCGACGGCAAGGTCGCTCGGCGAGTAACCGCCACCCGTGACAAGGCGGCGGTCGCCCGAACCCTGGGTGCCCGCCACGGCGTTGGGTTTGTCGCCATCGTGTCCTTGTCGCCAGGAACTCACCGGGTCTGTATCGAGGTCAACAACTTCGACGGACTGCAACCCGTTTCGTTGCAATGTCGCAAGGTGCGCGTGCCGTAGTCGTTGCCCGATCCGATGCGTTGGCTAGGGTCAGAATCATGTTCGGCGGACGACTGGCCTGGGTAATCGCCTTCGTGGTGCTCGCCCTGCTGACCCCGGGCTCGGCTGTGATCCCGGCCGTAGCGGCACCCGGCGACGAGCCGCTGCCCGAATCGTTGCTGGTTATCCACGACTCGGTGCTGCGAGATTCCCGCCCGCAGATCGCCGACGCGCTACCCGGTGTCGACCTGCGGTACATCGGCTGGCCCGGCCTTCGGGTCGAGGCGGCGGTCGGGCTGGTGAAGGACAACCGAGAGCTCATCGGCGACAAGGCGATCATCGAGCTCGGCTACAACTACGTGAAGCGTCCCGACCGCGACCTGTTCCGAGCCGACATCGACGCCCTGATGGACGAGCTGTCGGGTGTCGAACACGTGATCTGGATGTCGGTCACCGAGTTCGAACCTCGAATGGAAATCGTCAACAAAGAGCTACGCCTGGCCACCCACCGGTGGCCCAACCTGCAGATCGCCGAGTGGCACCCGGTAACCGCCGGCGACTCGTCGCTCACCCACGACGACGGCTACCACCTCAACCGCAACGGAGCGGTGGTGTTCGCCACGTTCCTGCACGACCATCTCACCGATCCGTCGCTCTGGAACACCTTGCCGGTGGGTCGGTTCCGGATCGCCCGGGCCCGCAAGGATTTCAAGGTCACCGGCTGGGCGTTCGACCCCGAGCTTGGCAAGCCCGCCCGCGTCCGCATCGTGGTCGATGGCAAGGTGGCAAAACGGGT
>CALHTF010000114.1 GCA_938038815.1 uncultured Acidimicrobiales bacterium | reverse complement strand
GAGCATCGTGGTTGTGGCGTACGACATGGCTCGCGAACTCCCGCGCACCCTTGCCACCCTCTCCCCCGCCTATCAGCGGGCGGTCGACGACCTCAACTACGAGGTGGTCGTGGTCGACAACGGTTCACCGGCACCGGTCAGTGTCGACCCCAGCGACCCGCACCTACGACTCCACCGAATCGACGACGCTCCACCATCGCCCGTGCGAGCGGCCAACACCGGCATCGACCTGGCAGCCGGATCGGCCGTCGGACTGTGGATCGACGGGGCCCGCATGGCCAGCCCGGGCTTGATCGCCAAGGCAGCAGCGACGCTCGGCACCGGGCCTCGGGTAATCGTCGCCACCATGGCCATGCACCTTGGCCCGGCGCCACAAATGCAGTCGGCGGCGAACGGCTACGACCAGGGCGCCGAAGACGAACTCCTCGCCTCCATCGACTGGGCGGCCGACGGCTACGACCTGTTCACTATCTCGGTCTTGGCTGGGTCCTCGCTGCGCGGGTGGTTCGGCCCGATGGGCGAAACGAATTCACTCTTTCTGGGCCGCCAGCTTTGGGACGAACTCGGGGGCCTCGACCCGGCATTCGCCCGCCCGGGCGGCGGGCTCGCCAACCACGATCTGTTTCGTCGGGCGTGCGACCTGCCCGACACCACACTCGTCGTCCTGCATGGCGAGGCCACGTTTCATCAGTTCCACGGGGGCGCCGCGACCTCGGGGCAGGCCTCACGCGACGAACTCTGGGCGGAGTACGAATCGATTCGTGGCGTGCCGTACGAGCCCCCAGCACGCGACCGCGAGTACTTCGGCGCTCCGTGCCCCCAGGCCATGGTCCATCTACGCCAATCGATCGATTGGTACGACCGGGACCGAACGAAGCGTTAGACGCGCCGGGCGGTGATCACCCGCGTTGGGTCGCCCGCGTCGCCGTATACCTTGCCCGGTTCCAGTCCGTGGGCGGCGAGGCGGCGTCGCAGCTCGGCTTCGGTGTACGACACGATCGGCCGGTCGGCAACCGTTGCGACGTGGAACGGAGCGACCGTTGAACCATCGGCCGCGGCCGCCTCGGCGTCGATCGCGATAAACCGGAGTACCACCGAGCCGCCGGGGCGCAGCGCCCCAACACTGGTGCCGAGCAACCGGTCGAGGTTGTCGGGCAACTCGTTGAGTCCGGGCCGGAGCATCCAAACAACATCGACGCTGTCGGGGGCCGGAGGGAACGAGCCGATCGGCGCAAAGGTCAGACGGTCGCCCGTCTCGTCGTTCATAAAGTCGACAAAGTTCTGGTCGACGTCATATCCGGTGAACGAGGCGGCGGCGATCGTGCCGGCGGCGATCGGGGCCGAAACTTCGAGGCTGCAACCGACCTCGACGACATCGGGTGAACGGTCGGCGGGAGCGATGTCGGCGGCGATCTCACAGATCGCACGCGCCTTCTTCGCGCCTTGTTCGTCGGTGAGGGGCAGGGCGTTCTTGCCAAACTCTCGGGGCACCGAGGCCGGGAACGCACACTCGCCGCTGAGCGTCCGGTCGCGCCGGTAAAAACTCTTGTCGAAGAAGAACCGGTGGCGCTGGTAACAAAGCTCTTCGGTGACGGCGTTGTAGTACTGACGGTAGTTGTCGGCCCGCTTACTCGCGTTGAGCCGTGGGAGCTTCTTGGGAGCATCGTGGCGCAGATGTGGCCCGATCATCTCGTCGAAATCATCGGCGAGATGTTCATGGCGCAGCACCCGCAGCGATTCGGGTACGACGCTACCGAGCCGCATATACCGGTCGAGTCGGGGTGGGTTGGCACCAAAGAACGGCGCCTCGCGCAGGTACTTCTCGTAGTCGCCCGCCAGGGCAAGATCCTGCGCTGGTCCGGCATCGCCTTTGTGGCCGGCCTGAAGGTAATGAAAGCGCGACACTTCGAGGTCGTAGGGATTGCGGATGACCACAAAGATTGCCTCGAAGTCCTCGATGGAGCGACCTCGGTAGGTGAAGTACGACTCGGCATCGGCCATCGTTTCGTGGCGGCGCCCCTCGATGAACTTCGCCCGGTGGGGTTTCACGCGAGGCATGACGTCGGCGGTGAAGCGCACCGGACCCGCAAGATTCTCCAGCAGGTACGCGGTGAGGCTCATGCCGCCCGTCTTGGGCATGTGCAGGAACAAAACCTCGTCGTTCCAGATCATCGGTCGTTCCAGATCATCGGTCAGTCCAGATCACTAGCGCTGCCTCTTGAGGAAACCCGAGCGGTTAAACGGAACGCCGAATCGTTCCCGCGAGGTGTCGATCATGAACTCGCCACCGGTACGGATGATGTCGCGCACCACCGACTGGGGACCCGAACCAAAGCTGGTCCACACCGGGTTACCGTTCACGATCGTGTCTTCGAAGATCACATAGGAGCCAACCGGAACCAGGTCTTGGTACCCCGAGAACGCAATCTGTAGCACGCGGTGGGCGCCGAGCCCGAGGATGACCAACGCTCGTTTGTCGCCGACTTGTTGGCGCACCCGTTCGATCGTTTCAGGGGCAAACGGATCGTCGATCACGTAGTCGATGCGGTCGTGCTCCCACAGGTTGGCGGGCGACTCCGGCCCGATCGAAATCACGTGACCATGGCCAACCAGGTCGCAGATGCTGGCGAGGAACCAGGCCCGGCCACCACCGGAGGTACCGACCTCGATCACATAGTCGGGCTTCACCTCGGCGAGAATCTCTTGATACGCCCAAAGGTCGGTTGGGCTGCGGTGAACAACCTTGCCCATCCATTTGGCTTCGCGCCACTCCATGGAGTTCCAGTACGACTCAGTGAACGCCGCCTTGAGTTCGTCGGGCATCGCAATGCCCACCGAGGGACGGCCGTCTGGGCCATCTTGTAGCGCGTTGCCGTAGAGCTCGGGCGACGTCATGCGCCGGGGCTTCGTGCGCTTGGAGCGTCCGAACAACGAACCAACAAAGTGAATAGGTTTTCCCGGTCCGGTGAAGTCGCGGCCTCGCAGTGCCCGGTATTCGTCGCGATAGTCGGCAAGTTCGGCGCCTCGACGGTCGACCTCGCTGTTGTTGGTAGTAACCCCGCCGTGAATCTGGTGGAACGACCCTTCGCCCAAAATGCTGGCCACGGTAACACCCGGGGTCGACCCCAAACGTTCGTACAGGTCGAGGTTGGCGAACGATCCACCCGCAATATCGAAGCTGCCGTCGAACCCGCCCGCTTGTTCGAGCACCTTGCGGTCGACGAACAGGCAGTTGCTTTCGCTGATCCCGTCGAACCAGTCTCGGTCGCCGATGAAGCTACCGATGTCGAACAGCTTGTAGCCGTCGGACGGCCAGTCGATCGCTTCGAAGAGTCGATCTTCGTAGGCGCCGTCGTACCCCGACAGCATCGAGTCGTGTTGTTGCCCCGGCCCCACGTACCACTGCTGGGTGGCAACGATCGCCGGCTCGTAGGTCGCCAGGGCCTGCAGGCCGAGCGACAGCACCTTTGGGGTCAACACGTGGGCGCCGTCGATCATGAACGCAATCGACGAACCGCGGGCTTCGGTGAGCCCATGGGCCAAGGCGGTCACCGGGGTCGGGGTGGCTCGGTCGGCAAAGTCGATCAGGCGGAACTCCGGACCGAACGACGTAACGAACTCCTCGGTCAATCGCTGTTCGTCGCTCGACCCGTTGTCGATGGCGATGACCTCATAGGTCACCCCATCCAAGTCCTGTTGGTAGGCCCGCGACAGCGAGTGCAGCGTTCGCTTGGCTTCCCGGCTCATCTCGTAGAACACCACGATGATCGTGAGCGCAACCTTGGTGTCGGGTAGCGCCGCCGCGAGCTGCGGAGTACGCGGGTTGTCCATCGAGGTTCGGCCCGGTTGGGCTTCGGCGGTCTTGGTCCACACCAGCCCTTCCTCGTCGAGCAGTTGCAGCGACTCGTCGGCGCCGACCGCTTCCAGGTAGCCGCGCACGGTGGTGGCGACGTTGGGGTTGGTCGAGTCGACGAAGATTGTTCCCCCGGTCACCACACGCGGGAACAGGGTCTCCATCGCCGCCTTGGCTTGGTCGGCGGTGTGCGCCCCGATCCGCAGCAGGGCGATCTCGTCGACCGGCTCGTTCGCAATGGCGTCGGGCAACTCGCCTTGGGCGAACTTAACCCGATCGTCGAGCAACTCGAACCGGTCGAAGCAGTCGCGCACGATGTTGAGGTCGGGCAGCCACTCATCGGGATCGTCGGTGGCCGGAACAATCCCGAAGGCATCGACCACATACACGTTGGTTTCGCGGATGTCGTAGGCATCGAGGAACGCCCGCAAAAAGGTGGCCGTTCCACCGCGGCCGGGATGAACGTCGACATAGTCGCCCGCCACCTTGTTCTCGCGGAGCTGATCGAGTTCGTCGTGCAGGCGGTCGAGGCGACGGCGGCCGCTCGCCACCCACGGGTAAAACCCGGCCGCTCCCCCGCTGTCGCGAGCAGCACGAAGTTCGCGCATGTCGGCGTGATTGCCGCGCACCGGGTCGCGCAGAACCCGCGGCGTGGGCTGGGCCTTGCGCTCGATGCAGGTCATCAGGTGTTCGAGACGACTCTCATGCTCGATGTAATGGTCGTTGACCAACGCGCTCTTCACCGTCTTGAGATACCGGGTGGTCGCGTGGTCGTACAGTCGACCGCGGTACGCCTGCACCGAATGGGTGAACACCGCCGACTTCAGCCGATGGTCCTCGGTCATCACCGCTAGGTCTCGCCAGCCATCGCCGCTCTCGAGTCGCTCAAGTTCAGCGACCAGTTGCGGATGTGCATCGAGCAGCGACCGCTCGGCCACGATCGCCAACCCGAAGTACACCGGCAACACCAGCACCTGGAGCGGTTGATCGTGTTCGGCAACGAAGTCGTCGAGGCCGGTCATGACCCCGTTGCGTTCGCCACCCTCGTGGGTGGCGTTGTACATCGTGAGGTTCAACCCGCCGTTGGGTGCCAGCTCGGACCGGTTGGGCCGGATCCCGCCTTGTGCGTAAGGCTGGCGGAACTCTTCGGGAATCTGTTCCGGGGCGTAATACAGATCGCGTCGGCCATAGGGCCACGACACATCGTGCATCAACATCAGCGGCAGGGGTTTGCCGTCGCGCTTGGCGCTGGCCGCCAACATTTTCAGCTCGTGGTACACGGTGTACCAGTTGTGGTCGCCGTCGATCAGCGCGGCGTCCATCGCGGGTAGGTCGGGAAGGACGTTGTGGCTGAGGTCTTGGTGGAAAATGTAGTGCCCGCCAAATTTTGCCCGGTGCTCTTCGGGGTCGAACTGGGGCAACGGATCGATCACGTGCAGCTCGGCGTCGGCACCCAATGCGGTCAGCAACAACTCGGTGTTCTCGCCCGCCAGCGCTCCGATTTCGACTACTCGTTTGGCGTCGATCGCCTGAAGCAACGGTTTCAGCGCCGCATCCCAGAAGGGGAACATTGGTTACTGGGCTCCTGAGGAGGTAGAGGGATCAGCCGGGGTAAACGGCTGGTATTTGTTGGCCCATGGGAAAGCTTCGTCGGGTACTGGCCGTTCCACAAACTCACACAGCCGTTCCCAGGAAGATTCGGTTGTGAGATCGATCGTCAACAGATCGTCTCGCTCGGCGAAGAAGGTTCGCACGAACGACTCGTGGGCCGTCCACTCGTGGCGCCACTTGTCGGGTTCGACCACCGTGAAGTTGCCGGTGTACTCGCCGGCCTCGGCCCGCTGCTGGTTCTTTTCGACATGACGGCGTCGGCTGTCGATCCAGTCGTCGATGTCGCGAACGGTGTAGATGAACTTCGATCCCGGGTACTGCCGATCGAGCACATCGAAGTACTGGGCGATCGCCAAGATGTCGCTGAACATCTCGTACTCGGTGTCGAGTCCGTCGAGCATCGGACGCCGCTCGACCATCGCCCGCTCGATACGCTGGCGAATGGCTGGACCACCCCAGTGAAGGCTTCGAAACCCCAAGGTCGACATCGCCGCGTCGAGGGTCGACGTGGCGGTTTTGTTGAGTCCAATCCCAAAGACCAACCCGCTCACTCCGCGACCTCCCCGGAGTCTGGAGCTGGTGGGTTGCGCACAAACTCGACGATCTCGCGGTTGTAGTACGGCGGCGCCCGATGCGGGTCGACACCGTGCTTCCATCCGTACTTGTAGCGGTGACCTTGCAGGAGCCAATCAGTGTGAGCGTCGAGCCCGGTGGTCTGGCGGCGATGGTGGGTGACCCGGGCAGCGGGTACCGGCGACAACTCGACCCCGGCCTCCCAGGCGCGGTGCCAATAGTCGGTGTCCTCGCCGAAGGCGGGCGAGAACGATTCGTCGAACGGACCGAGCTGGTCGAACAGTTGACGGGAAAGAGCAAAGCACCATCCGGCGGTTCCGCCTTGATCGGGTTGCACGAATCCTTCGCTGTCGCCGTGATCGGTGTAGGGAAACGCAATCCGTCGGAAGAATTCGCCGGTGTCGGGGTCGCGAACCGCAGCCAGCAACTCGACATCCCACCCGGGCTCGACAAAGCAGTCGCTGTTCATCACCACGATGACCGGGGCGGTCGCTGCCGCGATCCCTTGGTTCCACGCTTTGGACACCCCGACGTTGGTCGGGTTCACGATCACCCGCGCCGGATACTCGCGCCGCACGGGCGAATCGTTTTCGATCACGATGATCTCGGTAGCGACCTGAGCATTCTTGCGACACTGCCGGATCGCCTTCTGGGCCATGTCGGCCAACTCGGGAGTGCGGCTCCACACCGGGATCACCACCGAGAGTTCGGGCTGCGATGGCACGAGGGCGGTGGCCGATCGGGCGATCGGCGTGGCGGCCAGTTCGGTGCGCCCGGTCAACGAGAGTTCGCTGGTCGGTGTGTTTGCCAATTCGTCGAGCCGTTCGACAAACCCCTTGTCGCCCAGCATCCGAAAAACCGTCCGGTAGGCGAAGAACAGCTCGGTTTCGTCGGCGACCCCGGCGTCGGCCTTGGCACCAATCTCGTCCACTTCAACCAACGCGGCAGGCAACAAGTGTTTGGTGGCTTCCCAACGGGCGATCGAACGGTCGGCGCCGACGTAGTCCCACAACTCTTGGTCGTGGGGATGCAGCGCTACCATCTCGGCTCGCGACCGGCCCTTGGCTTCTGACCGTTTGGCGAAGTCGGCGAAGTCGAGCGGGCGGGCCATCACGCTGCGGGCCGACTCGCGGTAGATCACCGAAAGGCCTCGGTTCGCCAACCGGCGGCTCATCTCCACATCGATCGAGTAGTTGAGCCGTTCGTCATGGAGCCCGTACCGCAGAAGCAGCGAACGCTTACACGAAATTCGGCCTTCCCAGAAGCCCTTCCAGTCGAGTACGTCGCCGTCTTCAAGCGCCGAGTACGCAAACAGCAACCGGTCGACGTCGGTGACAAACCGCATCAAGGGTGAGACATCGAGTTCGTCGGCCCAGCCGGTGTAGCCGAGCACGGCCACCGACTCTTCGCCCTGGGCGATGTGGGCTTCCAGATGTTCGGCGATGAGGTCGGGGGCGGGACGGTCGTCGTCGTCGAACAACAACACGATGTCGCCTTGGGCCAACATCACTGCGTGGTTCTTCGCCGCGCTGCGGCCCGCGTGGGCGATGCGCACCGCAGTGAGCGACAGCCGGTCGGCGTATTTGGCGAGGATTGCCTGGTTCCCCGCGGCGGCCGGCCCGTCGGTTCCATCGTCGATAACGACCACGTCGAAGCTGTTCGGGTCGACCGTTTGGTGACAGAACCCCTCGAGCGCCTCAGCGAGCAACTCGGGCCGCCCATAGGTACTGATCGCCACGCTGAGCCGGGGCGGGGTTGCCATCACCACCCGGTCGTGACGCGAGAGCGCGCCTTCGATGTCCACCACGGCGGCCACCACATCGCTGTAGTCGAGCGGATCGTTGTCGGCGGTAACCGTGGGATCGAGTGGTTCCTGTAGCCAGATCGGCACCGCGTCGATCAGCAGCACTTCGCCGTCGGGATCCGCCCCCGTCGAGACGGTCAGCGGCATCGGGGTCGAGGCCAAGAGCACGCGGGCGACGGTGCCGGTGTGCGACCGGGTGATCGGCGGCGCCCAGGTCAGATCACTGGCATGGGTTGGTTGGCTGGTCGAAGCTCCGAGGGCTTCGTGCAGCGGGAGGTACCGGTCCAAGAACCCAACCGGCACGATTGCGTTGGGGTCGACGACCACCGAGATGTCGATGGTCTTACCCGGGCGATCGGCCTCGTCGACCACAACCCGGTAGCTCTGCGAGGTCGCCAACGCGGCGAGCAGATGGTCGGGTACCGGTTGTTCGGTCGCGCTGCGAACGACCACATCAGCCACTGGTGCATGGGCACTAGGGCCCGATGGGCCCGGCGCCCACACCGCAACGTCGGCGTCGATGTACACGAGGGAGCCAGCGGCATGCAACCGTTCGCCGACCGCCGACCCGAGTTCGGACGTAGCCACCACGACCACCCAGGGCTCGGGCGCCAGCGGGCCAAGCGACAACGGGATGACGTCGTCAACGTCGTCGAAGAGCCACACCTCGCCGAAGTCCACACCGGCCTCGACCAACCGAATCGCCAACTCGTCGACCGTGCACTCCTGGCAGTCGGACTCGGTGCCGAAAACGTGGACGACGGTGGTCTGGCTCAGCACCTGGGCATCGGTGTTCGCTCGACCCAGAGCGGCTGCAACCGCTCCCCCGCCCAGCAACGTGTGCGCCGCGGCGTCGACCGGTTCGGTTTCGGGAACCCGCACCTTGTTTGGGGGCGAAGCGCTCGTGCGATTCACCACATCGATGATGCGGGGCTTGATGACGTCGGGGTGATGACGAACCCGCACGTGTTCGCGGCCTTGGGTCGCGAGGCGGCGCCAGAAATCGTCGTCGGTCAACAGCCGTTCGAGTCCGGCGGCTAGCCCGGCTTCATCGTCGGCAACGACGGCGTGTTTGCCATTGACCAGGTCGAGGCCTTCGGCTCCGACCGAGGTGGTCACCACCGGGGTGCCGGCCAACATGGCCTGGAGCACCTTGCGCTTCACGCCGGCGCCGTGCAGCAGCGGAACGACCACGACGCGAGCCGAATGCAGGTGCTCCTCGATGCTCGGCACCCACCCGAGTGCGGTGGCGTGGTCGGTCTGGTCGAGCAGGTCGTTCAGCGATTCGTTCTCTTCGAGCCGGTTGCCAGCGACCGCCAGCGGGTGGGCGGCCCGAACCTGAGGGTCGACCTCAGGCAACACCGACTCGCACAGATACTCGACCGCTTCGGCGTTCGGCAGATGACGGAAGTTGCCGACAAAAAACATGCCCGACCGGTCGCCGACTGCGATATCTGAGCCGGGGACATCTTCGGCGAGTGGGACCGCGTAGATCCGGTCCGAATCGAGCAACCGGCTCAACATGTCTCGTTCGCGTTCGCTGACCGTGATCACGCCATCGGCGGCCCGGTACGTGTTGAGCTCGGCGGCGATGTCGCGCCCAAACGCGTGGTCGAGGAGTGAACCTGCCAATTCGGCCTGGCGGATTCCTCGCACAAAGTGCAGGTCCATCGAGCTGACCAAGATGCGGGTGCTTGGCGAGACCGATCGAAGAACGGGGATGAAGCGACTCGCCGGCTCCCAAAACGCCAGCACCGCGACGTCGAACTGCTGCTCGGCCAACATGGCCTCTCGTCCGTCGAGGCCGGTGTGGGTAGCGACACCCTTGGCCCGCAGGCGGCTCTCGTAGCGGAGCTTGTCGGCCGGCTGGTCGCCGATGAACGTGACTTCGTACTTTGCTTCGAGCAGCGAGTCGATGAGCAAGTCGATGTCTTGGGATCCGCTGTCGCGGTCGTATTCGGGTGCCCGAGGCGCGACGACCAGCGCCCGCTGGAATCGAGCGGGGCCGCCTTGGTTGACCGGTGCGGTGGCCGAGCGCTGGTCGACAGCAAGGTCGGCGACCCGGTTCTCGAGTTCGTCGACCCGGCGCTGCAGCTCGGACTTTTCCCATTCCAGAAACGCAACCCGCTCGTTACGATCGAGAACTTGCTGGCGCAGTTCGCTGGCTTGCAGCGCTTGCCGATCGGCTCGCCCCGAGGTCGACTGCGGCGCCTGCGGTTCGAAGTGCGCCTCGGCGCACAGCTGCTCGTACAGATAGATGGTGGCGGGATCGACCCGAGCCTCGGCGAGCGATACGTCGGCGCGGTTGTGGCGAAGCGTCGCCTTGGTGGACGCTGTCTCGAGTGAATCGAGACCACAGAACGCACCGACCCGGGCGAGTTCGTCGTCGTTGGTGAAGTACGCCTCGTAGTGGGTGAGCAAGCGGTCCGATTCCGGCACCGTGTCGAGCACCGAGCGGTAGTACTGCGACCACAGGGCCAGACCGGCTCGGTACGAGACGCCATTGCGTTTGTGAAGCGACGTCGCGACCTCGAGCGGGTTCCGAACCGTGACCACGGTTCGGAGTGCGGCATCGGGGGTGGCCCGGTTCACCAGTTCACGCCACACCGGCCATAACAGGCTGATGCGTGGATCTTTCCAACCCCACGAATCGTTGGGGCCAGCCAAGTCGCCAAGGGCGAGCGTCGCCCGCTCGATCAGCTCGGCCGAGCCAGCGAAGCGAGCATCGCCAAGCCCAGAAACGGCTGGCACCGGCGCGACGTCCCACGCTCCCCCGGCCAGGTCGAGCAACCGGTCGCTGATCTCCACCAACTCGTCGTGCTCGAAGAACCCTTCAGGATTGTCGGCGGCGGCAGCTTTCAGCTCATCGTCAGCACCCAAGTACAGGCCCATACGCTGCAGCGACTGCGCCACCATCGACGACCCGGACCGGTGCATGCCGGTGATGATGATGGCGCTCATCGACCAGTGATCGTGCGGAGCCGCTCGCTCGCCTGAGCTATGCCGAAGGTTTCGGTGATCGCCTTCGCCCCGCCGACCGCGATGCGATCCCAGCGGTCATCGTCGGTGAGCAACGACATCACATGAGCGGCAAACGACACCGGCGTGTCGGCAACCAACAGGTGTTCGTCATGCCGCAACGCCGTACCTTCGACCGCCATCGACGTGCCCACACACGGGACACCCTTCGACAACGCCTGGGTGACCTTGCCCTTGACGCCGGCACCATAACGAAGCGGGGCGATCGCCACACGAGACTGTTCGTACATGGGTTCGAGATCTTCGACGTAGCCGTGCACGGCCACGTTAGGTCCGGCGAGATCCCACGTTTTGTCGGTCATCTTGCTGCCGACGATGTGCAGCGTGGTGTCGGGGCGCTCGGCGAGAATCCACGGGAACACCTCGTCGAGAAACCAGACCACCGCGTCGTGGTTGGGCGGATGTTCGAACCCACCGACGAACAAGATGCCGTGGCGGTCCTTGGCCGGGGTGATAGTCATCGCGGGCTCGTGGATGTTCGACAGCACCTCGATCGCTGAATCGGGCATGAGTTCTCGCAACAAGGCCTGCTCAGCCGAGCTACACACGATGGTGGTGTCGGCGCTGGCGATGGCCGCCAACTCCGCGTCGCGGGTGACATCGGGGTCGAAGCCGCCCGAAACCGAACCGGTCGTTTCCCGCTCGCGGATCTGCCGTAGGAAGTGCAGGTCGACGGTGTCGAACACCACGTGGGCCTGCGGGCAATGGCGGCGCACCCCCGATAGGTGCACCTCGGCGACTTCGAGTCGGCTGAGAATCACCACGTCGTACTCGGCGCCCCGCATGGCGAGGAACTCCCCAACCGAGTCGACAAAGGGCCGGCCGACAACCTCGACACCCCGGTTTCGCAAAACGGTGGCGTAGGGCTCGTCGCAGATCAGGTTGTTCGGCAGGAAGGTGCAGCGGTGCCCGTCGGCGGCCAATGCTTTGAGCAGGTTGGTCATCCGCAGCGAGCCGCTGTCCTGATCGGGGCTGAGCATCCGAGCATCGATCACCAGCGTGCGGTGTTCGATCTTGCGTTCTTTTTCGAGCTCGGGATGATCGCCGTTGGCCCGGCGGTCAGCAAGGGTGGCCGACCACTTCTTGAAGAACACCTCGCGGTTCTCCACCAGATGTTCGCCGTCGTTGTCAGCGGTGTCGTAGGACGAACCCTCGTGGTGGATCACGACCGAACCGGGCTGGTACACCACATCGTGGCCGATGGCCGCCACCTGTAGGCACAGGTCGGTGTCTTCGTAGTAGGCGGGAGCAAATGCCGTATCGAAGCCCCCCAACTCGGCGAAGAGATCTTTCCCGATGAGCATCGAGGCGCCCGACACATAGTCGGCGACTCGGGCGTAGTTGAGCGCTGGGTCGTGCGGGTCTTGGCCTTTGCCAAGGTTCCATGCACTGGCGTCGCGCCACACGATGCCGCCCGCTTCTTGGAGTCGACCGTCGGGGTACAACAACTTGCTGCCGGCGATACCCGCATTCGGAAAGGTCTCGAACGTTTCGACCAAGGCGTCGAGCGCACCGTTGGTGATCTCGGTGTCGCTGTTGAGGAACCACAAGAACTCGCCCTGGGCGTGGGTTGCGGCGTTGTTGCAGTTGCCGAGGAACCCGAGGTTGGTTTCGTTATCGATGATCCGGATTCCGCCGACGGCCCGCAGCTCGTCGATGCGCGGATCGGTGCTGGCATCGTTGGCGATCAGAACCTCGAACGGCACACCGGTCTCGCGTTCGGCGAGCGACCGCAGACAGCCCAGTGTTTCGTCGATCGCGTTGTAGACCGGAATGATGACCGTCACGAGTGGTTCGGTCGAGGTATCGATCGCAAAGCTCGTCGGCCCGGCCTCGGTGGTTGCCGCGGGGGTCACCGGCGAGGGGGCAGCCACGCTGGTTTCGGCAATGAAGTCAGCGATGATCTCGCGCCGCCGCTCGAGTTCGGCGGCGGTGATCTGGGGCGCGGTTTCGAGAATCTCTCTGGTGGTTTGGCGGGCCTTGAGTTTGCGAGCCGGCGCCTTGGGAAGTCGCTTGACGCGCCGGGCAACCTCGACCGGTTTGGTCGTGAGCTTTTGGATTCGGCTCACCTGGCGTTGCATACGCACGATGTTTTCGCCGTTGGTTCGTTGATCGGCCACCACCTGTTCCAACCACGCGTTGTGGTCGGCGTGCTGGCGGGCGAAATCGTTCTTCACCGCATCGAGGGCCGCCTCGAGGGTTTCGATCCGGTGTTGGAGTTCGGCCAACGATTCGTTGCCGGTGCTCGACGTGGCACCTAGCGAGCTCGATTGGGTGGCGGAATCGTCGGCGCGAAGCCGGCGGATGATGGCGTCTCGGCGCACACCAGCGGACGAGTCTTGATCACGCAACGATTCTCACCCTTCCCACTACCGACTCCACTACAGACACCGCCGAGCCCAAAACAGCCAGCGAACGCAACACTTCCGCCGACCCCCTAGTGTACCACCACTCTCCGTGGCCAAACCAGGCCGAAAAGTGAGATTATGAACCAGCTGAATCGGCCAAATAGGCCTCGACCACGGTCTCGGGATCGCCGATTTCTTTGATCATCCCCTCGACCAACCAGCCGACCCGGTCGCAGCGGTGGGCGAGGTCTTCCACGTTGTGGCTCACCATCACCACCGTGCCAGCCGAACCAAGGATTTGGCCGATCCGGTCTTGGGCGCGTTCCTTAAACGACGCGTCGCCCACGGCGAGTGCTTCATCGACCAACAAGATGTCGGGCGCCGTCAGGGTCGCCACGGTGAATTGCAGCCGAGCTCGCATCCCCGACGAATACGACGAGATCGGGCGATCGATCGCATCGCCAATGCCCACGAACGCAACCAACTCGTCGAGCTGTTCGTCCATTTGGCGCTTAGGAATTCCGACCGCCAACCCGCCGATCAGCAGGTTCTGCCGACCCGAAACCCCGGGCCGCATGGCGGCGCCGCCGATCCCGAGCAGCCGCGGTCGCGACCGAACCCGAACCGAACCCGAATCGATCGGCAACAATCCGGTCATCGCCGACAACAACGTCGACTTTCCCGACCCGTTCTTGCCAACCAGTCCGAAGTACTCGCCTTCGTGCAAGGTCAGGTCGACACCGCGCACCGCATGCACGGTGGTGTGCCGCCGAGGCGACTTCGACCGAGTGGCGAGCTGGCGAATACCCCGTTTGGGGTCGTGATAGGTGCGGTACGAGACGTGCAGGTCCTCGATGATCGCCATCGGTGTCGGGGGCTCGCTGGTACTCACTTGCCAAACCGGTATTCGGCTCGCAGGAACAACACGATTCCGACCACGGGCAACACAACGGCCCATAAGACGAGGAAGAACACAACGGTGCCGCGCATCGCCATGTCGTCGAGCCACACCCACCGACCAAAGGCCAGCACGCCGTAGAGCGGGTTCACGTCAAACAGTTTGAGCAGCGTGGGGTTCGAGATGAATCGCTCGGGCAAGAACAACACACCGCTGGCGTAGAACATCAGCCGAAAGATATGGGTGATCAACTGGCTCATGTCTCGGACGCCAAAGCCCAAGCGAGCAAAGATAAGGGCGAAGCCCACGTTCACCATGTAGTGCACCAACAGCACAACGGGCGTCAGCAACCACTTCACCGATGGTCGCTCGCCGGTGAGCAGCAACGACCCGAACAAGATGGCGAGCGCCGGCACGAAGGCCATGGTTTGGCCGTTCACCGCCGAAATCGGCAGCAACGCCCGAGGGAACTCGACCGACCGGATCAGCCCGGCATCGCGTTCCATCGTGTTTACCGCGTCGCCCGCGATGCGGGTGGTGACGGTGTACAGCAACACACCGATGATCAAGAAGCCAATGTAGTTACTGACCCCTCGATCGACTTCGAGCACCAGGCCAAAGATTACGTAGTACACGAACACGGTGAAGGCCGGGTTGAGGAAGTGCCAGAACTGCCCCAAGGCCGTGTGCATGTTCTGGAACCGAAGGTCCTGGTAGGGCACGTACACCGCAAACTCGCGCCGGCTCCAGAGGTCGCGTAGGTAACGCGAAAGGGTGGGCGCCTGGCCCAGTTCGACGAACTGGGGTTGCACCGAATCAGCCGGGGCGGTCATGTTGGCCGAGGGTACCAGCGGGATGCTTTGGGCGACATCCCTGGCTCGTGCTGGCTCCTGCTGGCTCGTGCGGGCTAGTCACGGGGCCAGCTCGTGACTTCGGCGGGCAAACCAAGAGCCAACGCCCTTCGGCGCTCCAGGTCGCTCGCCAGGGTTTGGCCATGCACCCGCCAGGCAGCACCGACATCGCCAACGACCCGCAGGTCACCGTGGGCCAACCGCAGCACCGCGAAACCAATGTCTTGCCCAACCGCCAAGGCGTTCACCGCGATCCACTTCGGCGCGTGGCGCACGATGTTGCGATGCCGATTGGCCAGGGTGGTCACGCGCAACCGGCCGCTTCGGTCGGCAAGCTTGGGAGCCGACGAGTACGACCGCACATGGTGGGCTTCGGCGGTGGGAACAAAGAGATACTGCCAACCCAGACGACCCAGCGTCAGTGCGAGGTCGACGTCTTCGCCGTAGGTGTCATAGGTCGACTCGTACGGGCCGCCGAATCGGTCGATCACCTGTTGTAGTGCGCTACGCCGCATCAGCGGGCACGCACCATTTACCTTGTCGCAGGTCATCGGCGCCGGAGCCTGCCCGTCGTGCCTTTTGTGGGGTGTGCCAACCCGGTCGGCATAGGCGAGCAACGATTCGGTCCGCATCGTCGCGGTGATAGCCAACGGTCCGCTGTCGCCAGCCGCGGCGGATCGAACGAGTCCGCCCGCCACCGCCGCTCGAGGTGCGCCTTCGAGAACATCGACCAAGGTCGCCACGTAATCGGGCTGCAACTCTGCGTCGCAGTTGAGGGGTACGACGAACTCGCCCGACGCCTCGGCGATCCCGCGGTTCATCCCCTTCGCAAAACCCAGGTTGGTGGGGTTGCTGACGACTCGCACGTTCGAGGTGTGCTCGACCGCCTCAAGGATCTGAGCGAGCGAATCGTCGGAGCTGGCGTTATCGACGACGATCACTTCGATGTCGGCGAAGGTCTGAGCGAGCACAGACCGAGCGGCGCGAGCACCGAGTTCGCCGCTATTCCAGTTGAGTAGTACTACCGATACCCGGCCATCAGAAGTTCGTTCATCGACCACCGGCACACGGTACTGCTCACGAAGCGAACATGCTTCGGGCGACCTGGCGGGCCGAAGCCCAATACATGCGTCCGAGCGTGTGCACACCGGCTTTGGTTGCCTGGGCAGCGGCACCGGTGCGCTGGGGTTCGCGCAGTCGCAACTCGAAGTGGTTCCGCAGCGACTGGTCGACCGCGTCGTAGGTGGTCATCGAGGCCAGCGGCTCACACACCGCTCGAAGGATCGGCCGTTCGGGCCAGACCACGTGCGTGCCGGGCCGAGCAACCCAACGCGACAACAGACCAGCGGCGACGAGTCGACCAGCGGTGGTCTCGACATCGACGTGGGTCGGTGGCCCAAAGTCAAAGATCCACATCTTGCCGGTTTCGTCCCAGCCGATGTTCTTGGGGTCGAGGCCCTTCCAACCGGCGACCGACGAGGGGTCGTTCGGCGAACGTTGGGTATCGACTATCTCGGCCAACAACTCACCGACTCGCCGGGTTGCTTCAAGATCGGCGACCGAAGACCTACGCATCGAATCGATAGTGGTCATCGGCACGTGCGGAAACACCATGATCAGGCGTTGATCGATTTGGCCGATGAGGGGAATGCGTTCGGCAGCGGCCAGCGGCCGCTGGTTCATGCACGCCCGGGTGGCGAGTTCGCCGGCGAAACCTCGCGGGTGAGCACGGCCGACCCGGTCGATGAACTGCTTACAGAAATACAGCTGTCCGTCGGGACCAGAGGCTTTCGCGACCCGCGACCAGTTGCGTTCGGTTACCTCGCCGACCCGCAGGGTGCCGATGCCGGCGATAGCGATCACCTCACCGGTCGTCAGCGGTGTGGTGGCGTGAAACGACTCAGGGGAGTTCAAGGGAGCGGCGAAGGTCAAGCTTTCGTCAGCATGGCTTAGCACTAGCGAATCCCCATGGTCACAAGAGAAGGTGGAACAGCGGCGGACCCGCTTTGAACACGTGCCAGTGAGCTACCGGCCGATTGCAATGAACTTGCAACAACGGACTCCAGAATGTCACAGAACGTGGTGAATTTCCTCATTTGCACCACGGGATCTGCAGAAGTCAGTCGACGGTTACGAAAAGTCAGCGTGCGGGAGTAATCCGTGGAGCCGCGCCTGGCGTTGCGGACCGAGCTCGTCCACGACGCCCAACCACCCCGAAGCATTGCGTTGCTCGACGAGATCGGCGGGGAAGAACCGCTCGACGAACTCGGCGGCGACCGCCAGTCGATGCCGCCGATCGGTCCGGGTCGATGACAGAATCCGCTCGGTGTAGTCGAGAAGGGGTCGAGCCCCGGGGGCACGAACGAACTCGCCATAGTCGGTGTTGCTGGTCAACCGATCAGCCCACTGCGTCGCTCGACGGCCCGGTAGATCGACCAGATCAGCCAACCCGCCGTGTTCGACCACATAGGCAAGGTCGACGACGGCCCGATCGGTGTCTTGGCCGATCGTGGTGATCACCGGCCGATGTGACGGGTTCGCGGCGATCGACGGCACGGTGTCGGCGTGTCGAGCCACAAACGGGCCCAGCGGGTCGGCGACGAACTCGGGAGCGAACCGGGCGCGTGGCGAATCGAGCGACTCGACGAATGTCTCGGGTTGCTCGGTGACAAATCGCTGGTAGTGGGACTGTTGCCAACCATCACCTCGGCGTTGCTCGGCTCGTCCCACGATCTGGCTGGGCGACCGTTCGTTGAAATGCAGCACGATAAATCCATCGATCAATGGTCCGTTGCGAAAACTCAATGGAACCGTCTTGCCGTGGTGCGACACCTCGTAGTCGCGTGTGCCGTTGTCGTAGAAGAATCGGGTCTCGGGGACTCCGGGCCACATGAAGTGCCGAATCCGTTGGCGCACGGGCAGGTCGGTGAGCTCGGCCCAGACCGGTTCGTCGGCGGCGTGCAGAAACCCGTGGACCAACCGAACTCGAAGCGTGGGCGACGTCACCGGATTGGTCGCTCCAAGGAGCGGTCGGGGGTCTTGTTCGATGAACTCGTCGGCATGCAAAATGCCGATCCAGTTGTCGACCCCATACCGGCGCCGGACCTCCTCGAGCAGTACCTGTCGGGCGCCATCGCGAACCGGGCCCTCCGTGGCAAGCTCCTGGTCGCGCACCACGAACTCGACCTCGGGAGTGGCGGCCAAGATGGCGTCGGTTGCGGCCCGCTCGGGTTCGTCGGTGCCATCGAGCACGAAGATCCGATCGAACCATTGGGTGGCCACCGCCAGCGACTCGGCCAGCACATCGCTCTCGTTGCGGATCATCAACAACCCGATGAGCCGTTCCGGTACCCGCTGGGAGGACGCGACCCGGAGCCGCTGGGGACTGGTCGCCTGGACGAGCACCGAGGGGTTGGTCACAAACTCGCGCAACCGCCCTCGCCCCGGCAGTCGACCGCGCCGGTGGCGGGTCCAGGGCACGCTGGGCGGGCCATTCGGGTGGCGAGATGTCACACTCTAAGGATGCCACGTGCGACCAGTCGGCCCTGCGCTAAGAACCACCCGATGAGTAGATGACCTCATGAAAGTCCTGCTGTCGACCTACAACGGCGAGGCGTGGCTCGACGAGCTTCTGCAGTCGGTGCGAGATCAGACCTACACCGACTGGACCATGTTGGTTCGCGACGATGCATCCAACGATCGCACGGTCGAGATCGTTCGAGCCCACGCCAAGGCCGATCCACGCATCCAGCTCGTGGCGAGGCAATCGCCGGGTGGAACGCCCGCACCCCTCGGCGCCGCCGGGTCGTTCTTTTCACTGCTCGGCCACGTGGAGGCCGACGAACCGTTTGCGTTCTGCGATCAAGACGACGTGTGGTTTCCCCACAAACTCGAGTGGTCGCTCGACGCCCTCGACAAGCTGGAGCATCCGGTAGCCGCCGTCGCCACCGACGCCGAGGTCGGGGGCGCCAACCTAGAGCCCATCGGTCCGTCGGCGCTGCAGCTCCACGGCTTCCGCGACACTGACGATCTGCTCGGCCGACTGTTGGTCAACAATGTGGTCATCGGCGCCGCCATGGTCGGAACCGGCGAACTGGCGGCCCTGGCCCGTAGGCTTCACCCGACTCGTTCGATAACCGATCCGGCATTCCATGACTGGTGGTGCGCACTCGTCGCCGCCTACGCCGGCGAGTTGATGATCTTGCCGGCGCCCACCATGGCGTGGCGACGCCATGTCGCCACGGTGACCGGCAAGACGCCGGCGGGAACCGCGCGCCGCGCCGACCGACGCATGCAGTATTTCCGCTGGTCGGTCGACAGTGCACGCACGCTCGCGAGCGGGACGCCGGCCGCCGTCGAGCGCCATGAACAGCTGGTGGCTGCCTTAGCCGCTGTCGACCCAACCCGTCCCTTGCCATCGCAGCTCACCCGGGCGTGGCGGGCCGGGGTGCGACCGTGGACCACCCAGCATGGAATCGGCCTCGTTGGCTCACTTGCGCGTAACTTGCGGCACCGACCGGGGTAAGGCACATTTGACCCAGGTGAGAGCCGCTATGTGGAACGCAAAACGCACCAGCGTCACCGGTCAGCAAACAGCACGAAAAAGCACGAAGACTTCGCGCTACGTCGATGTTGCGAAACGGCCGATCGATTTCTTCGGCGCGCTCTTCTTGCTGGTACTGACCGCACCGATTCAGCTTCTGGTCGCCATCGGCGTGCGGCTCTCGATGGGCAGCCCGGTCATCTTTCGCCAAAAGCGCATCACTATGGGCGGACGCAGCTTCGAGATGTACAAGTTCCGCTCGATGCGCGAGGCGCCCAACATGGCACCCGAACTTGCGTCAGCGTTCCATGCCAGCCCGGCCGACCCCCGCCACACCCGATTTGGGCTGTTGATTCGACGGTTGTCGCTCGACGAACTGCCGCAGCTGTTCAACGTGCTCAAGGGTGAGATGAGCCTCATTGGTCCTCGCCCCGAGCTGGTCGAGGTCGCCGAAGCCTTTGACTTGATCGAGCACCCGCGCCACGCCGTGCGCCCGGGCATCACCGGCCCCTGGCAGGTGTCGCCCAACCGGCACACCAACGTGCACTTGCACGTAAACCTTGACGAAGCGTACGTCGAGGATCTCACCTGGCAGAACGATCTGCGGATTGCGTTGCGTACCATCCCGGTCGTCATCGCCGGCAAGCGCCCCCATCGCAAGAACGCCCGGGGTAAACCAGCGGTCGCCCAGCGCGAACGCCCGCTTCGAGTCCTCCACGTCGCCGAACCATCGATCGCTGGCGTGCCGGCCTACGTCGACCATTTGGGCAAAGAGCTGGCCGAGCTCGGGGTCGAGCAAACCGTTCTGGTGAACGCCGACTGCGAATGGCCATTTGAAGAATGGTCGAAAGACGTGCACCGGATCGAGTGGAACCGAAGCAATCCACTCGACACCTTCCGCGCCGCGTCGGTGATCCATCAACTGGTGGCCCACAACGAGATCGACATGATCCATGCGCACGCCACCTTCGCCGGGGTGGCCGCTCGGGTCCGTTCGTCGCCGGCGTTCGTGGTCTATCAACCCCACGGCTGGGGTTACCTCACCACCCAGCAGCCACTCACCCGGTTCCTCGCTCGGTTTGCCGAAGGCCTCATGGGCTACCGCACCGATCTGTTGTTGACCCTGAGCGAACACGAAGCCGCCGACTCCCCGACCCTGTCGCACGAACGAGTTCCTCCACTGTGCAACCTCGAAGCGTTTGAGCCCCCCACCGTCGAAGCTCGGGAGCAACTGCGCGCCCAGTACGGCTGGAGCAGCGACGAGGTTGTCCATCTCTGTGTGGGCGAGTTCTCCAAGCGCAAGAACCAGCAAGAATTGGTGGAGCGATGGACCGACTCGGTCGGCGCGACCCACCGCCTCGTACTGGTCGGTGCCGGCACCACCCCGACCAACCTCCCGGTCGATGGCCCCGCACCGATCGAGATCCTCGGGTGGCGAAACGATGTGGCGTTTTTGATGCAAGCGGCCGACTCGTTGGTCGTGGCCTCCAAGGGCGAAGGGTTTAGCTTGGCGATCCTGGAAGCCCTCGCCTCCGGTCTGCCGGTGTTCACCACCGACGTTGGTGGCGCCGAGGCGGTCGGCTTGGTCGACGAGGCCAGCCCCGATGGCCGGGTGTGCCGGAGTGTGCACCAAGTGGTGTTGTCGGCGGTCGGGTCGGCGACCTCGCTCGGGTCGACCCAGGAGCGGCGCGACCGGGCGGCGCGCCACCGAGTGGCAACAACCGGCGACGCCCAGTCGATCAGCAAGCTGTATTCGGCTTTGGTGGCCGAATCGTACAAGCCGCAAACCCGCTAGCAACGCGTACCCTGGGCGGCCTGTGACGACGCCTCGCCCCGTACCTCACGCACTGCCTTGGTTCCCCCACATCTCGCTTGTGCACCTCATCTCGGTTGCGCTGGCGGTCAGCTTGGTCGCGGCCGCCTGTGGTGGCTCGACGGCGGTTGAGGAGCCCGGCACCTCCACAGCCAACCAAGCCGAGGCTGAGACCGAGCCCGCCGACGCCTCCGAATCAGACGGCACGGACCAAGCAAGCGATACGGGCCAAACAGGCGAAGACGGTGGCGCCACCGACGAAGAGACCCCGCCCGCTGACTCCAGGCCAGGACCGATCACCGCCGCCGAAGCGATCGAGAAATTCGGCCCCCTCGAACAACCGTGGACCGGCCCGCTGACCGGCCCCATGATCTGCGACGACTTCCCCACCGAACACATCTTGGCGGTGTTGGGACTTACCGAAGACCGGGTCACCATCAAGGCCGGCACCGGTTCGTTTCCCTCGTGTGAGTTCTTTGTCGACGACGAGGCCTATCGCGGTTTCATCTCGCCCCGAACCGTCGAACGCGACCTCGACTGGGGATTCCTGGTGAGCGACGCTCGCGGCACCCTCCCACTCGATGTTGGCGACCAAGGGATCGTCGGCGAACGCGATCGACCGTCGGCCGCCACCCGCGATGGGTCGGTCGGGCTGTTGATCACCACCAACGGGGTCAACGGCGGTGATCCGTTCGTGATCGACCAAGTGCTGATGAAAGAGTTCCTCACCATCTTGAGTACCCGTTGGTCCTTCGACACCCAACAAGGCGATGTTGTCGAGTACCGAGCACCCGAAGAAAACGGCGAGTCGGCAGCCGAACCCGACAATGATCCGAACGGCACTGATCCGAACGGCACTGACCCGAACGGCACTGATCCGAACGGCAATGACCCGAACGGACTCGATCGCGACGCCTTGGCGGCCGAAATTGCCGAGATCGCGCCGATCTTTACGTTCACCGACGAGGATCAGGAATGCCTTATCCAGTCGATCATCGACCTCGGCGTCGAAGACCCGAACGACCTTGAACAGGTCGTGTTCTTTGAGCTTCTCGAAGGCTGTGGCCTTATGCGCAAAGCCGTCACCGTCACCCTCGAGGCGTTCCTCGGGGTCGATGTGGCGGCGTGTCTGATCGATGTGCTGACCGACGACGAGATCGATCAGCTGGCCCAAACCGGCTACTTCAGTGATCTACCCGAGGACGAACGCATTCAGACCTTGCCCGACCTGGCCCTCGAACTTCACCCGGAGTGCGCCGAGAGCTAACCGCAACCAGCAGCGGTTACCCGGACAGGTTGGCGGCGAGGTCGGTGATGTGTTCGGGGCCAATCCCGCAGCATCCGCCGATCAGCTGCACGCCTCGTTCGACCCATCGTTGACAAGCGGTCGTGTAGTCGGCCGGCGTAATGGTGTCGATGAACACCCAGTTCGGCGGGTTGAAGGTGCCGGTTTGGGCGTACACCCCAACCGGGCCATGCCAGTGGTCGTCGAGCACATCGATACACGAATCGATGATGTTCGACTCGCTGTGCATGATCGACACCGCACCGATCTGGTCACCGTACGGGGCCAAGGCATCGAGCGCATCGGCCAAGGTGTGCTGGCGGTGGAACAGCAGCGGGGTGCCCGGTTCGGCCACGTCGGCGTCTTCGGGACCGGCGAGGAAGCAGCTGTACCCGACCCATACCGGCAAGCGGGTGGCGAGCACGCCGTCGATCGCCGCTGCGGTGTGCTCGATGTCGCGCATCATTTCGAGCATGATCAGCTCGGCCCCGGAGTCGGCCTGAATTTTGGCCTGCTCGAGATAGTTGGCTCGCGCCACATCGATCGGCGGCTTCTCGCCAAACATCTCGGTGGTCGAGATCGATCCGGCGACCGCCACACGCTCTTGGGTGCCGGTGACCTCGCGGGCCCGGATGGCGTTTTTGACCGCCGCTTCGTTGATGGCGGCAAACTCATGGCCCATATCGACCGATTCGAGCAGGTGCTTCGACGACGCATAGGCGTTGGCGGTGATGACCTCGGCGCCCGCCTCGATCTGAATCTCGTGCACCCGCTGGGTTTCGGCCGCAAACTCCAACGCCGTCGTGCCGCACCATGCGCCTTCGCGCATCGGAACGCCCGCTCGTTCAAGTTCGGTGCCGGTTCCGCCATCGAGTAACACGAGCTCGCCGGCGGCGAGGCGCTCGGTCAGGCGGTATCCGTGGGAGGGGGTGGGGGCGGCGGAGGTATCACTGGTCATACGTTCTAAGGATACTGAACGCCGGTGGTTCGAAAGAAGCGAAAGTAGGGAGTCTTTGGGGCCCGCCACTACGCTCGGCGACGTGGCTGAACACTCTGCGAGCGAACCCGAACATTTCGACGTCTTGGTGGTGGGCGCTGGCCTGTCAGGAATCGGCGCGGGCTACCACCTGACCACCTATTGCCCCGACCGCACCTACGCGATCCTTGAAGGCCGCGGCGACCTCGGCGGCACGTGGGACCTGTTTCGGTACCCGGGCATCCGCTCCGACAGCGACATGCACACGTTGGGGTACAGCTTTGAGCCATGGACTGACCCGAAGTCGATCGCCGACGGGCCGTCGATTCTCAAGTACGTGCGCAACACGGCGAGCAAGTACGGCATCGACGAGCACATCCGCTACAACTCGCAGGTGAGCGAGGCACGGTGGACCAGCACTGATTCGCGTTGGACGCTCACCATCGACCATCCCGACACCGGCGACTCGACCACCATGACGTGTGAGTACCTCTTTATGTGCTCGGGGTATTACAGCTACCGGGGCGGCCATACTCCCGAGTTTGTCGGATCGGGTGACTTCGCCGGCGAGATCGTGCACCCGCAAAAATGGCCCGATGATCTCGACTACACCGAAAAAAACGTGGTGGTGATCGGCTCGGGCGCAACGGCGGTCACCCTAGTTCCGGCGATGGCCGACGACACCAAGCACATCACGATGTTGCAGCGGTCGCCGACCTACATGGTCGCCGCTCCCGACCACGATCCGATCGCCATTGGCCTGCGCAAGGTCCTGCCCGAGCGGGTCGCCTACGACCTGACCCGCCGCAAGAACACGGCGCGGGGCGAAATGATCTACAAGCGCACCCGCACCGACCCCGACAAGGTGAAGGATCACCTTTTGGGACTGGTGCGCGAAGAGTTGGGCGACCAGATGGTCGACGAACACTTCACCCCCACCTACAACCCGTGGGACCAACGGCTGTGTCTGGTACCCAACGGCGATCTGTTCGAATCGATCAAGTCGGGCAAGGCATCGGTGGTCACCGACACGATCGAACGGTTCACCGAAACCGGGGTTGCCCTTACCTCCGGCGAGCATCTCGATGCCGACATCATCGTCACCGCGACCGGCCTCGAGTTGGTCACACTCGGCGACATGTCGTTCGTGGTCGACGAGGAACCGGTCGACTTTGCCCAAACCTGGACCTACAAAGGCCTCGCTTACTCCGACGTGCCGAACCTGGCGTCGTCATTTGGCTACATCAACGCCTCATGGACCCTGCGGGCCGATCTCACGTGTGAATACGTATGCCGGATTCTCAACCACATGACCGAAACCGGTACGACCGAGGCCACTCCTCGACTCCGCAAATCCGACCGCGACATGCCGAAACGCCCGTGGATCGACGACTTCTCGTCGGGGTATATGCAGCGCATGATGCCGATGCTGCCAAAGCAGGGGGATCGGGCGCCGTGGCTCAACACCCAGCGCTATAGCGCCGACAAGAAACTATTCAGAAAAGGCAAGATCGACGACGGCGTCATGATCTTCTCGTAGGCTCACGCCGCTCGCCCCCCGCTCTCCCAAACACCGTCCGCCACACACCGTCAAACCGAACAGTGCCGTCACCATGTCCAACACCGAACGTCCGCCAGTAGTCGATTGGGCCACCGACTTCGACCACACGCACCCCGACTACGGCCAGAACGCGCCCGAGATCTGGGACGAGTTACGAGCGACGTGCCCGGTCGCTCATACCGAACGCTTTGGCGGCACCTGGTTGCCGGTAACCCACGAAGCCGTGTCGGCGATCGCCCACGACACCGAGAACTACACGTCGATGGGCGTCGTGGTGTCCGAGAACAAGCCCGAGATCCCCGCTCCGATGGGGTTCGCGCCGCCAATCACCTCCGATCCGCCATTTCATGCGATCGCTCGGCGGTTGCTGCTTGAGCCGTTTGCGCCCAAGCCGGTCAAGGCGCTTGAGCAATACACCCGCGACTGCTGCAACGGTCTGATCGACGACATCTTGGCGAGCGGCTCAGACCTGACCGACGCGGCGACCGAGTACGCCCAGCACATTCCGGTGCGGATCATCGCCAAGATGCTTGGCGTGCCCGAGACCGACGGCGACAAGTTTCGCCGCTTCATTCATCAGATCATCGAAACGCCGGGCGCCGACACCGTCGATGAAGACGGTGGAGGTTCCTTCGACGAGTACCTCGACGCGGCGATCGCCGAACACCGGGCAAACCCCAAACCGCCCGGCGAAGGCGACTTGATCGATCACCTGACCCAGGCCGATATCGAAGGTACGCCGCTGCTCGACGAACACGTGCGGGGCACCATCGCCTTGCTCCTTATCGCCGGTATCGACACCACCTGGTCCTCGATCGGGGCGGCGCTCTGGCATCTGGCCAGCCACCCCGAAGATCGGGCCCGCTATACCAACGAACCCGAGATTCGGCTGTTCGCCATCGAGGAGTTCTTGCGGTTCTATGCCCCGGTGACCATGGCCCGTATCGCCGTCACCGATCACGAACTCGGGGGTTGCCCGGTCAAAGCAGGCGACTGGCTTCTGCTCCCCTTCCCCGCCGCTAACCGCGACCCCGAAGCGTTCGATGATGCCGACAAGTTCATCATCGATCGCCAACAGAACCGCCACGGCGCCTTTGGCCTCGGGATCCACCGGTGCTTGGGGTCGAACCTGGCCCGTATGGAACTTGCGGTCGCCATCGACACGTGGACCGAACGCATCCCCGACTTCGAACTCAGCGACCCCGATGCGGTCCGGTGGTCGGTCGGTCAGATCCGCGGCCCCCGGGAGCTACCGGTTCGCATCAATCTCGACACCGTGAACCGCTAGTCTGACGCCATGAAGATCACGTACAACCGCGAAGCCTGCCAGGGCCATAACCGCTGCTACATGCTGGCCCCCGAACTGTTCGATGTCGACGACGAGGGGTACGCCATCTTGCGAATCGACGGTGAGATCCCGGCCGAACTCGAAGAAAAGGCGCAACTCGCCGCCGACAACTGCCCCGAGTACGCCATCGAGTTGGTTACCGAGTAACGCTCACCCGGATTCTTCGCGACTTTCTGTGTCTTTGGTGCGTCGGCAGGGTACGAGGCCACCGCCAAGCCCTGGAGACGCAGAGACGCAATGGACCACCAGCCGCCACGCCATTCCGACTACTTTGCCGACGACGACTACCTTGACGACAGTGTTGACGCCGAGCCAGCCGAGCCTGGGCATCTCGCCCAACCGGAAGTGGTGGTTCGCGCCACGTGTCCCTCGTGTGGTGATGTGCCCGTCGGCGATGTCGTCGCCCGAGTTTGTCGGACCGACCAAACCGTCGCCTTCCGGTTTCGATGCTCCACGTGTTCACTGTTGGCCCTCAAGCCCACCACCACTGAAAACTTGCGGACTCTGGTGGCCGGCGGCGTTCCGCTCGAAATGTGGGACCTGCCCATCGCCGCTGCGGGCGATGGCCCCGACATCACCTGGGACGACGTCAGAGCGTTTTCGCTCAGCATCTACGACGATGCCGAAGTGAATCGCAACCTCGAAGCCATCGGTGTTCGCCCGGCGCAACCAATGACTCGCTGGCAAGCGTTCCGCTGCCGCCTTGCGGCCCGCCGCTAACCCCCGAGTAACACCCGTGCTCCCCCGTCGGTCGGCCTTTGCGATCGCCGCGATTCTGCTCACCGCCTCGTGCGGTGAGGCGGCATCCACAGGAGCGCACCGGTGCGACTCGTTTGCGGTGAGCGATGAGCGATCGGTGTACTTCGAGGTGCGCGACGGTCTGTTTGGCTTCTACGTCGACGTCGAGGGTCAGTCTGAACCATCGCGAGTCTTTGCCACCGACGTGCGGGAATCGACCACGCTAATGGTCTCCAATAGCGCCGCTGGCGACGTCATCTCCGCCGAGACCCCCGGCGTTGAGGTGCTCATTCAAGGTTCCGATGCGCCCGGTCGAACCCAACCGGTTACGTCGATTGGTTCGGCCACTCCGGCCACCCGCTGCGACGCCGGCGACTTTCGGATCGATCACGTGACTACCGGCGCCCGCAACGGCTTCACGATTGGCGACCAAGACTTTCCGGTAGCCGAGGACATGTCGCCCGGCGGATTCGTCGCCCAGCACCTCACGCCGTAGTCGCAAACTTCTGTGGCCTCAACTAGGGACCTCGACTAGCTAGGTCACTTTGCCCTTGGCTTCGAAGCCGTCTTCGGTGAAGGCAATCTCGGTGCCCCGGTTGATGCTGATCCAGTCTCGGGCCTCAAGATAAGGCTTGAAGGTCTCGACGATGGCTTGTTCGTCGGCCGCCATCTTGGGCTTCTGGAGCTCGTACAGGTGCGGGAACTCGACCCACGCTGTCGTGGCGTTCCACAGCCGCAGGGCGGCCTCGCCGGTTGGCGGGTCGATGAGCACCGGGCCAAACAGGCAATGATCACCGAAGAACAAGGTAGGCACGCCGTATCCGCCCGAAGCGATCACCCGGTCGTGATCCGCCTTTACCTCGTCGTGGGTGGTCGGGTCGCCAATCGCCTGGTCGACGAGGCCCGGGTCCATACCCAGTTCCTCAAGAAGGTGTCGAGCCACGTCGGGCTCGTGCGGCCGCAGGCCTTCCTCGTGGAGCGCTCGCCCCGTGCGCTCGTACCACCTGTCGACATCGTCCATCGACGAACGACGCAGCAGCGCCGCGATCCGCAGGATCGACCAGCCGTAGCTCCACTCGCGCTCCCACGGGTGCTTCTTCCCCTCGACCCGGTTGACCTCCTCAAGAGAGAAGAACTTCCAGTTGATGGTGAGGTCGGTCTGGTCGCGCACCGACCGGATCCACTTGGCGGTCTGGTACGCATACGGGCACAACACATCGAAGTGGAAGTCGACACTCGTTAGGTCAGCATCGGTTAGATCAGCACTGGTTAGGTCGGGTGAGTCAGCCATGGTCGGACGTTACCCAACCCGGCGCCGCAACTCGAAACGCCTAATGGTTGTCGAGCTGGTTCGCGATACGAGCGAGGATGTGGGGCTGAAAGTACCGGCCGTACTTCGCCTGCACCTCGGGAAGCTTCCAATCGTCTCCGGTCACCACTCCCCGACAGTCGTCGGCCGAGCACTGGCACTTCATCCGGTACGCCCCAGTGCGGGCCATCGAATAGTCGTGGCAAAGCTCTTCGCCTACCGGGATCGGGTGCAGCGCAACGTAGGTGACCTGGCCGTCGAAGCCAACGTTGGCGTCGCACGAATGGTTGATCATCACCGTCATGCCGTCGACTTCCTCGGCGGTCCGCGGCGCCAAGAAGAAGTCGTCGTGGATCTGCAGACCGAAGTCGCCCACCTCTTCGGTCAGGCGGTCCATCTCCTCGGTCTGCACTACGTGCCCGGCCTTCACGGCGACGATCTCGCCCGCCGCAATCTCTTGCACAGCAAAGACCCCTCGTCCGCCCAGCGGGCTTTGCTGGACCTCGATCTTGGGCGAGCGCCAGACTTTGGGGCCCGAGGTCATGCGGGGGTGAAGAACGGCCGATCGCCCTCGATTTCGAGGCGCCGGATTACCCGTTCCTGCGGGAAGTGGTCGGCTGCGGCGCGGTGCATGGTCGACCGTTCGTCCCACACCGCGAGATCGCCCTTGGTCCACGCCCACCGACAATGAAACTGCGGTTCTTTGATGTGCTCCTCGACAAAGTCGAGCACCGACTTACTCTCGGGCGCCGAGAGGTTCTTCACATGGGAAACAAACCGACCGGCGTACATGATGGCCCGCTTGCCGGTTTCGGGGTGCGTACGAACCATGGGATGTTCGACCGGCGGATAGTCACGGCGCAGCGCAGCGGCCAGGTCGTCGGCGGTATCGCCTGCCTTCTTCATCACCCCTTCGATGAACCCCTCGTTGTCGTGCACCACCACGAGCGAACACAAAAGTTCCGCCATGGGTTCGCTCAGCGCGTCGTAGGCCGCAGTGGCCGAGCACCACAGGGTGTCGCCGCCGCGCTCGGGCACGACCTCCATGTGAAGCAGCGCGCACTTTGGCGGCTCGGCTGTCCACGTGACGTCGGTGTGGAACCGGTCGGCCGCATTGCGGCTTTCGGGGCCATCGGCGATCACCGTCATCTTTGGTTCGGTGGCGCCAAAGATTCGGGCCACCGGAAAGATGCTGGGGGTACCGAACTGCCGCCCAAACGCCATCTGTTCGTCCTCGGACAGGTTTGCCTCGGGGAAAAAGATGACTTCGTGGTCGAGCAACGCTTGGTAGACCGCATCGAAGTCAAGCTTCGGGTCGCGCACATCGACATCGTCGATCCGCGCACCCAATGCACCAGCAACCGGGGTGATCTTCATCTGACTGTTCTAGCTCAGCTGACCGGCCTGGGTCGCAAATCCCGAACACAACAGGTCGACGAGCCGGTCGAAGGTTTCGTCGATCGGCGGGGTGAGCGGATGGCCGTCGCCCAGCTCGAACGAGACGAACCCGTGGAGTGCGCTGCGGAGCAACCGAGCACCGTGAGCTACGTCGGAATCGTTGAGCTCGTAGTGGCGCAACGACAGACCGAGCACGTCGACCACTCGTTCCACGGCCGCCTCAAGTTCGATATCGCCCGACACCGGACAACGTTCGGTCGAGCGGTACCTGCCCGGATGGGTGCGTCCGTAGTCGCGCCACGCATGGGCCACGGCGTGTACCGCATCGGCACCGCTTAGCCCAATACTGGCTTCGGCCATCGCCGAGGCCAGATCGATTCGAGCGATGAGTCCGAGTTCGCGCCAGACGTCGTCGAGGGAGTCGATATGTCGATACAGCGCTGGCTGGGTCACGCCAGCGCTCTCGGCGAGCCCCTTGAGCGTGAGCGCTTCGAGACCCTCGGCATCGAGCAGGTCGCCGGCCAGTTCCATGATGTTCGCCCGGTCGAGTCTGCTTCGCTGGGCCGAGCTGTTCTTCGACGTCGCCATGGTTATCCGATCAGCTGTTCGTTCTCCGGGTCAAAGACCGGGTCGGCGAGCACGACTGCATCACGCTCGACACCCAGAATCAGCACGGTGAGTTTGGTGCCTGGCTCGGCGGCCGCTTCGCCAACGTAGGCGAACGCCAGGCTCTTTTCGACCGTGAAGCCGTAGCCACCCGAGGTGGTCAGGCCGACGGCGTTGCCGTCGTGCAGCACCGCTTCGCCACCGATGCAATCGGCGGCGTCGGGTCCGTCGGGTACGTCGACATCGAGATACACCAGCCGCCAGTCGTTGCCGGTCGGCGCTTGCTCGAGGGCGTCCTTGCCGATGAAGTCGCCCTTGTTCGGGCGAACCCAGCGCTCGACACCGGCCTGCAGCGGCCCAATGTCGTGGGTGAGCTCAAAGCGGGTGAGGTAGGCCTTCTCCATACGCAGCGAGTTGAGCGCATGGCTCCCAACGTCGGTCAAGCCAAGGTCGTGTTCGGCGCTCGCGGCAAACAGCCCTTCGTACACGGTGACCATGTCGTCCATCGCCATATGGAGTTCCCAGCCGCGCGATCCGCTGAAACCAACTCGCAGGGCCCGAACTGCGACACCACACACCGTGATTTCGTGGCCCATCAAGAAGCCATGGCCTTCGTTGGACACGTCGGCGTCGGTGCACGCGGCGAGTAGCGGTCGGGCGTTGGGGCCAGCGATGGCGATGGTACCGAGTTCGGTGGTGCGGTCGGTGATCGTCACGTCGAACTCGCCACCGGCCGGGTTGGCCTTGTTCTGGTTAAACCAGTCGATATCGCGCACCTGGCCCATCGGGCCCGAGATCACATAGAACAGCTCTTCTTCGAGCCGAGTGATGGTGACCTCGGTTTCGACCCGACCCTGGGGAGTCAACACGTAGTTCAGACCCATTCGGCCCATGGTCTTGGGCACAATGCCGGTGGTGAGGTAGTTGAGGTAGTCGCGGGCGTCGGGGCCGGTGACATCGAACTTGGTGAACGCCGTCATATCCAAGATGCCGACCTGTTCGCGCACCGCACGCGACTCCTCGCGCACCGCGTCGTACCAACCGGGGCGCTTCCAGCCGTGGGCGTCTTCGAGTGGCTGATCTTCGGGCACAAACCATTTCGGCTGCTCCCAGCCATAGGCCTGGCCGTGCATAGCCCGCTTGGCGACGAGGGTGTCGTACAGCCCGGAGATCCAGGCCGGCCGGTTGGCCAAGCGTTCCTCGCCCGGCGGGTGCACCCGGAACATCCATTCGTAGTCTTCGATGGCTTTGGGGCGGATGAAGTTCTCGTGATCGGCCCAGCCGAAACGACGCGGATCGTAGTGACGAAGGCTGAGTTCGGTTTCGCCATGCACGATCCAGCGGGCCAGTTCGCGGCCGGCACCCGGACCCCACGCTAGGCCGATCGACGACCCGGTGTTGAGCCAGTAGTTCTTCAGGCCCGGAGCCGGGCCAAGCAACATGTGGGCGTCGGTGGTGTGGGTAATCGCACCGTGGATGACTCGCTTGATACCAACCTGGCCCAACACCGGCACTCGTTCGAAGGCCACCTCAAGCCAGGGGGCGATCTTGTCGTAGTCGGCCGGGAACAGCGGGTTCTCGGCGTCCCAGGGCACCCCGTCGTCCCAGATCGATTCGGCGCCGTAGGTTTCGTAGATGCCGATAAGACCCGCGGTTTGTTCCTGGCGGATGTAACCGGCCACCAGGTTGTCGCGCATCACCGGCATTTCGATGCCGCGTTCGACAAACTCGGGGACTTCTTCGGTCACCAGGTAGTGGTGCAACACGTTGGCTTGGGGAACGGCAAAGTTCGAGAACTCGCCGACCTGGTGGGCGTAACAACCGGCGGCGTCGACCACGTGCTCACACGTGACGGTGCCCTTTTCGGTCACTACCTGCCACTGCCCGTCGGGCAACAAGTTGACGTCGATCACTCGGTTGCGGCGGCTGATCTCGGCACCGAGCGAGCGGGCGTGGTTGGCAAACGCCATGGTCACGCCGCTGGGATCGACGTGGCCTTCGCCCTCGGTCCATATCGCGCCCAGCACCCCCTTCATGTCGTAGAACGGGTTGATCTCTTGGGCCTCATCGGCGCTCACCAATTCGATCGGGTAACCCAGGTACTTGCCGGCGCCGAAGTGGGTCTTGAGCTGGTCGAGTTCGAGTTCGTTAAACGCCAGGCGAAGTCCGCCGGGCTGGTGAAACGAGATGCCTTGGCCGGTCTCTTCTTCGAGCCCTTCGTAGAGGTCGATGGCGTAGTGGTGGAACGCGGCGGTGGTGTAGTCGCCGACCGAGCGGGTGATCTGGCCGGCGGCGTGCCAGGTTGACCCCGAGGTCAGTTCGGCCTTTTCGACCAACAACGTGTCGGTCCAGCCTTCTTTGGCGAGGTGGTAAAGCAACGATGCGCCGTGCACACCGCCGCCGATGATGACGACCTGAGCTTGGTCTTTCACGTGGACTCCCCTAGAGGACGGCTGTTAGCAGTTGTAACAAAACCGTTAGTTTCGTTAACTCACCCCATCGTAACCGCAACCGGGGCGCCCTACCGCGCTGGTCGAGTCCCCACGATGCTGGCTCGCTCCATGATGCGGGTGTCGGGCCAATAGTCGCTCGCCGCGTAGTGCTGCACCGCACGGTTGTCCCAGAACGCCACCGAGTCGGCCCGCCACTGGAAGCGGCATTGATACTCGAGATTGTTGGCCTGGTCGCACAAGTAGCCAAGTAGCTGATGATGTTCGTCGTCGCGCAAGTCGTTGCCGTCGGCGTCGGCCAGGTGACTGGTGAAGAAGCGGTTCACGTACAGAAGCTTCTTACCGGTTGCGTGATGGCGGATAACGACCGGGTGGGTCACCAGTGGATACTTGGCCCGCACTTCATCGAACTTGTCCTTGGGGAATTGGCCGCCGAACGCCAACATGAAGTCGTGCACCGCGTTCATGTTCTCGATGCGGTCTTTCACCTCGTCGTCGAGGCCTTCGTAGGCGGCGGCCATGTCGCAGAATAAGGTGTCGCCACCGGTCTCGGGTACCTTGACGGCGCGCAGGATTGCGCCGGCCGACGGAACCGCACGCCAGGTAACGTCGTGGTGCCATCCGTTTTCGTAGCCGCCGGTGCTGGCGTCTTTTTCGAACCGCACCAGTTCGGGTTCGCCGGTGTTGCCGGGGATGAACGGATGCACTTCGAGGTCGCCGAACCGGCGGGCGAACGCCACGTGGCTCGCTGGGGTGAACGCTTGGTCGCGAAAGAAGATGACCTTGTAGGCGTGGAGCGCGTCGCGCACCTCGGCGAACTGCTCGTCGATGAGTTCGGCAATGATATCGATGCCGTGCAGTTCGGCGCCGAGGGTGGCACCGACCCGTTTGGCCGTGAAGTGCTTCCACTCGAGCCCGTCGAGGCGGGCCCGTTCCTCGGCCAGGTGGCCAAACGGACCGAGCTTTACGTGGGGAAACGCCGGAAACGCCACCCGCTTGGCTTCAAGCTTGGCCGCCGGATCCGCTTCGGCAAATACCTCTTCGGTACCGTCAGCAGCTGGCGTGTTGGTCTCGGTAGAAGTCACACATCGAGTGTAGGCACCCCACCCAAAACCCCCGAAATTTTCGCGTGGAACCCGCTCAGAGCGGGTTAAACGCGATCAGAACTTGGGTTAGAGACCCGACCAGTTTGGCGGGCGCTTTTCGACGAACGCCGCCATCGCTTCTTTGAGTTCGCCGGTGCCGGTACACATGATTTGGGTGCGGTTTTCGATGTCGAGAGCATGGCGCAGCGACGGCGAGTCGATGGTCTGCCACATAGTCTCTTTGGTCATCCAGGTCCCAAACGGCGGGTTCTCGCCAATCAGCCGGGCCGTATCGAGGGCCCGGGCCATCAGTTGGTCGGGTTCGACCACGTCGGCCACCAAACCATTCGCCTCCGCCTCGACGGCGTCGATGATCCGGCCGGTAAGCATGAGTTCGGCCGCCTTCGATGCCCCGATGAGCCGGGGCAGGAAGTAGCTGGTGCCCATATCGCAGTTCGAAACACCCACCTTGATAAAGACCGCCCCAAATCGGGCGTCGGGGGTAGCGAACCGAATGTCGCACGCGAGCGACAAGGCAAGCCCGCCGCCGACCGCCGCACCGTTGACCGCCGCGATCCAGGGTTTGCGCGACCGGTGAATCCGTTCGTTCACCGTGGCGATCTGGTCCTGGGACATAAACGTGCGAACCGTCGGGGTCACGCCTTCGGCGCCCGGCGTAACCGCGTCGCTGCCTTGCAGGTCGGCACCCGCGCAAAACCCTCGCCCTGCCCCGGTGAGGATCACCGACCGCAAGGTGGGCGAAAGATCGACGGCGTCGATCACCAGGTTGAGTTCGGTCATCATGTCGGCGGTTATTGCGTTGAGTCGGTCCGGGCGGTTCAACGTGACGATTAAGACGTTGGATTCGTCGGCCATCGCCACCTCGACGGTCGACAGATCGGACAGGGCAGCAAACGCAGTATCAGCGGTGTCGGTCATGCCCCCAGCCTCGCCCAACCCCTACCCCAAACACCAAACGACCCCCAGCGTCACCCGGGAAGGATGATGGTTGCGGCTTTCTCCCACGCTTGGCGACCAACGGTCGAACCCATGGCCCGGCCGGCCAGGTCGTCGACCTCGACATGGATGCCGCCATAGATCCTCGACAGTCCCGCTTCGTCGGCGGCATCGAAGTAGGTGGCCCACTGCAACTCGATATCGGTGGTGGGACCAGCGTCGAACTCGAGCGACCCGGCCGCGGCGAGATGGCTACCTACCCCGCCGGGGAAATACTCGCTGCCAGTGATCGACGTCAGCACCTCAGCGGCAGCCCGGCTGAAGGTGCTGTGACCCGACACGTAACCCGGGAACGCAGGGGTCACGAACGTGTTGCGCTGGTACGGCATCCACTCCACCGCCCGAATCCATCGAACCGGCCGAACCGACTCGGGGAAAAAGACCGGCGGGCGAGCCCAGCTTCGTATCGCGACCTCGCCAACGAACTCCGCCAATTCCTCGTGCCGCTCACCGGCGGCCGATGATTCGGCGGTGATGACTTCGACCAACCCCTCTTCGAGCGGCAGATCGCCCTCTTGAGCGAGATACCGGATCATCGAAATCGGACGCGAGTAGTCATAGGCCGCCTTGGCACCCCACGCGGCGATCGCCGCGTCGTGCAGGGCACCGTTTAACGCCAGGTACAAAGATACGTCCCATTCGAGACGACTCACTTCATTACCTTGGCCAGCGAGGCGAAGCTCATCGAGTCGA
>CALHTF010000113.1 GCA_938038815.1 uncultured Acidimicrobiales bacterium | reverse complement strand
CTCGAGATTGTTGCCCGACGCGATCTCGTCGATGAATGGGCCAACCACCGCCATCGCGAGGGTGGGTGGCACGCCGCCTTGTTCATCGTGGAGCGGGTTCATCCAGATGATTCGATGCGAGAGGCGTTCGAGTTTTTCGATGGCGTCGGCCAGGGTTGCGGGGTCGCCTCGGTCGAGTCCGTCGGAGCAAATGATCACGGTGGCGCCTCTGCTGAGGCCCCGGCGACCCCAGTCGCGAACGAAGGTTTCGATCGAGTCGCCGATGCGAGTGCCGCCGTCCCAGTCGACCACCTTCTCCGACGCCAGCTTCATAGCGGCATCGGGCGAGCGCCGATCGAGCGACGGCGTGATCCGAGTAAGGCTCGTGCCGAAACAGAACACCTCGACCCGCTGCGCGGCGCGTCGCATCGAGTACGCGAACTGCAACAGGTTACGAGAGTGGTCGGCCATCGAGCCCGAGATGTCGAGCAACAAGATGAGCGGCCGCGGCTTCTCCTTGCGGTCGACCCGCAGCAACACCGGTGCGCTGTCGTTCAGGTTCATCGCGTTGCGGGCCATGCGCCGGATGTCTAGCTGACTCCCTGATTGGTCAGGGCACAACCGTCGGGTGCGGCGCTTGGGCGGTTGGAGCCGGACCTGGGCGATCATGCGTCGCACCGCGGCGAGCTCGGGCTCCGAGCACGCCGAGAACCGCTTGGTGCGTTCGATCTCAAGCGCCGAAGCCTGCAAGCCGAGCATCAGTGGTGGTTCTTCGGACTCGCGGTCGCCCGGTTCGGCGTCGGGAACGTTGATGGTTCCGGTGGAGCCCTGAGGAGCCTTGCGTTCTTTGGTCTTCTTACGTTCCGCGGAGGCCGACATAGCCAAGAAGAAGGTGCGGAACACTTCGTCGTAGACCGGAATGTGATCTCGCCGGTTCACCAGGGTGGTGCGGCCACACCAGTACACGTCTTCAGAGTCCGATGGACTCAGCTCGGCCACCGCCGCGCAGAAGGCCAACACATCGTCGGAGCCAACCGGCAGCCCGGCTTCACGCAGCGCGGAGGCAAACTCGACCAGCCGCTCCACGATGCCCGGATCGGGAGAACTCACGATCAGTGGCTCAGCTGTTCGGGACGACGCGAGCGATATCGGACGACACCAGTTCGAGGTCGTCGCGATCTTTGATGACCGAACCGAGGGTGTCGGTGGCCGACTGTCCGTCGAGGTCGTCGGCGCCGATCGCACCGAGGGACTCCACCCAGTCGAGCGTTTCGGCAACCCCGGGCGGCTTGGCCAAATCCATGTCGCGTAGGCGATGCACGGCGTCGACCACCTTCTGGGCGAGCGTCTCGGAAACCTCGGGGGCCCGTACTCGAACGATGTCGACCTCTTCCCCCACGGTTGGGTAACCAATCCAGTGGTAGAGGCACCGGCGCTTGAGCGCATCGTGGAGTTCGCGGGTGCGGTTGGAGGTCAAGATGACGATCGGTCGACCCTCGGCAGCGATGGTGCCGACCTCGGGGATGGTGATCTGAAAGTCCGACAGCAGCTCGAGCAGGAACGCCTCGAACTCATCGTCGGCCCGATCGATTTCGTCGATCAGCAACACCGCATTGCTGCCAGCTCGAACCGCCTGCAGCAGCGGTCGTTCGAGCAGGAACTCTTCGGAGTACAGCCCGCCGATCGAATCGGCGTCGGCCAGCTCGTGCTCGGACAAGGCCCGAACGTGGAGCATTTGGCGGGCGTAATCCCACTCGTACAGGGCCTGATGGGTGTCGATGCCCTCGTAGCACTGCAACCGGATGAGCTGGCGGCCGGTGAGCTCGGCCAAGCACTTCGCGAGTTCGGTTTTGCCGACCCCTACTTCGCCTTCGAGCAACAGTGGGCGGCCCAAGCGAAGGGCGATGAGGCCCGCCGTGCCGAGACCTCGGTCGGCGAGATAGCCGACCCCGCGGAGCTGGTCTTGCAGGTCGGCGACGCTGGCCGGCGTTTCGAAATCGGAGCCGGTCAAACTAGGGCTCAGTCGTCGGCATTGCCGAGAACGAGATCTCGGATAGACGGAGCGGCGTCGGTGGAAAGCTTGCCTTCGCGCTCGAGCAGCTTGCGCCACGACGTTTGGAGATCGTCGCCTTGGTCGGCGATTCCCTCGAAGCCGAACTCACGGGCGTTGCGGCACACCTTGGTGGGGCTGCAATCGGCGTCGACGTTGGCTTCGTTGGCGTTATCCCAGACGTCGCTCAGGACACCGGTGGGCTCGTTTTCGGGTTGATCAGCGGAGGTACTCACCAGGCTCCTTCGGTGTGACGCCAGACACTGTGAGTGTACCGCACCCAAGTTCTTACCGAAGAGCCAACCAAACGGGGGGCTAGTCGGTTGAGCCGACGTTTTTGACCCCGATCATTTCGGCGACCACCGAGATCGCCACCTCTTCGGGCGATTTGGCGCCCATCGGCAACCCAGCTGGGCCGTGGACCCGTGAAAGGTCGGTCACGCCTCGGTAGGCAAGCCAGTCGCCGCGGTCCTGCTGGAGTGAGTCGGGCCCGATCGAACCGATGTATCCGGCACTCGATACCAAGGCTGCTTGTACGACCCGGCCAACCCCTTCGGTGTCATGACCCATCACGACCAATCCGTCGATGGCCGACAACGACGTGGCCAATGCAACCGCTGCTTCGGTGCTGCCGGTGGCCTCGACATTCCAGCCCACAAACGATGCTGCCTGGGCGAGTGCCGAAGCCATGGGGCCACCGCCATAGATGACCAGGGTGGCGGTGGGGCACCATTCGCACACCACGCGATCGTCGTCGGCAACTACCCGGGTGACCGTTGGTATGTCGCCCAAGCTGCTCCCCGTTGACCGGCCTTCGGCGAGCGCGAGGTCGATGGTGACCGGTTGCCGGTCGAGCAGCAGTTGCCAGAGGTCTTCGGGCAGGCTGTCGGCCGGCGCGAAGTAGATACGCAGCGTTGTCCCCGGGTCGACACCGATGGCCTGCGACTCGATCGCGTCGAGCTCGACCTCGACGACTCGGCCTTCGGTGGCTTCGAGAAGCGAGAGTTCGACCAGGCGACTATCGATCGCGCCGCCAAGCAACGACCCAAGGCGGCCGCCACCCGGAGTGATCGCCACCGCATCGGTGGGGTCGAACCGGGGCGCGCGGTCGGGGTCGAGACACCAGGCCACGTCGACTCGTGTTCCCCCACGAAGACAGGCCGCTACCGAGAGCGCAATCCCGTACACGGCCCCCGATGTTAGTCCGCTACAGTCGCCCCATGGCTGTCGAAGCTCTCAGCAACATCACTGCGTTGGTGCTGGCTGCTGGCTCGTCACGACGGCTGGGGCAGCCAAAACAGCTGCTGGAGTTTCGGGGCGCAACACTGCTCGACGCCACGATCGCCAACGTTTTGCGTTTCGGTTTCGGCCAGACCATCGTGACCCTCGGCGGAGCCGCACCCGAGGTGCGAGACACCGTCGACCTATCGAAGGTTGAGGTGGTCGACAGCCTGCACCACACCGACGGCTGCTCGTCATCGATCGTTTCGGCGCTCGACGCAATCGACCCAAAGTCGCAGGGCTTCTTCTTGTTCCTCGGCGATCAACCAAACGTTTCGCAGGACGCAGTCGAGGCCTTGGCGACCGCCGCCACCAACGCCGAAATCGCCGTGATCGACTACACCGACGAAACCGGTCATCCATTCTGGTTCGCACGGTCGGTGTTTGGACCGTTGGCCGATCTTCACGGCGATAAGGCGGTGTGGAAGTTGCTCGAGTCAGGGCGGTTCACCACCGCCCACGCGGCCGTCGATGCCCCCGTACCGCTCGATGTCGACACGTGGGAAGACTACGAACGGTTGCTCGCCCAGGACGACTAACACTCGGCGTTTCTGGCGACCGTCGGCCGATCGGTGGTAGTTCGTTCTTATGCAGCTGAAGGACCGAGTAGCAATCATCACCGGAGCGGGCGACGGCATTGGCCGTGGCGTTGCCACCCAGTTCGTGGCCGAGGGGGCAAAGGTTCTCGTGGCCGAGATCGATGAACAGGCCGGCCAAGCAGTGGTCGACGAGCTGGGCGATAACGCGCATTTCGTGCGCACCGACGTGGCGAACAAAGCCGATGTCGAAGCAATGGTGGCCGCAGCGGTTGAGCGCTGGGGCACGCTCGACATCTTGGTGAACAACGCCTGGGGTGGCGGACGCATCAGCAGGGTCGAACGCAAGACCCCCGAGCTCATGACCGCCGGGATGGACGTTGGGTTCTACGGACCGCTGTGGGCGATGATCGCCGCCCACCCGGTCATGAAGGAGAACGGCTACGGCCGGATCGTCAACATGGCGTCGCTCAACGGGGTGAACGCCCACATGGGGACCCTCGAATACAACAGCGCCAAGGAAGCACTACGCGGCGCCACCCGCACCGCAGCTCGCGAGTGGGCCAGCACCGGCATCACCGCCAACATCATCTGCCCGGCGGCAAAATCGGCGGCGTTCCGACGGGTGATGGGCGAACACCCCGAACTCGAAGCCGCCGCCGATGCGTCGAACCCGATGGGCCGGATCGGCGACCCCCAGGCCGACATTGCGCCAGTGGCGGTGTTCCTCGCCAGCGAAGCCAGCCGATACATGACCGGCAACACCCTTTTCGTCGATGGCGGATCGCACATCAACGGATCGAGCTGGGCCCCCGACCTCGGCGAGTAAAACGACAACACCGGGACACGAGGCCCCGGTGTTGTTCCGTTCGTTGTTCGCGGCCCCTCACGGCCGAACCGACTTAGACCTGACGACCAAGGAAGGCGGCAAGCTGGTCGGCGGCGCAGGCACCGTCGGCGCATTCTTGCTGCGCACCAAAGGGGGCACCTTCGTCGCCACGGAACGCATCGGGGATCGACTGCTGTGCCTGGGCGAGAATTGCCTGGGCGAGCTCGGGGGCAAGGTTGGTGTCCTGGCCGGTTGCCTTGGCGAGGTCCCATGCGTGGGTGAACGTGTCGTTCATCGCAAGACCCATCCATGCAGCGCCGGGCATTTCGCCGAATGGAGCCTTGACGGTTCCCTCAAGCGCACCTTCGGCTTGGAATGCTTCGAGTGCGGCCGCCGAAGCCTGGTCGAAGGCCCCCTGCCAGTCGCCGGCGGCGAAGTCGGGCATTTCGTCGCCACTGGGGGCTTCGCCCTTGAGCGGGCCAACCCAGAAGTGCTGGGCGCCGACCATGTGGTTGATAAGACCCGCGACATCCCACGAGGCGCAGGGGGTCTGGTTCTGCATCTGTTCGGGGGTCACGTTGGCCATGACCTGGCGGCTTACTTCGATGCACTGCTGGAGGGGTTGGGTACTCATGGGGATTCCTTCTCTTGGTTCTGCGGACACTGAACGTGCCCAAGAGGCGAACCTACCACCGTTAAGGCACCTAGTTCGGGGCGACACTGATCGCTTCGATTTCGCAAGGATCGCAAGGCCGGAGGCGAAAAACGTCGGTGGTCGCGATACGCTCCTATCTTCTGGAGAGGTGGCCGAGCCAGGTTGAAGGCGCTCCCCTGCTAAGGGAGTAAGGGGTTTAAAACCTCTTCGTGGGTTCAAATCCCACCCTCTCCGCCAATTCCGCGTAGGTACCCGAGCGATCGGGTGTCTACACTGTCGGATCTGCGCTTGTAGCTCAATTGGATAGAGCATCTGATTACGGATCAGAAGGTTCGGGGTTCGAGTCCCTGCAAGCGCGCTGAACAAACACCCTCGCTTCGGCGGGGGTGTTGTTCGTTTTGGTAGTGCCCACACCCCCGGCCCGGGGGCGAAGGATCTCCTGCCGATTCACCCGTGGGCACCATCGAATCGGGTTGACGGTTTCTTCAGTATTGAGGAAACCATCAACGAAAAAGCGGGAAGATCATGCCTCTCACTACACGAACCACTGCTCGCCGCGACCCACGCCGGCGGTTCAAGCTGCTGATTGCAGTCCTAGCATTCAGTATCTTTGCGTCAGCCTGCGGTGCCGATGCGACCGACGCAGCGGACGCCGCCCCCAACTCCCAGCTCGAGGTCCTCCAGGCTGAACTCGAACTGCAACAAGCAGAGATCGAACGGCTCCGACTCGAGCAGGAAGCGGCAGCAGTCGAACCTGACGAAGCGGTGAGCGAGGCTCCGGTCGAAACAACGACCACAACAACCACCACCGAGCCACAGCCCGAACCGGCACCTACCACCACAACTACTGAACCTCCGAAGGCCCCCGTCACCAAAGAGTGCGATGGTCCATCCTTTGCCATCGATGGGCAAGACGCCGGTTTGCACGGTGGGCTTCGGGTTGAACCCAGCGACGGCGGCTCACTTTCGTTGTGGTCGGGATTCGGCGACATGGGGGTCGAGGTACCACTCAGCGAAACCGGCCAGCCGGGCACCGAACTCTCGACGGTAAGCGAAAGCGGCTACCGGCTCATCTCCGCCGATTCTCAGTTCGATGCTGTCGATGCCGGCTGGTACGTGTCGGGCACGCTCGCCGGCCCGGAGGGCGATATCTACCCGTTCGAGAGCTGCCTGGTTCCCGAGGTATCTGGCACCTGGTTGTATGAGTCGTTCGACAACACCGGCGTGAGCCATACCAGCTGGGAGATGTTCGACCTCGCAACCAGCTACGAGTGGATCGGCGTTGCCCGGGATCAGAGTGAACTCGGCGAATTCGAGCGAACCGAGATCGAGCGGCTGCTTGCCTTTGGCGACGGGTTCGCTGCCCAAGAGGGGTTCCAGCTGGTACAACGAATCGCCGATGGATTCAACGAAGTACAGGTAAGCAACGATGAGCTTCAACAGCAGGCCAGCCCTCTCTTTCACACGTGGGGCGACGACCCGGTCAGCTACCTTCGCATCAGCGGAGGCGGCGATGACGCAATTGCAGCGTCAATCATCCGGTTTGAAATGGTGGCGGACGACGCGCTCGGTTGGGTAGTCGGCAACGTCAGCACCCGAGCAGTTTGTTGGCGAGGAGTCAGCGACGGGTTCTGCATCTAGCGGGCCGGCACGGTTCCTCAGTGGTCTCGCATCGGTCGCTTTGGGTGCGGCGACCCCGACGGCAACGCATTGCTCGACGATGTAGCGGCCGACCATTGCGTGTCGGGCTGAAACCGGCGTTATTCACAAAGCGCCCAGACAGCAACTGCCTCACCCCGAAATTTTCGCACTTGAGCGGCTGTGAGCCGTTCAAGTGCAATCAGAATCTGCTGGGAGCCTGATGCCCACTCGATCCTCCGGAGCGGGATTGCTACAATAGAACCGTGGTTACATCAAAGAACGCCGACTGGGTGCTGCTGAGCTACCGGATTCCGCGTGACCCGTCGACGCCCCGTATCGCCGTGTGGCGAAAGCTGCGGAGTCTTGGGGTGGCCCAAATCGGCGATGGTCTTGTTGCGCTACCCCTTACCGACCGAAACGCCGAGCAGTTGGAATGGGTTGCGGTGAGCGTGAAAGAAGCCGACGGCGACGCCGTTGTGTGGAACGCCTCCCCAACCGCCTCGCTCGACGACAAAGTCCTGCGGAGCCAACTATCGACCGAACGCGACGACGAGTATCAGACCCTGCTCGACGAAGTTCGAGCCGCCGCAGTCTTCGATGGACGCACCATACAGCGTTGGCGGCGGACGTGGCGCAACATTCGCAAACGCGACTACTTCGATGCGCCGCTCGGCGAGAAGGCACGGGTGGCGATCAACGAGGTCGTCGGCGATCGCGAGTCGCTAACCAACGGGGGTACAACAAAGTGAAGTGGGCGACCCGTCCGAGCATTCATATCGATCGCGCCGCGTCGGCCTGGCTCATCGCGTCGAAGGTCGATAGCAACGCTGAGTTTCTGTACGTGGCCGATCTCGCCGACGTACCTGACGACGCCACGGCCTTTGACATGTATGGATGCGACCTTGGCCACCACGGCACCGATGTCACCTTCGAGACCATGCTGCGGCGCTACGAAATCGCCGATCCGATCCTTTGGCGTATCGCCGAGATCGTTCACGAGGCCGATGTTGAAGACGGCGTGTTCGACGCTCCCGAAGCGCCAGGACTCGACACGATGGTTCGAGCCCTCCACGTCGACCACGACGACGAACAGGTTCGACTACTGATGAACGAAGTCTTCGACAGCCTGGAGAAGTACTTCCGCAACGCCGTTATCGGCGCTTCGTAGTCGAGGTACTCAAGCCCCCATGCCGCGAGGGCATCACGGTATGGGGGCCGAGCTTCTCGCTCCGCGGGAGGCCACAAAGCAAGATCCTTGGCGGCGCCTATGAGGGGCGGCGGAGCCGATGCACCGACGGGTGTCCGCCGACCGGTCCGCAACGTTCGGCTTCGAGTTCGGCGACTGTGAACGACCGAACCAAACGGTGGCCGCCCGGGCACGTGGCGTACCGGGTCTTCCCGGCGATGACTCAATGTTCAGACCGAAGCGTTACCTGCGACGCATCGAAGGTGGTACGGCATGGCCCGCAATCCCAGAACGTGTTGCTGCCCGGCCAGCTTCGGCGAACCCAACCGATGCCAGCGCGGGGAACGCCAGAACACTGCCGTTCCGCGTGCGCCGTTTCTGAACCAAAGCATGTAACCATTGTTCCAACCATTTTGCTAGGTCGACCAAATCAACTGTAAAACCAATGTTTCAATCTTCGAATCGTCGACCGCCAAGAGATTTGACTAGGCCTCTGCAAACGTGCGACGCACAGTACTGAAAGAGGGGACCGATCCCCATTTCGTTTTGGCCACCTCGTCAGCCAGAATGCTCAAATGCCCCTCAACTTCAAGTCCACAGTCTTGCTGTGCTTTGCCGCAGCCGTAGTTGCGTTGTCTTTTTGGTCGATCGACCCCGCCAGCGCAACGAATGATCTGGATGGTGCTCTTACGCCAATCCCCTCCACGACAACGATGCCGGTAACAAAGATCGAAGTCGAAGTGGAGATCTTGTCTGCCACTGAGGTCCACATTGACTGGACCGCCGTGTCCGGCGATCAGAGAAGCCGAAACGGCTTCTTTGTGTCGATCACCCCCGCCTGGCGCGACAACACTGTGTTCCCAAAGGAAGTCTGTACTCATCTAAACCCGGGGGTAAGCGTTAGAGCACCAAGTCATTGCGATCTCGAGCTTGACCCGGGTACCCCTTGGAATATCGAGATCACTGAGCCTGGTCCGCAACCGGGGGAGGGTCGGGCCACTTTCCAGATGCCTCTGCTTCCGCCGATGAACGTCGTCGCTGAAACTGTTTGGACGGGCGAGGCTGCAAACGTTGCCGTTTCATGGGACCCACCCGAGGGCCACTACAGCTGGTTCGACGTGTTCCTTGAAGGACCTGGCGAAAGTCTTGAACGGTGCGAACCTTCTAGGGACCTCAGTTGCACATTCCGCGACGTGGCTCCGGGTTCTTACGAAGCTTCGGTGAGAAGCGCCCTGCCCGCTGGCAACATGTTCTTTCAATCTGAACTAGTCACGGTGGGCGTCAAGGTCGTAGAACCTCTCGCAGAACCCACTAATCCCCAGTACCGGTGGCGCGCCACCGAGAGCGGCAACCTCATCCTGTCGGTCGATTTCACCGAGCCAAACAACGCCACGAACCAAACGAGTTACGTAATCGAGAGCCGGTTTGGCTCGTGCGACGCAGAGCCAGTCGGCGCCAACCGACACGCATGCGAAATCGATGTCCCTGACAACCGCATCAAACGTGGATTTCCGGCGACGTTCAGCGTCACCGCCACCGCTGGCGACAGAACGTCGTCGACCAGCTTCAAGGTTGGACAACCGCAACCACAGCCTCGGACGCCGGAGAACCCTGTGGCCAAGAACATCACTCAGAGTTCAGCAACCATCCAGTGGGGTCACGACGACCGCAACACCGACGTCGTTTTCTATCGGGTCTGGCTTTCCGGCGGACACGCTTCAACCTGCGAAGTAAAGCCAACAGGGGGAGCCTTTACTTCGGTCGTGTCTTGCTCTCTCGCAGGCTTGAAAGCCAACACTTCCTACACCGCCAACGTTTTTGCACAAGACAACATTGGCCAACGATCCGAAACGACGCGCGTGAAGTTCCAGACCGCTGAAGTCCCGGTAAAGAAGACGGGCTGTGAGGAAGGCGGACGACATCACAATCGCCTACTCCGAGCTACGGCCAATGCGGAGCGAAAGTACGGTGAGGCGGTAACGAAGTGGACGAAAAGGCTTGGTGACAAACCGAACAAGCTTGCGCGAAAACTTGATCGTCTTGAGGCAAAGCGCGACAAGAGGATCTCCAAGGCTGAGCGTGGCTACGACTCAGTGTGCCCAAACGGCCCGTTCATCTAATTCGGGCTACCGCTTGTACGGTTCGACCCAAGGCCAAAGCCCCGAACAGCCCAACCCCCACGCCCGCAATGGTGGCGATTCGCCGACGCTCGTCAACGATTGGTTCGTTATCAACGCACAGGATTCGGCCGGAACTTCGGACCGACAAGATGCATCCGGCCGACCCGACCGAGAGGATCGAACCAGCCGATCCAATGCTCAGCACCGATCCGGCCGAGCCAACGCTGAGCACCGAACCGGCTGACCCGATCGACCACAACGACCCTGCCGACCCCACGCTGCGGATCGACCCAACCGAAGCCACCGACCGAATCGACCCGTAGCTGAGTAGCGAATCGATGCTCCGGGCCGACAGCGACGCGGCATCGGGCAGGAGTCGAGAAACGGCGACGGCAGCGGCGAGAGCCATCCTCCGACCATAGATCTCTCGTGACAGAAACCCAGGAGGTTTTTCCCAAACCTGCTGACGACCCCACCGTTCGACCGCGGTACTTTGCGAGCGATGGACGAATTGACGGTGCCTCAGGGCAACTTCGCAATGCAGCGCTACCCGGTTCGAGAGAAGGAAGCCCTTCGCGCCTGGGATGCAGCCGATGAGTTTTTGCTGCACTTCCTCGCCGGCGATATCGACAGCGATCTCACCAACGGCCAAGAGCTTCCCGAGCTGCGGGGCAAGAACGTGGTGATCAACGACGGGTTTGGCGCGCTCACCCTCGGCTTGGCCGAACACAAACCAACGGTGGTCAGCGACTTGTTCTTGTCGCTGGCTGGCATCGAAGCCAATCTCGCCGCCAACGCACCCGACGCCGATTTCGAGCTCCGGAACACCACCGAACCACTCCCCTTCCCCATCGACCTCGCCATCCTCAAGGTGCCGAAGTCGCTCGGACTGCTCGAGCACCAGCTGCATCAGATTCGAGAGGTATCGCACGCCGGAACCGCCGTGGTGGCTGCCGGCATGGCCCGCCACATCCACTCGTCGACCCTCGAATTGTTCGAGAAGATCCTCGGCCCGACCCGTACCTCGCTGGCCCGCAAGAAGGCCCGCCTGATCTTTCCCACGCTCGACCTCGAATCCGACCCCGGCGAAAACCCGTGGCCCAAGGAGTACACCGAGTTCGGTACGTCGGTGACCTCCCATGCCGGGGTGTTCTCCGCCGAGAAGCTCGACCAAGGGACCCGGGTGTTGCTCGAGTCGTTGCCCCCGATCGAGGAGGCGATGGACGTGGTCGACCTCGGTTGCGGCAGCGGCATCGTCGGCACCGTGCTCGCGTCGAGCTCGCTGGCCGCACTCACCTTTATCGATCAATCGCACCTCGCCGTCGAGTCGGCCCGGACCACCTTCGAAACCACCCACCCTGGCGCGTCGGCGACGTTCATTGTCGGCAACTGCACGACCGCACTCGACGACGAGTCGGTCGACATCGTGGTGGCCAACCCACCCTTCCACGACGACCACGCCCTGGCCGAGGTAACGGCCTTTGAGATGTTCGTCGACGCCAAACGAGTGCTGCGGCCCGGCGGCGAACTACGGATCGTCGGCAACCGCCACCTTGGCTATCACGCCAAGCTCAAGCGCATCTTTGGTAATCAAGAGAACCTGTCGAGCAACCCCAAGTTTGTCGTCATGAAGTCGATCAAAGAGGCTTCGGACACACCCGACCCAGAAACGGATGACTTCGCATGAGTGTCGTAAAGATCAACGCCCTAGAGATCCCGCCCCAAGCCGGCGACGAGATCGTCAAGCGCTTCACCGCCCGCATGGACAGCCTCAAAGACGTAGCCGGGTTTGAAGGCTTCGAACTGCTGCGCCCGACCGGCGAAACCGAGCAACGCTGGTTCGTGTACACCCGGTGGGCCGACCAAGAGTCCTACGAAGGATGGCGCGACGGCGACGGTGCTCGAGCCAGCCATGCTCGGCCCGAGGCCAGCGAGGGCGACGAGCAACCCGCTCCACCGCCGGTGAGCATGGGCGCAACCCTGCTCGAATTCGAAGTCGCCGTGCAGGCCGGCGCCTCGGGAGTCTGAATTTCTGATCGCGCTCGACGGTCTAACACGCCGCCCAGCGCGAAAATTTCGGGTCATAGTTGGCACGGAATGTATTTGTGGCACAGCGTGCCATTCTGTGACATAGTGAGGCTATGACTCATAGCCGTTGGATTCGTATCGCCCTTGGTTACCTTGCGCTGTCGTGCCTGCAGATCGGGGTATGGGCTTTGCTCGCGCCGCAATCGTTCTACGACAACTTCCCCGGACTCGGTCGGTCGTGGATCTCGGTCGACGGCCCGCACAACGAGCACATGATCCGTGACTTTGGTGCACTCAACCTTGCGCTGCTCGTCGTGCTGGTTGCTGCCATCTACACGTTGTCTCGCGAGTTGATAATCACCGCATCGATCGCCGCCATGGTCTGGGGCATACCGCACGTGATCTACCACCTGTTCAACACCGACGGGCTGAGCTCGGGCGATGTTGCGGCCAGTGTCGGAGGGTTGGCATTGTTTGCCGTCCTACCGATTGCGGTCATCGTCACGAGCGGAAAGCTCGCCGACTCAAACACCGCTTAAGGCTTGGCCACCGCCAGGGTCACGAACCCGTTGGCGTCTTCACGATGGGTCTCGACGAACCCCAGTTGGTCGAGTTGCGCGGAGACGCCGTCGGGATCGAGGCGCAGTTTGTTATAGCTCGACACCTGCTGGTTGAAGCCGCGGTCGCTGCGGGTATGGAGCACGTCGTGAACCCGCATGTAATCGGCGTCGACCTCTTCGATGAAACAGGTGAAGATCCGGTCGTCGTCGCTGCGAATCGGTAGGAACCGGCCGTTCGATTCGGGCAGGTCGACCCCACCGCGGAAGCTCAAGACGAGCACTCCCCCAGCAGCCAACGTCTCCCACGTTGCGGCGAGCAGTTCGGCCACCGACTCGTGGGTGGGCAGATGCGACAGCGTGTCGCCCATACAGACGATGAGGTTCGGGGGCGCGTGCACATGGGCACCGAAATTGGCGATGTCGTCGCGAACAACCTTCACCGCCAAGCGGTCGGCCCGTTCGGAAAGTTGCGCCAACATCTCAGCTGAGGAGTCGATCGCAACGACCTCGAAGCCCAGCTCGGCGAGGGGGATCGACTGGTAGCCAGTGCCCGCTCCGAGGTCGACCGCGGTCTCGCCCGAAACACCGAGCGTCTCGAACAAC
>CALHTF010000112.1 GCA_938038815.1 uncultured Acidimicrobiales bacterium | reverse complement strand
GCCGTCCAGGCGGCAGCGTACGCATCGAGTAGGTCGTCGACGGCTACGCCGGGGAGCGACGACGTGGTCAGCAACATGCGGATAGTGGGGAAGTGCGGTTCGAGTAAGTCGCAGCGTTCGGCCACGCCGGCCAGATCCTTCTTTGGGTGAGCAAGCGGTTCGCCCGCAAGCACGGCGAAGCTGGTTTCGGGGTGCACCTCGGCGAAGGCCGGTTGTAACGATGGGTCGAGTGCCTGGCGAACCTCGCGGATTCGAGGGAACAGTCGGAAGCTTTGCATCGACAGGCCTTTGCCGGTGTCGGCGGTTGCCAGCGCGGTTGCCTCGGCGTGGGTTTCGGCGTCGATCGCTACGAATGGGGGTGAGGTGAACATCGACGACCGTCGGCGCCCCAACAGTTGGCGGGCCTGCTGATCAGCCGACCGGAGCGTGCCGCTTGCAAGCCCGATCGGCATGTCGACTCCGGCTGCTGTCAGCGTACCCGACGCGACCTCGGCGACCACGTGGCCGATGTGATCGACGAGTCTGATTTCGGCGGTCGAGGATGGGTCGAGCCCCGTCGTGACCACCACCCAGCCCGCTCGGTATCCATCGACTCCTGCAACTCGCACGTTGTGAGTCTGGCGCGACTTGCCCGGCCGCGACCAGACTGCGGTGAATCAACTCGAGCAGAGGAGCAAGTCGTGGGTCGTCTCGACGGTCAGGTAGTGCACATCACCGGAGCAGCTTCGGGTATCGGGCTGGCGTGCGCTCAACGATTCGCCGCCGAAGGCGCCACGGTGGTCGGCAGCGACATCGGCGACTTGGGCACCACCGGCGACCCGAAGTCCGAGCCGCTCACCGAGTTTCCTGGCGTCGAACTCCTCGAGTGCGATGTGCGAGACGCCGATCGCCAGGCGGAGGTGGTGGCCAAGATCGTCGCCGACCACGGCCGCCTCGATGCGGTGGTGACCGCCGCTGGCGTCGCCGCTGGTGGTCCGCTCCACATGATGGATATTGAGGAATGGCAGCGAGGCCAAGACATCAACCTCACCGGCACCATGCTGTCGGCGAAGTACGCCCTCGGTCCCATGATGGAGCAGAAGTCGGGCAGCATCGTGACCGTCGCCAGCGTCGAAGGTCTCGAAGGCTGTGAAGGCGGCAGCACCTACAACGCCGCCAAGGGCGGAGTGGTGCTGCTCACCAAGAACCTTGCCAACGACTACGGCCGTGCCGGCATCCGAGCTAATGCGGTCTGTCCGGGGTTTATCAAAACACCGATGTTTCATGGGGTGGTCGATGCCATGCCGTGGGCCGATCAGATCCGCGACCAACACAAATTGGGCCGCTTTGGCGAGCCCGAAGAGATTGCAAGCGCCGCGCTGTTCTTGGCGAGCGCCGACGCGTCGTTCATCACAGGTATCGCGCTGCCGGTCGATGGCGGCTACACAGCCGGCCATTCCTATGGGCTGGCCGAAATGTGGACCAACTAGCGCCTCGAGAAGAACGGCAACAAGAAGGCGGCCACGCCGACCAAGCCGAGCGCCACAAACACCCACTGCCCATAGATTGCCGCCGGAACTAACAACCCGACTAGCGCAACGACCGCCAACACCCGAACCAGGGTCATCGCTCGACGAACCTCACCACAAAGGTGGTCGGCCACTGCTTGCCGGTGAGCAGGTAGGCGTCGGCCGCCTCGTCATACGCAATGCCGTTGAGGATGTCGCCGCGGCCGCCGATTTCGTCCTTCAGTATCGAGGCGTCGATGGTCGACACAACCTCGCCGGTCGTGAGGTCGATCCGCACGATCAGGTCGGTCAGCCACACGTTGGCGAACGCATAACCATCGACGCACTCAAGCTCGTTGAGTCGGTAGAAGTCGTTGCCCGGGTGGCTGATCTCCAAGGTGTCGACCACCTCAAAGGTCTCGGGGTTGCGGAACGTGATCGTCTCGGATCCATCCGACATCACCAAACGGTCACCGTCGAGGCACAAACCCCAGCCCTCGCCCGCATAGGAAAAGGTTTCGATCTTTGCAAAGGTCTCGCGGTCGAAGGTGAACGCGACGTTGTCTTGCCAGGTGATCATGAAGATCTGATCACCCACGATCTCGATCCCTTCGCTGAACAACGGCTCGCCGACATCGACGCTGCGAAGAATCTCACCACTTTCTCGGTCGATCTCGCGAAGGGTCGAATCCGACAGATCCCAATCGCCGGTACTTTCGAAGAGTTGGCCGTTGGCCATTGCGTAGCCCTGCGTCCAGGCGCCCGGGTCGTGCTGGAACTGATCGAGGATTTCAACGGTGAGGTCGCCAAAGGGAACCTCCACGGGCTCGCTCGTGGCGCGTCGAGAGTCCGGAACCGAGACCACGGTTCGCTGCGGTGGCAAGGTCGACTCGCGGTAGGTCTCTTCGGGAGTCGCCGATTGACACGACCCGGCGAGGGTCGTCACAAGTAGTAGCGGTGCGAAGAATCGAAGCATACGGTTCAATCGGCCATTGTACGGCGGAACCGAGCGGCACCGGTGATCACTCCCCACAGCCGGTTTTCTCGTCCGTACGACCTAGGTGTACCTTCAACGTCGTAGCCGTTCGTAGGGGCCGGCTGCATTCGATTGTTGGAGTAGTTCAGTGGGCGCTGACTCAAACGAGTCACAAATTCTTCGTGATGCCGAAGACCTCATCGCAGGTCTCGAACGCGAACTCGCGGCGGCGAACCGTCACCGCATCGCCCTCGAAGCGCGCCATCGCAACACCGCCCGAGCCGCAGCCTACGGTTCATACTCCGAACGGCATCTGCTCTCGGTACTCCGGACCTTGGCGTTCATCGGTGCACTCTTGCTGACCGTCGTCATCGCCATGCTCTGGACCGAAAGCGCCGTACTCGGCATGGCGGCAATTCCGCTTGCCCCGGTCGTATTGCTGGCGGTGGTCCTGATGGCCGAGGCAAACATTCGCCGCCGCCATCGCATGTACCCCGCCTACTACTCCTAAACGCGAGCGCTCGTTACGCAGCGAGTTGGTGTTGGCGCGCCTGCCGGGCGATGAGCCGATCACCGAGCGGTCCAACTATCGCAACGATTATCGTGGCGATCACGATGCCGGCCACATTGCTGATGCCATCGTCGAGCGACACCGAACGAGTAGCGGTGAAGATCCCCTGAAGGAGCTCAAAGCTAAAGCTCACCGCCACCATTAGTACCGCTACCGTCGTCAGCCCGAGCCGCTTCCGCAAACCAAGACCCATGCCCAACATGCCGACGCCCCACACCGCAGCGTGGCCAATCTTGTCGAATCGCCACGGAATGTCGGCCCGCTCAACCGTGATCGGGAGCACGTTGTTGGCTCGGCGACCGATTGCCACCAGTACATTTGATACCGATTTCGTGAGCGCGGGAACCGCATCGGAAAGACTCAAAACGGTTACCGACAGCGCAAACGTTGCGAAAAACAGGGCAAAGGCCCATTGGCGTTGGCGGGGGGTGGCCATAAAGCAAAGAGCCATAAAGCAAAGAGTAGACGGTCAAGGGTAAAATCCGCCGTCGCGCACAACATCTTCACAACTACCTTTGTTTCGGCTTCGCCTTCACGCCTTCGGCATCGGGCTTTGCGTTCATCTCGGTCTTGTTGCGCGGCGACACGACTCCCTGCTGCTTTGTTTCGGCTTCGCCTTCACGCCTTCGGCATCAGGCTTTGCGTTCATCTCGGTCTTGCTGCGCGGCGACACGACTCCAACCATGACTCTGAGTCGGCACACGGAAACAAAACCCTGACTCTGAGTCAGGGTTTTGTCATTGTGGCGTTGGCGGTTTCTTCTGGCATTGCGGCTTGGGTGAAGGTGAAGCTGCCGTGCTCGACCATTTCTTTGCTGGCGGATTCGACGGCGGCGAGCAGAACCCTCGGCAGCGACCCGCCAGTGCTGATGCGGCGCACCCCGACCGCCGCCAGGTCGGCGACGGTGAGGCTGCCCCCTCCCGACCCGATGCCGAGGCTCAACGGCGCATCGACCGCATCGACCAAACGTTGCAGTGTCGCAAGGTCGGCCGGACCCGGAATGAATATGCAGTTCGCACCAGCTTCCACATACCGGTTGGCTCGGTCGACCGCATCGGCGAACGGATCGTCGACCCCACCAAAGTACGACTCTGCCCGAGCCGTGATCGTGAAGTCGTCAAGCAGCGAGTCGGCGGCCTCCCGGGCAGCGGCTATTCGTTCCACCGCGTCGCCAACGGCGATGAGCCCTGGCCCTGGATCGCTGGATTGATCCTCCAGACTCGCGCCGATCATCCCGTTTCGCACCGCCGCGACGATCACATCGGCGACTTCACTCGGGTTCTCGCCGTAGCCGTTTTCCATGTCGGCGCTCACCGGAAGCGTGGTCGCCCGAGCGACGGGCTCGTAGTCGGCGAGCATGGTTAACGCATCGACGGCATACACATAGTCGGGCCGGCCTCGGCTCCAGTTCACCCCACCGCTGGTCGTGCCGATGGCCGCGAAGCCTGCCTGCTCAAACAACCGGGCCGATCCGGCGTCCCAAGCGCACGGCATCACGAAGGTTCCGCGGTCGTGGAGGCGACGAAACGCTGTTGCTTTCGCCTGCTGGGCTGGCTCGATGCTCAAAGAGTCCTCCGAGGTGGATGGACCTTGAGTCTGTCAGTTGTCGCCGCGCCTGTCTTTGGCGATATCGCTGAGCCGTTCGAATTCACCGGCGCTCATTAGGGGCGGATCGGGGAGTTCGAGCTGTTCGCACAAGAACGCAACGTTGGCTCTGGTGGCGTCGATTCCAGGCGGGGTTCCGTTCACCAACGCCCCCCAGCGCTCGCCGCCGTCGCTAAGCAGAATCGTCAAGCCGTCGTAGCCGTGTGGTTCGGCCAGGTCGTTGTACTCGGTGTAGTACCGGTAGGCGGCGTCGTACTCGGCGCGAACCTCGGTGGGCACAACGTCGACCACTTTGGCGTAAAACTCTTCACCGAGTTGGGGAAGCTTGCCGGGGTAGTTGATATCGGAGTTGACGCTCTCGACATACTCGTTGGCCGACTCGCACAGCACGCCAATTGCCTCGAGTGCGTCGAACACCAGGGGTACAGCAACGGTGGTGCTCGTGGTGCTGGTCGAGCTAGTAGTCGTGGCGATAAGGCTTTCGGCGGCCACCGTTTCCTCTTCGCCGTACTCGGAGATACGAACGAACAACACGGCGATGAGCACGCCGACAACAACGACGGCAATAAGGCCTCGGAGTTCAGCAAGGATCATCGGAGTCGACCGGTCTTCATCGCCCACATGTTATTGCTGGAATACCCAAAGGCAACGGCATGTGCCACGAGAAGTCGGTCGAAATCGTCCTTGGCCGGTGGGTCGAACGGTTCATTTACTGGGCCCCATCCGGCACCTACCTTGGTGGACGGCGTTGCTGGTGTGACGAACTAGCAGTTCGTAGTATTTGTTTTTCCCCTAGAAACTCCGATTAAGTAGCAAATAGGCGCTTGTCGGAGCGTCGATGGTTAGTGCCTACCCGGTGGTAACCAACTTGCCCCCCAAGGAGCCCCACCAATGTCAGTGGCCGATCAACTCGCAGCCCAGTTCGGACTCACCGGAGTCACGATCAAGTCCGGCTTGAGCCAGGACGAACTCTTTCAAGAGGCGGTCGCGAACGACAAGGGGCGAATCCGGCCCGACGGACCCGACGACGAGCACAAGGCCATGCCGACCGCCCTGGGCCTCGATGGCCCGCTGGTGTACTACACCGACCCGACCTGCACCGGCCGCCCGACCAAGGACACCTTCGCCGTTGCTCGCCCTGAGGTCGACGAAACCATCTGGTGGAAGCCCGACTTCCAGAAGTTCGACCCCGCCAAGTTCGACGAGTTGCTCCCGCGGGTAATCGACCACCTCAACAACAAGGCCGGCACCCTCTATTCGACCGACGTGTTCTGTGGTTGGGACCCAGAATTCGCCGAGCCCTACCGCTTTGTAGGGGAGTACGCGACCCACGCGTACTTCTGTAACATCATGTTCCCGAAGAACGTGCGCGACGACAGCGATCGCGCCGAGTCGGGTTGGACCCTCATCAACGTTCCTTCGTTCCGTTGCGATCCCGAACGAGATGGCACGCTCACCGAGCGCGCCGTGATCATGGATGTCGCCAAGCGAGTTGGCTTGGTACTTGGCCGCGCCGACTACTGCGGCGTGAACAAGAAGACCATGTTCACCATCATGAACTACGTGCTGCCCGCCAAAGGCCAGCTGTCGATGCACTGCTCGGCCAACATTGGCAAAGACGACGACAGCGCCATCCTCTTTGGTCTGTCGGGCACCGGCAAGACCACCCTCTCGGCCGATCCGAACCGCGAACTCATCGGCGATGACGAGCATGTCTGGACCGACGCTGGTGTGTCGAACTTTGAAGACGGTTGCTACGCCAAGCTGATCGACCTCAGCAAAGAGAACGAACCGGTCATCGCCGCCGCGTTGTCGATGAAGGGCACCCTGATCGAAAACGTTCCGCCAGTTTCGGGCAAGACCATGCAGGAAACCGATCCGCAGGATCTCGACCTCACCGACGGCTCGATCACCGAGAACACCCGGTTCGCCTATCCGCTGACCTGCAACCCCGATGTCGCCGAAGGCGCCAAGGGCCCGCACCCCCAGACCATCGTGTTGCTTACCGCCGATGCGTTTGGTGTGTTGCCTCCCGTGTCGATCCTCAGCGAAGAAGAGGTCATGTACCACTTCGTCACCGGCTTTACCTCGAAGCTGGCTGGTACCGAGGTCGGAATCACCGAGCCCGAGGCCACCTTCAGCTCGTGCTTCGGTGCTCCGTTCATGTCGCAAAAGGCTTCGGTGTATGCCGAACTTCTGGCCACCCGCATGTCCGAGCACAAGACCCGTTGTGTGTTGCTCAACACCGGCTGGTCGGGCGGATCGTACGGCAAGGGCGAGCGCATGTCGCTCAAGTACACCCGTGCACTTCTCGATGCGGCGCTTAACGGCGACCTCGATGGTGTCGAGACCGAGGAACACCCGATCTTTGGTCTGGCCATGCCGACCAGCTGCCCTGGTGTTCCCGACGACATTCTCAACCCTCGTAACACCTGGGACGACCCGGCCGACTACGACGTCGTAGCCGGCAAGCTGCGCGACATGTTCGCCGAGAACTACGAAAAGAATGGCTACGCCGACCTCGGCATCAAAGCGGTCATGTAAGCGCCGGTCTTCGACCCTGGCGGGCCTCGATCCTTACGGAGTTACTCCGTAACTCCACCACCAAGCCCAAAAACGAGAGAAGCCCGGGCGCTTTTACGCCCGGGCCTTTCTCAAGTTCAGATTCGCTATTTCTTGTTGAGGCCTTGGCCTTGGAGGTAGTCGCGCATGTGGGGGCGGCTTTCCTTGCCGAGCAATGCCGACATGTCGGCACTCCACGTGCGGTCGATCTTTCCGTTGGTGCGCTCGTGGTAGTACGCCCGCATCTGTTCGTCGTAGGCCTCAATGCCGGCGACGTCGCCCGACTCGTCGTAGGTCTCTTCCTTCAGCGTGACCGACAACGGCAGCCGAGGTTTGATGGCTGGGTCTTGGTCGGGGTAGCCGAGGCACAGGCCAAACAGTGGAGCCACCTGGTCGGGCAGGCCAAGTAGTTCGGTCATCTTTGCCGGGTCGTTGCGGATGCCGCCGATGTAGCAGATGCCGAGGCCAACCGATTCGGCCGCACACACGGCGCTTTGGGCGGCGATGGCGCAGTCGGTCGCCGCGATGACGAAGTGTTCGGTCATTCCGGGGCGAAATTCGCCGCCCGCCATCTCACACGCCACGGCGCTGCGGTGTAGATCGGCGCACCAGACGAAGAAGGCGGCTGCGGTCTCGACATAGGTTTGACCACCGGCTAACTCGGCGATGGCAGCTCGAGTCTCGGGGTTGCGGACCCGAATCACGGTGGTGCCTTGCAGGTTCGACGACGTGGCCGCCGACAGCCCGGCACGGATAATCGATTCGGCTAACTCGTCGTCGATTGGCTGATCGGTGAACTTGCGAATCGACCGGTGACCCTTGAGCAGTGCAACAACATCCATGCTCGGAGCCTAGGCGCTCGGGTCGCTGACGACGGTGGGGCCTAGAGGTCGGGGAGAGGGAAGTTCAGCACCGGATTCTCGGCCCCGCCGTGAACAGGCAGTAGTACGCCGGTAACAAAGCTTGCGGCGGGGGAGGCGAGGTAGAGCGCCGCGTTGGCGATGTCGTCGGGTTGGCCAAAGCGGCGCATGGGTGTGTTGGCGATTGCGGTATCGCGCATCTCTTGGCTGGTGGTAACCATCTCGGTGGCCGAGGTCTCGATAAAGCCGGGAGCGATCGCGTTTACCCGCACCTTGGGGGCCAATTCCTGAGCGAGTTGGCGGGTGAGCGAGATCATCGCCGCCTTGGCGGTGCCGTACGAACTCATCGCCCGGCTCGCCATGATGCCGGCGACCGAAGCGATGTTGATCACCGATGCGTTGGGCGAAACGAGCAGTGGATCGAGCGCTGCTTGCGTGAGTTCGTAGGCCGTACCGACGTTGAAGGCCAGCGCCCGCTCGAAGCTGGCCCGGCTGGTGTCGCCAAACGCCCGAGGCATGGTGCCTCCAAGGTTATTGACCACCGTGTCGACTCGACCGAAGGACTCGAGTGCGTGCGACACCAGGATTTCGCCAAAGCCTGGTTCGGCGAGGTCGGCGGCCACCACCACGGCGGTTTGTCCGGCGGATTCGACCTGGGCCTTCACCTCGGCCAGTTGCTCGGAGGTACGGGCCGCAATCACGACATCGGCTCCCGCCTGGGCGAACTGCACGGCTATTCCGGCGCCGATGCCCCGGCCCGCAGCCGTGACTATTGCAACCTGGTCGGTCAGAGCGAACTGTTCGAGGGTCATCGGCCGAGCGTATGCGGCGGGGCTTGTCGATTGCACCTCTGACCGGTCGCTGGTACCTATGGAACCAAGACAACAGGAGCACATCGATGAAGTTGACACTCCCAAAAGCGGTCATGATTGTCCTGCTAGCCGCTGGGCTTCTGCTCGCATCGGCGGCTCCGGCTATCGCCCGCGGCGATCGCACCGTGGTTGCGAAGGAACGCTTTAAGGCCGCCGAGCCAGCGATGATTTCGAACGTCGCCGTACCTGATGGGACTCGCCGAGTAACGCTGAAGATCAAATCGAAGACCGTCGAGTCGGTCGATCCGATCACGATTTCGTACGCCTGTCACGAGTACGGCAAGTGGAAGCAGACCGCCGACCCAAAGGCCCTCCCGGCCCGCTTGTCGATTCGGCTCCCCGAAGGAGCGAGCGACTGCGTGGTCAGCGCGGGGATCACCGGCGACGCAACCCGAACCGGTCGATTGACCGTGAAGGTTTTCGCCAGGTAGGTCCGGCGAGCGGGGGCAACGCTTAAGTGGGCGTACCCATGTCGGCTTCGGAGCCGAGACCCAGGTTGGTGGCCCGGCCGTCTTCGTCGACGATGAAGTTCACCCGCTGGCCTTGACGCAACATACGAAAGACCGATCCCTCGAGCGCGTTGACCGCCAGGTCGTATTCGGCGAAGTCGCCCACATCGCACATGACCACACCATCGCCGGTGCCTGGGTCATAGGACTTCACAACACCCTGCATGGGCTAGCGGACAGCTTTCTCGACTTTGCCGGCCTTGAGGCAACCGGTGCAGACCTTTACCCGCTTGGTGCCGCCGTTGACCTTGGCGCGAACCTGCTGGATGTTTGGGTTCCAGCGGCGCTTGGTGCGACGGTGCGAGTGGGAGACATTCATGCCGAACTGGGGCTTCTTGCCACAGATTTCACAAATTGCAGACATTGAACCTAGACCTCATCGCGGATGGAATTGCTGGTGGGTGCACAGCAAAGGAGTACAGCCGACCACTCTAGCGAATGGGCGGGCCCAGACACACCTCGGGCGTGAACCGGGTTTTACCCTAACGGGCACCCTGTCTAGTCAGTATCTCCTCACCGGAGTTCTAGCCGAGGCGGTTCGGTCATTACGATCCTCGGCGTGACCAATGGGGGAGTTCTCACCGCCGCGACTATGCGCCAGACAATGGCGACCTTTGCGACCGCTCTCGAAGCGCATCGAGCCTCGATCAACGCACTCAACGTGTACCCGGTTCCCGATGGCGATACCGGCACGAACATGGCCCTTACCTTGGCGTCGGTCGTCGAAGCTCTCGACACGCTCGGTGATACCGACGATCTCGACGATGTGTGTGGTGCGATCGCCAAAGGCTCGCTTATGGGCGCCCGGGGCAACTCGGGTGTGATCTTGAGCCAGCTCCTGCGGGGGCTCGTCGGCAGTATCGGCGATTCGGCGCCCGACGGCCATGGCCTTGCCGCCGCGCTCAGTGCCGCAGCGACCGCGGCGTATGGAGCGGTGGGGAACCCGGTCGAGGGCACGATTCTTACCGTGGCGCGCGAAGCCGGTGAAGCGGCGGTCGCCGCCGATTCCGCCGATGTGGTTGCGGTGATCGATGCCGCCCGTACTCAGGCCGCCGATGCGCTCGAACGCACGCCGACCATGCTGCAGGTGTTGGCCGACGCGGGCGTTGTCGATGCCGGTGGCGCCGGGTTTGTGCTGTTCCTCGACTCGATGCTCCATGTCGTTGACGGCCGCGAGATCCCCGAGCCCGCAATTGTTGAAGTGCTCGATCTGTCGGCCATCAGTTCGGCGCCCGCGGGAAACGACGCCGAGAAGTCGATCGCCGACCTTCGCTACGAGGTCATGTTCTTCCTCGATGCTCCCGACGATTCGATCGAGGGTTTCAAGAGTGCCTGGGCCGAGATCGGCGACTCGATCGTAGTGGTTGGCGGCGACGGCCTCTGGAACTGCCACGTGCACTGCGACGACATCGGCGCCGCCATCGAATGCGGCATCGCGGTTGGCCGCCCGCACGGTATCCGCATCACCGACCTCCTCGAAGAACTCGAAGAGAGCGCTTGGGTGCAAGAAGCCATGGGTACCTCGTCGGTTCCCGCCGACGGACGCACCTCAGCGGTTGTGGCCGTGGCGGTAGGCGACGGCGTGGTCGGTATCTTCCGTTCGCTCGGTGTGGCCAAGGTGGTCGTCGGTGGCCAAACCATGAATCCTTCCACCGCCGATCTGCTCGAAGCGGTCGAGGCGGTGGGCGCCGACGAAGTCATCTTGTTGCCCAACAACAAAAACATCATCCCGGTTGCTGAACAGGTTGATTCGCAGTCCGACAAGACGGTTCGGGTTCTTGGCTCGCGTAGCGTCGCTGAAGGGTTCGCTTCGCTACTGGCGTACGACCCCGAGGCGACCGCTGAGGAAAACGTCGCCAACATGGGTGATGCAGCCTCGGCGGTGGTGGCCGGCGAGGTAACCCAAGCGGTCCGCGAGTCGGCAACCGATGTCGGCCCGGTGGTTGCGGGCGACTTCATCGGCATTGGTCCGGGCGGCATCCGGGCGATCGGTCCGACGCCGGTCGAGGCCACGACGGCGTTGTTGGCCGATTTGATCGACGACACCCACGAGCTGATGACCCTTATTGCCGGCGCCGACGCAACCGAAGCCGACGTCGTTGCGATCGAAGCATGGGTCGAGGCCAACCACCCCGACGTTGAGGTCGAGGCCCACGAGGGGGGCCAGCCGCTGTATCCGTTCTACATCGGTATCGAATAGACCTGGCCCGGTCGTCCACATCGTGTCAGGACGGCTCGCTAAGTTGGGACCGTGAGCGATTCTCCCAAGCCGCCGCTGACTTTGGCCGACCTCGATGGCTTTGCTGTCGATACCATCTCGTCGGTTGGCCCGAAGAAGAAGGCGGCCCTCAAGAAGCTCGAGATCAGCTCCATTCTCGATCTGTTGACGTACTACCCGCGTCGCTATATCGACCGGACGAATCAAACGACCATCGCCGACCTGGTGATCGGTGAAGAAGGCGTCATCTTGGGCGAGGTCGTGCGGTGTTCGAGTCGGCGGCTGCAAGGCAAGCGGACCATGATCACCGCCACGTTGTCCGATGCCACCGGCCAGATTTCGCTCACGTTCTTTAACCAGCACTGGCGAGAGAAGCAGTTGCAGCCCGGCACCACGGTGGTGGTGTACGGGAAGGTCAGCGACTACAAGGGCACCAAACAAATGAGCAGCCCCGGGGTCGACCTGGTGGGCGACCAGACCGGCAAATTCGTGCCCGTGTACCCCCAATCCGAGAAGGTCAAGGTCAGCACCGCCGAGCTGGGCCGATGGAATGGTCTGGCGCTCGTGAAGTGCGAGCCTCGTGGCTTCTCGGATCCGGTGCCGGCCGAGGTGCTGGGTCGTTGGGGCCTGGTGTCTCGGGGCCATGCGTTCAACAACATCCACCACCCCGAAACCAAAGAGGACATGGTCGCCGCTCGCAACCGGTTGGTTTTCGACGAACTGCTTCGCGTGCAGCTGGAACTCGTGCAACGCAAACGGCACCTCGAGCGCACGTCGGCGGGTATCGAGCACCTGATCGATGGCCGCCTGGTAGGGGAGTTCCACCGCCAGCTGCCCTTTGAACTCACCGGCGCGCAGCAGCGGGCGATCGACGAGATCGACAAGGATCTGCAGTCGACCAAGCCAATGCACCGGCTACTCCAAGGCGATGTCGGCGCCGGAAAAACGCTGGTGGCGGTAAGCGCGCTGCTGGTCGCCGTGCAGGGCGGACATCAAGGCGCGCTCATGGCCCCAACCGAAGTGCTCGCCGAACAACACCATCTTGGCGTCACCGACTTGCTGCGCGACTTCAGCGTGGCCGACGACTCGAACATGTTTGGTGACCGTCCGCTTCGGGTCGAGCTGCTCACCAACCGAGTCAGCGGTGCCGAACGGACCAAGGTGCTCGCCGATTTGGCCGCTGGCCAGGTCGACATCGTCATCGGCACCCACGCCCTCATCCAAGACAAAGTCGACTTTGCGTCGCTTGGTGTCGTGGTGATCGACGAACAGCACCGCTTCGGTGTCGAGCAACGAGCCGCGCTGCGCGACAAGAACACCTCTGGCCTGGTGCCCGACGTGTTGGTCATGACCGCTACCCCGATTCCGCGAACCGCAGCGATGACGGTCTACGGCGACCTCGATGTATCGGTCCTCGACGAACTCCCGCCGGGCCGGACCCCGATCAAGACCAGCTGGGCAAAGGGCCCCCTCGACGAAGAATTGGTTTGGGAGCAGGTCCGCTCCGAGGCAGCCGCCGGTCGCCAAACCTTCGTGGTGTGCCCGCTCATCGAGATGAGCGAAAAGCTCGAGGTGCGCAGCGCCGAAGAGGTCTACGAAGAATTGCAGGGCGGCCAACTCAGCCAACTATCGCTCGGGCTGTTGCACGGCCGCATGAGCTCGGACGAAAAGGAAGCGGTGATGGCTCGGTTCCGGGCGGGCGACCTCGATGTGTTGGTCGCCACCACCGTTATCGAGGTTGGCGTCGATGTTCCGAACGCCACGGTGATGGTAATCGTCGACGCCGGCCGGTTCGGCATCGCTCAGCTTCATCAGTTGCGAGGCCGGGTCGGCCGTGGCCAGCACGAGTCGTACTGCCACCTGCTCGCCGATGAGGTTTCCTCCGACGGCGAGGAACGACTCGAGGCGCTCGTGAGCACCACCGACGGTTTCGTACTCGCCGAGGTCGACCTCGACCTGCGGGGCGAGGGCACGATCATGGGCGAACGCCAAAAGGGCCAGAACGACCTGCGGTTGGCATCGCTGCGCCGCGACCGGGCCTGGGTCGAGCGAGCTCGCGACGTGGCCTTCGAGCTGGTCGATTCCGACAAAGGCCTCGCCGAGCATCCCGAGCTGGCGAGCGAACTCCCGCTCTTCCTCGGTGAGGTTGAGTCGGCCTTCTTGATGAAGTCCTAGAAGGATCTTGCTACACAGGTGGTGGCGTGTCGCCGCGTCCGTCGGCGTCTTCTTCGGCGAACTCCACGTCCCAGCGGTCGAGGCAGTCGGCGCATCGGAACGCAATGATGTCGCCCGACC
>CALHTF010000111.1 GCA_938038815.1 uncultured Acidimicrobiales bacterium | reverse complement strand
GGTCGACTCCTCGCCCGGGAGGTCGAGGTACTCGGCGGTTTGCAGAGCAACGCCAAACGCCCGTTTGTGGCGATCCTCGGTGGCTCGAAGGTCAGCGACAAGCTGGCGGTGATCGAAGCGTTGCTCGAATCGGTCGATTCGATCATCATCGGCGGCGGCATGGCCTACACGTTCTTGGCCGCCAAGGGCCACAACGTTGGCTCGTCGCTGCTCGAAGAAGACATGATCGATACCGCCAAACGGCTGATGGCCAGCGGCGCAACGATTCACCTCCCGAACGACAACACGGCGCTCGGGCCGGGTGGCAAGATCGGCGATCCGTCGGCTGGCGGAGAGGTCCGCCAGGTCGGCAACGATATGCCCGACGGTTGGATGGGCCTCGACATTGGCCCCGGTACCGCCGCCGAATTTACCGACGTCATCATGGATGCCCGCACCATCTTGTGGAACGGCCCCATGGGCGTGTTTGAAGATCCCCGCTTCGAGGGTGGCACGCGCACGGTTGCGCAGGCCGTCGCCGAATCGAGCGGGTTTAGTGTGGTGGGCGGTGGCGATAGTGCCGCAGCCGCCAAACAGTTTGGCCTCGACACCGATATCGACCATGTGTCGACCGGTGGCGGTGCATCATTGGAACTCATCGAAAAGGGTGACCTCCCGGGCCTCATTGCGCTGCGGGAATCGGCCCTTCGACAATCAGGAGATACGTAGTGTCCGATCGCAAGCCGATCATCTCGGGTAACTGGAAGATGCACAACAACCATCTGGAGGCCATCCAGCTGGTGCAGCAGTTGTCGTATCTGATCACCAAGGACGACGCGAAAGCGGTCGACATTACGATCCATCCGCCGTTCACCGACATTCGTTCGGTACAGACGGTGGTCGATGCCGACAAGATCCCCGTTTCGCTCGGTGCGCAGCATTGCCACTGGGAAGAAAAGGGTGCCTTCACCGGCGAGATCGCGCCGGCGATGCTGGCCAAGCTCAACGTGAGCTTTGTGATTGCCGGCCACTCCGAGCGTCGCCAGATCTTCGGCGAGACCGATGAGATGGTCAACAACAAGGTCAAGGCCATCCTCGCGAACGAGATGACCCCGATCCTGGCGTGTGGCGAAACCCTCGAAGAACGCGAGGCCGACGAGGCGGTTGCCAAGGTGTCGGCTCAGGTAGCTGCTGGCTTGGCAGGCGTAAAGGCCGAACAGGTGGCCGAGATGGTTATTGCGTACGAGCCCATATGGGCGATCGGCACCGGCAAGACCGCTAGCCCCGAAGACGCCCAAGAGATGTGTAAGTCGGTACGCGACAAGGTTCGTGAGCTCTATAACGACAAGACCGCCGATGCGGTGCGCATTCAGTACGGCGGTTCGGTAAAGCCCGGTAACGCCCCCGAGTTGATGAGCCAGCCCGACATCGACGGCGCCCTGGTGGGCGGCGCATGTTTGGCGGCCGACGACTTCCATCGCATCATTGCGTTCCGGGATGCGGGCTAAGCTCGCACCCGCTGTCGTATTTCGCCCCTAGACCAGTAAGATCTTCCGCAATGACGCTCTTCCTTACGATTTTTCACATCATCGTTTCGCTCGCCTTGCTCGTTCTGGTGCTCCTGCACAGCGGTAAGGGCGGCGGCTTGTCCGACATGTTCGGTAGTGGCGGCGTTTCGGCGGCCGCTGGGTCGACCGCGGTAGAGAAGAACCTCGACCGGATCACCATTGTGGTAGCCACCATGTTTGGCTTCACGACCCTGAGCCTGGCGCTGCTGCTCTAGCAGCCGGTTCTCTCACCGAGAACCATCTGGGCCATTTGGCCTAAACAACGGGTAGATCTGCCGATAGGCATTGGTGCGAAACCGCGCCCAATTCCTCCTATCGCTACTGGTATTTGCCCTGTTGGTGACCGCGTGTGGCTTCATCGACAACGGCGATGCGGTGCCCTCGGGTCCGCCGCCTAGCGACGGTTTGGCGTTTCCCGACGAGTTTGCGACGATTCCGCCCGAACTTCGCGACCGCGGTGGGGTGCTTCGTTTCGGCGTGGTGGCCGACCAGGTGCCGACCCCGTTGACCCTCGACGAAACCTCGGCCGGCGAACAAGCTATCGCCGACCTGTTGTACGACGGTCTGACCCGGGTCGATCACACCGGCACCGTGGTTCCGGCGCTCGCCGCTTCGTGGACGGTTACCGACGATCGCCTGGTGTGGACCTTTGCGCTCGATCCGGCCGCCACGTTCAGCGATGGTTCGCCGATCGCCGCGGCCGACGTGGTTGCGTCGCTACAAGCGATTCAGGATCTCGGGCCAGGTTCGTTAGCCGGCGTCCAGTTGGCTCGGGCAACCTTCGACGCTCCCGATGCGGCGACGGTTACCGCGCAGCTCACCGCTCCGTTCGCTCCGCTCGGCGAGTTGCTTGCCGCCCCGTTGTTTGGCGTTACCTCGACAACCGACCCGCAGCTGACGTCGGGTGCGCTCATGATCGATACCCAAACCGACACCGAACTGACCTTGGTGCCGAGCCCCCGGTTTGCGGGCTACCTAGACCAGGTCGACCTCGAACTGTTCCCGACGCCGGCGCACTTGGAACTCACCTTTGCCCGCGGGTTGCTCGACGTGGCCGATGGTCCGGGCGGTATGACCGACCGGGGCGCCATCGACTCGACCATGTTCTTGATGAACCTGGCCAACCCGGCCTTCGCCGATCCGAGTATCCGCAAGGCGATCATCTTGGCGATCGACCCGAGCTTTGTGGCGGGCGGATCGGTCGACCCGGCCAAAGCCTCGAACGCCATCGTGCCGAGCGGCTATGTGGGGGCGCGGCCCGGGATCTGTGGCGACTGTGCATATGACCCCGAGGCGGCCACGGCCCTGCTCGGCGGCATTGCCTCAACCGATCTGCCGCTTATCCATGTCGACCACCTGAGCGACGCCGAATCCGAAGCGTTGGCAGCGGCGATCGTGGGCGACCTCGCCAACGTGGGTCTCGAAGCTCGGGCCCGTCCCCACACCCCCACGGCGTTTGCCGAAAAGGCGGCCAACGGCGAGCTGGCTCTGTTTCAATTCGGTACTGCGGGTAGCTGGCCTTCGGCCGAGGCGTTTCTCGGCTCGGTGTTCGCCACCGACGGGGTCGACAACGTGACCTCGTTCTCGGACCCGGCGGTCGACGAACTGTTGTCGTCGGCTCGCTCGGTGAACGATGGCGAAACCCGCCGCATGATCTACCAGCAGGTGGAAGACCTGGTGCTGCAGCACGCGGTGGTTGTGCCGCTGTACGGCGTGGAGCAATCGGTATCGGTTACCGGCGCGGTTCGGAATCTTCGGTTGCCCGCGATTGGTGCGTTCGACCCGCAGCAGGTGTGGTTGCTGGCTGCCGAGTAGGCGGATTGGTTACGAAGCTTGGGCAGGCGCTTCGGGCGCTTCGGCCACCACCGGAGTGCTGTCGAGCCCGGCGATTATTGCGGGGATCTCTTCGATCGGAACCGGTGGCGAGAACAGGTACCCCTGTGAGTACTGGCAACCGAGCGACTTGAGGATCTCGAGCTGCTCTTCGGTTTCGACACCGATAGCCATGGCGTCGAGGTCGAGGGCCAACGCGGTAGCCACCATTGCCTTGAGCGGGCCGATGTCGGGGTTGTCGACTTCGAGTTCGCGGCAGAAGTCGCGGTGCAGTTTGAGCGCACCGATGTCGAGCGAGCGCAGACGGCGGATGGGGGTTGAGGCTACGCCGAAGTCGTCGATGGTCACGTTGACGCCGAGTTGGGCGATCTTGTTCATGGCCGAGTCGACTTCGCTGGCGTCTTGGCGCATCGAACCTTCGGTGAGTTCGAGGTTGAGGCGGTCGGCCTCGATGCCGGATTCGCCGATGGCCTTGCAAATCATCTGGTTGAAACGGCTGTCGGTTACCTGGGTGGGCGACACGTTGGCGCTCACGTGCAGGTCGCGGAAGCCTTTGGCTTGCAGCAGGCGAAGGTCGGTACAGGCTTGTTTCACTACCCACGCACCCAACGGGATGATCATGCCGCTGCGTTCGGCAGCATCGAGGAAGTCCATCGGGTTGAGCATTCCCTTTTCGGGGTGGCTCCAACGGATGAGCGCTTCGATCGCTACCACTCGGCGGGTAACGGTGTGCACGATGGGCTGGTAGTGCAGGAGCAGCTGGCCTTCGGCCACCGCTTTCTTGAGCATGGAGGTGACCTGGTCGGAACCGCTGGCGAAATCGGCGTCGTTGAACACGACCGAGTGTTTGCCGCGGCGCTTGGCCCGGTCGGCGGCCATGGCGGCCCGGTGCATAAGGGTCAGGGCATCGCCGGCGATCTTCGATGGGCCGGTTGCGATACCGACGATAGGCTCGACCATCACCATCTGGGTGCCGAGCTCGTAGTTGCCGGTGAGGGTGGCTGCGTAGGTCCGGGCGTTGTTCTCGCTCTTGGTGGTGTTTTTCACCCGTCGGGCGAACCCGATCTGGCCGGGGCTCAACACGCCAGCGGTGTCGCCGGCGTCGAGTTCGCTCTTCATGCGCTCGGTGATCTGAGGCATGATCACTTCAGATACCCGGGGGCCGTAGGTCTTGATGAGCGATTCGAGCCCTAGGTCGACGTGGATCACTTCGATGTGGTGGGTTTCGTCGGCGCCGAAGGCGATCAGCTGGGTGAGGCGGTCGATAAAGAGCGGCTCGGTCGCCAAGCCGCTGGTTTCGTCGACCAGTCCGGAGTTGACGTCGATCGTGCGGAGTTCTTCGGTGACGTCGCGGCCCCACATCATGATGGCCGGTTGGCCGGTGGGGGAGTTGGTCACCAGCTGACAGGAGACTTCCTGCCACAGGGTTTCGCCATCGACATCGATGATTCGAAACTGGCGAGGGCCTTCGGTAACGCCCGGGTTCTTCAACGCTTCGACAAACATGGCCGCCGCGTTGTCGGCATCGTTGGGGTGCAAAAGCTCGCGGATGTTCAGCCCTCGAAGATCGGGCAAAGTAAAGCCAGTCGTTTCTTCGAGCGCACCTCCTGCCCAGATGATTGTCCCGTCGGTATTGATAAGACCCGCGATGTTGGGCGCGGTGTCGAGCACTGCCGCCACCATCGTCCTCGCCAGGATCTCGGGATTCACTCCTGCTTCTGCCATATGTCAGTTATCGGACAGCAACGTGACCTCGGTTTAGCGACAATTTTGATTGTTCCGGTGTGGCCTCACCGCCCCCAATAACCGGTATGCTTCTCCCTTGCCCCGGGCTTGCCCGGTCACCACGTCGGAGTGGCGGAATTGGCAGACGCGCAGGCTTAAGGTGCCTGTGCCCGAAAGGGCGTGGGGGTTCAATTCCCCCCTCCGACACAAGCGTTAGTACACCCTCGCCCCAACGGCCTTGGTCGTGGACGGGCTACGCAAGGCATTGCTCTCAGCGTTTTTGTCTAGCAGTCGATGGCGGCCTGAACGGCGGCGCATGCTTCGGCGAGCCGGGCCGGCCGTAGTTCGCAGATCTGGTCGACCAGGTAGGCCTTGGGGACGACTCTGAGATTGTCGAAGCTGGCGACGCAGTCGGTGGGCATGCCGTCGTCGGTTCCGAGTCGTAGTTCGGTGGGGATGCCTCTGATCGTGCGGGTGACTGGTGCTGCGAGGACGCTGTCCAGGACGGGGATCGCGGCGGATCGGGTCATGATGAGGAACGGGCGGCGGCCGACGGCTTCGATTTCGCCCCACCAGATCTGCCCTCGGTCTGGGGTTGTCACCATGGTTCGTCGAGGATTGCTTCGCGGAGCGACGCGAGCGCCGCATGCTCTTCGGTTTCTGTGGGTGGTTGCCGTGTGTAGCCCTCGACGACGGCTCGATCGGTGCGGCGTTGGTTTTCGAGTTTCATGATGGCT
>CALHTF010000110.1 GCA_938038815.1 uncultured Acidimicrobiales bacterium | reverse complement strand
TGCACGGGCAACTGGTTGCAGTGCTCAGCGATCCGTCGAATCTCACTGATGTCAGAGATGTCGAGCATCGGATCGACACCCTGGCTGTAGAGGTTCATCGCCAGGTTCACCACATCGACATTGCCGGTACGTTCGCCGTTGCCAAACAGCGTGCCCTCGACCCGATCGGCGCCGGCCATCACACCACATTCGGCGGCGGCCACACCGGTACCCCGGTCGTTGTGCGGATGCAGACTCAAGATGATGAGCTCGCGCTTGTTGAGGTTGCGGTGCATCCACTCGATCATGTCGCCGTACACATTGGCCGAACTCATCTCGACCGTGGCGGGCAAATTGAGGATGACCTTCTTGTCGACGGTCGGCTCGAACACGTCGACCACCGCGTCGCACACCTCTTTGGCGAACGGAAGCTCGGTGCCGGTGAACGACTCGGGCGAATACTCATAGCGGACGTCGACGCTCGGGATCGAGGCCTCGAGCGATCGACACAACGTGGCCCCGTCGGTAGCGATCTTGGTGATGCCCGCCTTGTCGAGGTTGAACACCACCTCGCGCTGAAGCGTGGAGGTTGAGTTGTACAGGTGGACAATGGCCTGCTTCGAACCGTCGATCGACTCATAGGTTCGTTCGATGAGTTCCTGCCGTGCCTGCGTGAGCACCTGGATGGTGACATCGTCGGGGATGGCGCCTTGCTCGATGATCTCGCGTACGAATTGGAAGTCGGTGTCTGAGGCCGACGGGAACCCAACCTCGATCTCCTTAAAGCCCATCTCGACGAGCTTGGTGAACATCTTCCACTTGCGGTCGGGATCCATTGGCTCGATGAGCGCTTGGTTTCCGTCGCGAAGATCGACCGAGCACCAAAGGGGTGCTTCGGTAATGACTTGGTCGGGCCAGGTGCGATCGGGAAGATCGATGGGTGCGAATGGGCGATAGCGGTCAAAGTTCATGCCGCTGGACTGTTGAATTGAATGGTTTCGTGAGTTACTCACTGCTGCTCCTTCGAGACGTGCGATTGATGGACGTACAAGTTCCCGATGACCCTCATAACGAGGTCAGGTCATCGGGTATGTAAGTCGCAGCACGTCGAGGAGATTCACCACGCCCTTGACGATAGTGCGAATGGCGTCCGGTGTATATCCGGATTTCGGCGGGGCGGTCTGAAAACAGCAGCGGCCGGTTGAAATCACAAGAATGATCTCGACCGGCCGGCTGCCCGCCAAGGGAGTGTCCCGCCCTCCCTGGTGGTTCAAACAGATGTTTCCGTTTGCGGGATTCACCGTATTCACGACGACGTAAAATTGCTCCTCTTGGCCCAAATGGAAGTTCGCCTGGCATAAAGGTGCCCTGTCGAAAGACTGCAGGAAGCGGTACATTTCTGGGAATGAGAGAACGTCTGGGGGCATCGGTCGAAGGTGGCGGTCGGCTGCAAGTAACGATTGGTAGTAACACGGCGACCCTGCACCCGGTGTGGCTGCGCGAGCGGTCGACCGAAGAGGGAGCCCTCGACCCGACAAACTTGCAGCGGCTGTACGACAACAACGATCTCGATCTGGCTCTCGAGGTGGTGAACTGCATCACTGATGCCGATGTCGTCCGAATCGAATTCTCCGATGGCTACCAAATGTCGATCTCGGCCCAACGCCTGATGTTGGAACTCGGTTGGGTCCCCGACCTCGAAGCATTGCCCGATCGAGTGGCCTGGACCAGTTCGCTCGACCCGTTCCCGTACGTCGAATGGCCGCGGCTCGCGGCCGACGATACGGAGGGAATTGCCGATGCGCTGCAGAAGTTCTGGTCGCTGGGCTTCTTTGTTTTGCGAAACGTCCCTACCGAGCTCGACACGATTCGTAAGGTGGCCACCCGGCTCGGCAATCTGATCCCCACCAACTTTGGCGAGGTGTTCAACGTGGTGAGTGAGGCCGACCCGACCGATCTCGCCTACACGCCGATTCATCTCAACGCGCACTCCGATGGCCCGTACCGAAAACCCGTGCCCTCGATCCAGATGCTGCATTGCCTGCAGAACGACACCTCGGGTGGCGAGTCGACCCTGGTCGATGGTTTCGGTGCGTCGCAGGAGCTAAAGGCCGTGGATTCCGAGGCCTACCGGGCCCTGACTGAAACAGCGGTCGAGTTCCGCTACGACATGTTGAGCGATGTCGTGATCAATCGCACCCGAATCCTCGAGCTCGACCATGTCGGCCGGTTCCGCCAGATTCGATTCTCCCATCGGCTCGACTATGTCGATGCGGTCGATCCTGATCAGCTCGACACGTTCTACCGCGGCCGTAAGTGGTTGCGCGACCGGATGAACAACCCGGCCAACCAGGTGCAGTTCCGACTGGCGGCTGGCGATCTGATGTTGATGGACAACCACCGACTGCTACATGGGCGGACATCGTTCGACCCTCGCGAAGGGCGTCGGCACCTGCAGGGTTGTTACATCGACCATGACGGACCCGATGCAATGTGGCGCCTCGCCCAGCGGGCGATTCATGGAACCTCGGGTTCGATCAGTCCCGGTGCCTGATCACCAGCCCCGCCCGCGTTCGCGTTAGTTGGGGTACATCCCGCCGTCGGCGAGCAGCGCCTGGCCGGTCACGAAGCTCGACGCGTCGCTGGCGAGAAACAGCGCTGGACCAACCATCTCGTCGACATGGGCTGGTCGTTTAATGATTTGGCCTCTCGACATCGATTCGCCACCTCCGGCGTTGCGCACCATGTCGGTGTCGACGGTGCCGGGCGCGATGGCGTTTACTCGAATGCTCGACGGGCCAAGCTCGCTGGCGTAGGAACGGGTGAGCGACAAGAGTGCAGCCTTCATCGATGCGTACATCGACACGCCGCCCGAGAACAGGTAGGCCCCCACACTCGACACATTGATCACACTGGCGTGGTCGCTTTGTTGCAGGTGGGGGAGCGCCGCCTGGATCAACAGGGCAGGCCCACGAAGGTTGACTTCGAACGACTTCTGCCATGCCTCGGGGGTTTGCGAACCAAGGGGTTGGGCCAAGGCGTTGGCGGCGTTGTTGACGATGATGTCGATGCCGCCGAAGTTCTCGACCGCTGTAGCCACCAGCATCTCGGCCGTTTCGACCTCGCCCATGTGTGCCGGAACGGCGACCGCCCGGCCAGGGCCATCGGCCAGCGCGTTGAGGTGGGCTGCGGTTTCTTCGCAGGCGTCGGCCTTGCGGCTGGTCACCACCACGTTGGCGCCCGCCAGGATGTACCCCTCGGCGATCGCTCGCCCGATGCCCCGGGTGCCGCCGGTGACGATGGCGGTGCGGCCGGTGAGATCGAACAACGTGTCTAGCTTCGCTTGGTCCATAGCGCTGAAGCTACTGCGCCGGGGCAACGGGGTTGAAAACGAACAAACGGGCGAGGTTGCCCTCGCCCGTTTGCGGGTAGATGTTTGGTTGTTCTGGTTTACAGAACGCCGGGATTAGCGGTCGCCGAGACGACGGCCTGCACGGGTCGACACGACGCCGAGGCCGAGCAGTGCAACACCAACACCAACGAGTACGCCGGTCTCGGCGCCCGTGTTGGCGAGGTCAGCGGCCGGAGCGGCTTCCTCTTCAGCGGGAGCTGCGTCGTCAGCGGCTGCGTCGCCGCCACCGTCACCGACGGTGATGACGCCCACGCCAACTTCGGTCTGAGCGGCGTCGCCGGCCACGAAGACGAGGCCTTCGGCGGGGACGTCGTAGCTAACGGTTGCGGTGAAGCCACCGTCGTCGCCAGCGGTTACCGGGGTAAGAGCCGAGGTGTCACAAAGCGAACCGGGGTCATCGTTGCTCAAGAACGCATCGATGTCGCCACCTGCGTCGGCGCAAGGAAGAACGAAGAGCGCGATGCCGGGGCTGAAGCCCGCACCGGTTACTTCGATGTCGTTCTGGCCAGCGGCGGCGACTGGATCGGCGGTAACCGTTGGGCCGTCCTGGGCGGCAGCGGGTCCAGCGAAGAGCGCCATAAGCGCCACGACAAGACCGATCAAGGTGATTTTCTTCATTGTTGTTTCTCCTTGCACCGGCGTTACCGAGTGCCTTATTTGACAAGCTTCTCGTCAACCTAGCCCTACTTTCTCTCCAAGGCCACTATCCCTTTAGGTATTTTTTCGGTGACCGGAATGCATTAGAAGGGAGCGAAAGTTGATCAGGGGCCCGTTTGTCCCCCGCGGCAAGCCGTTGGCACGAGTTACTTCCGTGGCAGATATTTTGGTTCCTGATGCGATGATGGCGTCAGTGGAAGAGGTCCCGGCGCCCCGCGCTGTCCCCACGCTGCGAGCCAGCGAATCGTTCGAGGACTACTACCAACGCGACTACAAGAAGCTGCTCGGCCTGGCGTTTGTGCTTACCGGCCAACAAGGGGTCGCCGAGGATTTGTGCCAAGACGCGCTCACCGAGGCCCATCGCAACTGGCGCAAGATCGGCAACTACGACCGTCCCGAAGCCTGGGTCCGTCGGGTGATGGTGAACAAGAGTGTGTCGCGGTCGCGCCGGCTGAAGTCCGAGGCCAAGGCGTTGTTGCGCTTTGGTAGCCAGCCCGATCGCGTCGTGGCACCAACCGAGCGGAGCCTCGAGGTTTGGGAGGCGGTTCGGGCCCTCCCACAGCGCCAGTCTCAGGCCATTGCCTTGCACTACTGGGACGATCTCCCCCGAGCCGAAATCGCCACCATCCTCGAATGTTCTGAGGAGACCGTGAAGACCCACCTCAAGCGGGGCCGGGTGTCGCTTGCGGAAACTCTCGAAGGGTTTGATCCGGGCGGATCAGACTCGACCCGACCAAAGAAGAACTCTCCGTCATGACCGATCCTCACTTCCGCGTCGAGACCGAGTTGCGTTCGGCGACCGACGATCTCGCATCCGAACTCGACGGACCGTTGCCGCCCTTTACGCCGACCAGCCGAAAGTCGCCGGCTGTGCTGGCCTTGGTTCTTCTGCTCGGAGCGGCCGGTGTGGCCTACAACGTGGCGGCGAGAGACAACACGGCGCAGGTTGCCACCACGCCCGACACCACGGTCGCGCCTGACGGGTCGAGTACCACGGTGCCAAACGACGGATCGGTACCGCCGACCACGCAAGTCGTTCGCAACGCCGATCCGGTCACCGGGTTCGATTCCCAGCCCGCCGACCCAAGCTGGCAAAAGCCCGGGGTGCTCGAGCCGTACCTCGACTCGGCCTACACCAACCCGGTTCGTCGACTGACCGATGCGCGGGCGGGTGAGTTTCACACCGTTCACGCCGCGCACCGTGCGGTCGAGAACGCCGATGGAACACTGCTGCTTACCTGGGCGGGTTCGATCGGGGGCGACCGGTGGTTGGTTGTCGATCGGGCCACCGGTGCTGAGGTTGGCGAACTGCAGGCCAACGATGTGGCGGTTATCGATCGGTCCGATCCGCATTGGCACCCGACCAACCCCGAGGTTGTGCGGATCATCGCCGACCAACTGGTTCGTGGTCACCTACGGGTCGATGAGGTCAATGTTCGAACCGGCGAGGTCTCGATGGCCGCCGACTTCACCTCCGAGCTGCAGGCGATCTGGCCAAGTGCTTTCACGATGACGACCCACAATGCATGGGCGGGCATGAGCGCCGATCGAAACCGACATGTTTGGGAGGTGCTCGATGAACAAGGCGACAGCCTTGGGTTGGCGGCGCTCGATATCGACTCCGGTCGAGTGCTGGGTACGACCGTGGTCAAGGACGAGGCGACCTTCGACAACTTCCGTGGCGCGGCGGTCTCGGCCAGTGGCCAGTTCGTCATAACCTCCTATGGCGCTGCGGTCTTTGTGCACAACATCGACTTCACCGACGAGCGCCTCGTGCATCCGCGTGAGCGCTCGATGGCGTTGGCGCTCGATGGCGCCGGCAACGACGTATTGGTTCTCTACAACCTCGAGACCGGTACCGACGATGCTGGTTGGTTGGTCTCGATCGACCTGCAGACCCTCGCCGCGACCCAACTCGTCGACCTGGCGGACGGGGGCGGCGGCGTCGGTGTTCACCTGTCGGGTCTCGGCCACGACCGACCCGGTTGGGTGATGGTGTCGACCTATGGCTGTGGAACCGAAACCTCGTGGGCGTGCGACAAGCTGCTGTTGGTCGAGCTGGCAAACGATGGTCAGCTGGTGAACGTCGCCCACACCAACGCGTGCGGCGAACGCGGTTGGCAAGGGGTTGCCACGGTCAACCGGTCGATGACCCGCGCCTACTTCGGGTCTGATGGACGAATCTGCGACCCCGACGAAGGCCTGGTTGGTAGCGAGCTCTACGAGGTAACCCTTCCGGTCTTTGGCTAGCGGCTAAGGCGCAGGCTGTGGGTCGGGCACAACCGCCGAACCCAACCCGATCACCGCAGCGATCGCCGCCGCGACGACGAGCGCCGGGCCGTACCCATTGGCGATGTCGTTACCGATCGACAAGGCCAGCGGGCCCACCGCGGAAGCGGCGACGGTCGTGGTGTGCACGACGCCTCGGATCGCTCCGATGTGTGCGGTGCCGTACCACTTCGGGAATAGCGCTCCGTTGAGAGCCCGAACTCCGCCACCAGCGAGGCCGAGAACCAAGCCGTACAAGATCGCGCCGAGGCCGGGAGTTACCACGATTGCGAGCAGCGATGCACCGGCGAAGAAGAATGCGACAAGAGGGAGGAGTACCTGCCCCCGGACCCGGTCGGTCACCCACCCGAACACAAACGCCGAGCCGACCGTGCCGATCATGATTGGAAGAAAGACCGCTGCTGCTTCGGTTTCGGTGAGGCCACCGGCACCCATCACCGAGACATTGTGAAACGTGAGGGCGGTCGAGAGCGCCGATGCCAGGGCGCCCAGCCCGGCCAAGCTGTAGAACGCGGGCGAACGAAGCGCCTCCGACACCGTCAGGCTGGCTTGGGGCACAAAGTCTTCGGGTGCAACGTCGCTGTTTCCGTCGGGTACTTGGCCAATGGCGGCCGGGCTGTCGACGATCGCAAACAGCCCGATCGGTAGTACGGTCACCGCGATAAACGCCGCGAGAATCCACCAGGATTCTCGCCAACCGAACTGTTGAATGAGCGCGGTGATGATCAACGGACTCAGCGCCATAAGACCGCTCGAGATGGTCATCGAGATGGCAAAGGCTCGGCCGCGGTTTTCTTCGAACCACAGCGAGATCGAGGTCTGGCCAATCAAGCTCAGCGAACCTTGGCCAAGCATTCGCAGGCCAATGAAGGCAATCGTGGCCATCACGAGGTTCTGCACGAACCCGGTAAAGGTAATGGCCACCACAAAGGCCATCCCGACGGCGATCGTGGTCTGGCGGACACCTCGTCGGTCGACCCATCGACCAACCGCCGGCATTGCGGTCGAGGCGATCACCGTGCCGGCGAGATACGCACCGGATAGTTCAGATCTCGACACCCCCAACGCGTCGATCATGTAGTCGATAAAGGCAGATACGCCTACCGTCTGCCCAGGCACCGTCAAGACGGTGAGAGCAGTCGCCCAACCCACCATGCGCCACCCGCGAAAGGGCTGGGTGGTCGGCGTAGGCATCGAATGAGTGTGACAGCTTCGGACGAGAAATACGCCTTGGGCACTGAACTACGATCGGTGTTGAATATCGCTCATTCCCCACACCCCCAAGGAGCCCCAATGAACGAGAACCCCGAAACCCCCGAAGGCGTCGCGAGCGCCGCCAGCCGCTTCAGCGATGACGAGCAGTTGATGCTCACCATGTTGCCGAGCATCGTTGGCTCGGCCGTGGCCTTTTCGTCAAAGAACGGTCCGGTCGGCACCGTCAAAGAGATGATGGCCAACGCCAAAACGGCGGCCGCCGGCGCCCAGACCTACCCCGACAACGCAATCATCGGCTCGATCCTGCCGCACTTTGAGGACCGTGCTGAAGCAATGGAAGCGGCCAAGGAGATGCGTGAACAACAGCTCACCCGCCTGAAGGAATCAGGTATCACTTCCAAAGACGACATGAAAGCTAAGGCGATCGCCGACGCCACCGCGGTCAACAACCTGCTTACCGCCAAGGCCGAAGCGGGCGAGGCAGGCGAATACCGCGAATGGGTTATGAGTGTGGCCACCGCGGTCGCAAACGCCGCCAAGGAGGGGGGCTTCCTCGGCATCGGTGGCGAACAAGTAGGCGACGGCGAAGAACAAACCATCGCCGAGATCAAGGCCGCGTTGGGTGCCTAACCCGTTGGTCGATCGATAGCTGCCGGGATCGGGTTGGTGCCGGCACCGAATTCATCTTCGGTGTTGCCCACCCGGTCGCCGGCCGGCACCGGTATGTCGGCGAGCGAGTCGAGGGTGAAGTGGTCGGCCAGCATGTTGTGAAACCGATGAAGTGGTTCTTCGAACCGAGGCGACAACGGCCCCGCCGCCACCGCGCCAGTCGTGAGGCCTCGTTGGCCCCGTTCGACGATGTCGACATCTTCGGTATTGACGTCGAGCCAGAACTTCAGCGTCACGTCGGCTACGTGGTCGCCAACCTCGCCGGTCGAGGGCGGCAAGAGCAGGGTCCACGTTTCGGTGGTTTGGCCCGGCGCCTCCGGGTCGAGGCGCATGACCCACACATGGTTGGGCAGCACCGAAAGCATCACGTTGGGGAAGATGGCGGCGAACCGAGCCGACACCTGATCGGAGTCGTCGAGTCCGTCGGCCGGTGGTAGCGCCAACCAGTCTTCGCGGTCGTCGCGCGACACCGGCGTGGTGGTTTGGCCGCAATACATCCCGGCGCCTTGGTAGCGGTAGTGGTCGGCCACCTTCGATACCTTCGCAAGCTCGGGGTGAACCCACGACAAGTGGTAGTACTCCTGAAAATTCTCGGTGATGAGTTTCCAGTTGGCCGCGATGCCCAAATCGCCTTCGTCGCGCTTCACCCATTGCTCGAGGTCGTAACCGCCCATGCGTTCGGGAAGATCGCCGAGCCAGTCGAGCAGCGGGGGCGTTTGGTCGTCGAGGCACGCAAAGAGCAGCACGCCCCACGTGTCGACCCGAACCGGGAACAGGCCATGGTCGGCCTTGTCGAAGTCGGTGCGGGGAACTTCGTCGAACAGCGGTGTCGACATCAGCTGGCCGTCGAGGCCGTAGCCCCATCGGTGGTACGGGCACCGAATCGTGTTCGCGATATCGCAATCGCCCGAAGCTAGCTCGGTGCCGCGATGGCGGCAGGAGTTGAGAAACCCGCGAAGGGTTCCGTTGTTCTCGCGGGTGATGATGATCGAGCGATTGCCCACCTTGCGAGTGATGAGACGCCCTGGTTCGGCCACGTCGGCGGCGATCCCTACACAGACCCATGCCCGTTCAAAGACCCGTTGTTGTTCGAGATCGAAGAACGCTTCGTCGGTGTACGCAGCCGGGTCGAGTCCGGTGCTCTCGGCGAGCGGGGCGCGGGTTCCGGTCCACCGAGCATCGCTCGTCCACTTCGTGTCAGGTGTTGGGGTATGAGCCACGGCCAGAATCGTCCCAGCGGTCAACCGGTGTGTCAACAGGCGAGTGGGCCCGACCTTTTTGCTCGGGAAATCGGCGTTACCTTTGCCCCATGGAGTTGGGCGCAAAGATTGGGGCAGGTCGCACGTCAGACGTGTATGCCTATGGCGCCGGTGCCGTCGTGAAGGTTCCACAAGACGGGGTGCCCAAGCATTGGGCGGCGCTCGAGGCTCGCAG
>CALHTF010000109.1 GCA_938038815.1 uncultured Acidimicrobiales bacterium | reverse complement strand
CACTGCTGCCTCCCGTAGGAGTCTGGGCCGTGTCTCAGTCCCAGTGTGGCTGATCGTCCTCTCAGACCAGCTACCCGTCGATGCCTTGGTGAGCCATTACCTCACCAACTAGCTGATAGGCCGCGAGACCCTCCCAAAGCGCCGGAGCATTTCCTGCTTAGACCATGCGATCAGAGCAGGACATCAGGTATTAGCCAAAGTTTCCCTTGGTTGTCCCTGTCTTCGGGGCAGGTTTCTCACGTGTTACTCACCCGTTCGCCACTCACTCATATGAACCGAAGTTCGAGTTCGTTCGACTTGCATGTGTTAGGCACGCCGCCAGCGTTCGTCCTGAGCCAGGATCAAACTCTCCGTCAAAATCACACAATGCGAAACCAAACCGAAGTTTGATTCTCACAGAGTAGAAATCATGTGCACCAGAAGAACCTTTCGGTTCAACCAGTCGAGTTTGCCTGGATCAGACTAATTGTCTGACCGTTATTTATTGTTTGGAGTAAACCGACAACCGAGATTGCCGGAATTTCTCAAAGTATTGCTTATGAGGGTCATTCGTAGTGAAACTCGTTCACGACGAATGCCCGCACTGGCTTTTCTTCGTCCACTATTCCGTTTTCAAGGAGCAGGTGATGCGCACTGCGCACCGTGCACTTGCCGGGAGAAACTCTCGGGCTTAGTGCAGCTCGTTTCGCTTCGGAGCTTTTGACGGCTCGGTGGGCGAGGGAGTTACTCTAACAGTACGTAACCCCGCGTCAAGCACCGGACCGTCGAAAAAGACCGATGTCACAGTGTACCGGACCACCTGCGGCGCGCCACTCAGTTTCTCCGCGCGTCGATTGAGCGAAGAAAAGCCTGCTCACCGGGCGTATTGAAGGTTGCGGCGATGCCGCGGTCGCATTTGTAGTTTCTCGAAACAATTTTGGTTTTATCTTCGCACCACTGGTAACGGAGGGCGTCTCCGTACAGAATCGCCGCGACACCGGCTGCGCCGGCCACCGAAACGTCGTCGCTGATCGCGGTGTGGTCGACGGGATTGGACGGATTGTGCAAGCAGCCTCGCCATGGCGGTGCGAGTTGGTAGTACCGAGATTCCGCGAGGATCACCGGTTTGGTTGCTTGGCCTACGGTACGGGCGATCTTGGCGCCCATGGTCGCGGCGTCCTGGCAGTGGCCGGTCTGCACCGCTTGGGCGTCGAGCCACGGCGCATCGTGGAACGCGAGGTAGTTGTTCTGGCCGGCACCGGTGTGGAACGCAATGGGCTGGTCCGCTCCCCCGCTGCGCAGTCCGTCAGCCAACGCGGCGCTGGTGCGTTCGAGGCGTGGCCCGCAATCGGCTTCGGCAATGTCGCCGCCGAGCACCCAGTAACGCACGGCGGGCGAGTCGGCGAAGGCCCGAGCGGTTGCCGATCCAAAGGCCGAACCGTTCGCCTCGGTCACCATGGCGTTGTTGCACGTGTTTGCCCGCGCCCACGCCACCACCACGCCGACGCGTAGTTCGCGCTGGGCAGCCTGGTCGAGGATCCACGCCACCCGCTCGGTGTAGCTGGCGGAAAGATCGACCCGCCCATCGGTAGCCGGCGATGGACGGTAGGCCAGCGGCTCGTTCAGCCCGGGAGCCACAGTGTCGTAGGCCGCCCCGAAGGGAAGAAGTGAAAACCACGTTCCGTCGAAGCCGACCGACGCCAGATGGTCGAGGTAGGCCACAACCTCGTCAGGGCTTGCCTTGTACGCCATCTCCCAAGCGGTGTCGTAGGCCTCGATACCACTCGACCCCGGCGCGACGGGCGGGGCCGGGGCATCGGGTGCCGGTGCGGCGGGAACCTCGGGTGCCGGTGCGGCGTCGGGCAGCGCAGGCGGCGCCGAGCCTCGGGCGTTGGCGCGCTGAGCTGGCTTGCCGTCGAGGCCACACCAGGCGATCAACTCGGGGTGGTCGGGGTCGATCCGTTTGCCCGGACACAACTCGAGGAGGCGGTCGCCGACCACGGCGCCAAATGGGTGGTACGGGCCAAAGGCTGGTTCGAGTCGCCGTAGCGCTGGAGCGTCGTCCGACGCGCCGAGCAAGCCTTGAGCGCAGTGCGCGTCGGCGACATTTGAACAGCCGCCAACCCAACGGTCGAGGACCCCTCGGTGCCAGCCGCCCCACCAGTCACCATGCATCGAGGTTCCGCCCGCCAAGCGCCCGCCGTCCGGCGCAACGTCGGTCGACAAAAACCACGAGCTCGTGTCGGCACCGGCGCCAACATCGAGGAAGGCAATCATTTCGATCGATGGCAACAGCACCGGATGGCTCGCCGGGCAATCGGTAGCATGGAACGTGTCGGGCGGATACACCACGTGCTCGACCCCGTCGGAGCCTGCGAGGTTGGTGCCGTCCCAACAAAACGGGAGGCGGACAGTCATCTTGAGACTCGACGAGGCGTCCGACGTCGAGTCACACCTTGGGATTACTGACGACCGGCTGACCGAAAGTTGATCGTCGCCCCGTTCGCCGATATCGCAACCGAATTCGATCGAGCGGAGGTTCGACGAAGCGTCTTGCGGTTGGGTCGCGTACCGGTCGCCGGCCGACAGTTGGAGCCCGGGCGGAAACGGCGTCACTGGTGGCACCGCTCCCCCTCGCCACTGCACCGTGTTGTAGTGGGCGATGAAATACGACGGAACCACCGCATCGCCGCTGGGGGTGAGCACGGCGGGCAATACATACGCCGAGCGGTCGAGGGGTCCGCCGCTACAGGTCGATGCGCCGCGATCGATCAACGAGTCGTAGGTAGTAGCCGCCGACGTGTCGGTGTTGCCAAAGAACATCCGCAGCGGCGCCTTACCCCGTGCCCCCGGTGCGGTTACCGGATCGTCGTACCCAAAGTGGCTAAACGAGCACTCGACCCGAAAGAAACGTGCACCATAGGCATCGTCGGGCGACACCTGCCGATGCCCCGATCGCGGGCCGAGGTACCGATCGACATCAAGGGCGCTCGACGCGGTGTCGAAGTCGGCCGCGCCAAGCTGAGGTTCGGCCCGCACCGCCGCGTCGGACGAGGGCTGGGTCGAGCCGGTGGTCGAGCCCGCCAGGACGAGGCTGGCGAACAACACCACGGCCGCGACAACCGCCGCGGCCTGGGGGGATAGGCGCTTTTGCATACCTTTCAGCTAGCACGCAGGGCTTTCGGCCCACAACATGTGCTGTCGGTGCAGACTACTCGACGACGACGAGGTGCGGGTTCTTCTTGCCCTTCTGCAACAGCATGAACCGGCCGCCCAACAACACCGACCGGTCAAGGTCGGCGCTCGCTACCTTTTCGCGATTCACCGAGAATCCGTTCTGTTTCAACGTGTTGGTCGCCTTACCCTTGCTCGACTCCAGGCCCGTCAGTTGCGCCAGGACGAGCAGGGCGCCATCGCCGAAGTCGTCGCCCGACACCGTGGTTTCGGGAATGATCCCCCGCAGCGCTTCGAGCATCTCGACACTCAGGTCGCCTTTGCCAAACAGCGCCTCGCCAGCCAAACCCGCTTGGGTGGCCGCGTCGGCGCCGTGCACGAGCCCAACCACCTCGTCGGCCAAGACACGCTGGGCTCGGCGCTGGCTCGGATCGGTCGTGTGCTCGGCCACCAATGCCTCGATCTCGGCGACCGGAAGAACGGTTAGCTGCTTGAGGAGCTTGTCGACCGACTCGTCGTCGGTGTTGAGCAGGAACTGATGCATCTCATAGGGAAGCGTCTGTTCGGGATCGAGCCACACCGCTCCCCCTTCGCTCTTGCCGAACTTTGACCCATCGGCCTTGGTGAGCAATGGACAGGTGAGCGCATGCACCGACTGGCCCTCGACCCGACGAATGAGGTCGGTGCCGGCGGTGATGTTGCCCCACTGGTCGCTGCCGCCAACCTGCAATTGGCAACCATGGTTCTGATGGAGCTGGAGGTAATCGTGGGCCTGGAGCAGCATGTAACTGAACTCGGTGTAGGAGATGCCGTTCTCGCTTTCGACCCGGTTCTTGATCGATTCCTTCGCCAACATCGTGTTGATCGTGACGTGTTTGCCGACATCGCGTAGAAAGTCGAGCACCCCAATGCCGATGGTCCAGTCGCGGTTATCGACCAGCGTCGCGGCGATTGCGCCGTCGTGGCCTTCAAAATCCAAAAAGGCCTGTAGTTGGCCCTTTACGGCCGCCAGGTTGGCGTCGAGGGTGGCCGAGTCGAGCAGGTTGCGCTCGGCCGAACGTCCGCCGGGATCGCCGATCATGCCGGTCGCGCCACCCGCCAGGGCGATCACCCGGTGGCCAAACAGCTGGAACCGCTTCAACAGCAACAGCGGGAACAGATTTCCCAGGTGCAAGCTGTCGGCGGTGGGGTCAAAGCCGCAGTAGAGGGTCAAGGGGCCCGCATCGAGTCGTTCGGCCAGGTCGGCTCGATCGGTGATGTTGTGGATCAGGCCCCGGGCTTCAAGATCGTCGAGGATCGCGGCACCGCTGCCGGCGGGGGTGCCGTTGGTTCCCGACGTGGTGGACCTAGGCTGATCACTTGCGGCTTCTGCACTCATAGACCTTCGATTCTGGCCTATGAGCACCAAAACCGTGCACATCTTTTCGCATTCTTGATCAACCGCTCTCCCCGCCAACTTGCTGGTCACCGCAAATAGATTCTGAGCCCGCTGTGACTTTCCTGTCGTTTCAGAGGAAAATGAACCCTGTGAATCTCCGCCACCGATCCACGCTGCGCACCATTGCGTCAGGCATCGTCCTGATCCTGGTCGCTGCGAGCTGCTCTTGGGAGACCAAGTCGCTCGTTCCGCCGATTCCCACGCTGAGCGAGCCGTCGAGCTTCTACTCCGACGACGGCACCCTCATCTTGACCTTGCCGGTAGCCGAACAACGCGAGGTTATCGACTCGATCGACGACATCCCCGAACACGTCACCAACGCCGTTGTGGCAATCGAAGACGAGCGGTTCTACAAGCACAACGGCTGGGACTTCAAAGGCATCGTGCGGGCCGCCCGCACCAACGTGTCGGCCGGTGGCGTATCCCAGGGTGGTTCAACCATCACCCAGCAGTACGTCGAGAACTCGTTCTGGCAGGAGATGGAGAACTGCAAGACCGAGGAAGGCGAAAAGGATGCAAGCGGCGCCAAGTGCAAGATCGAAGAGATCAACCTGGCGATCCAGCTCGAAGAGAGCTACTCGAAGGACTTCATTCTTCTTGGCTACCTGAACACCATCTTCTTTGGCGCCAACGCCTTCGGTATCCAGTCGGCCGCCACCACGTACTTCGACAAAGACATCGAAGATGTCACCCTCGGCGAAGCAGCGATCTTGGCCGGACTGATCCAGAGCCCGACTCGCCTCAACCCGTTCAACAACGAAGACGAAGCGCTCGAGCGACGCGAACTGGTGCTGTCGCGGATGCTGGCCAACGAGTTCATTACCGAAGAAGAGTTTGAGGACGCGTTCTCCGAGCCGCTCAAGCTCAACCGTCAGCGAGTGCAGTTGGCCGACGTCGAGTACAGGGGCGCGCACTTCATCGAAGAGGTCAAAGAGTGGTTCCTCACCACCGACGACCCGCAGCTCGCCGGCCGGTACCCGACCCAAGGCGACCGCCTGAAGGCCCTCGAGAGCGACAAGCTTCGTATCGAGACCACCATCGACCTCGATCTGCAAGAGAAGGCCGAAGCCGGGGTGAACGCCATCTTGCCGAACCCCGACGGCCCGAGCGGCTCGGCGGTCATCTTGCGGGTCGGTACCAGCGAAGTCGCCGCCATGGTTGGTGGACGAGACTTCTTTGATGAAGACAGCGAGTTCGCTCAGGTAAACCTCGCCACGGGTAAGGGGCGCCAAGCTGGCTCGTCGATGAAACCCATCGCGTTGGCCGCCGCCATCGACCGCAAGGGCATCGCCGCCACCAGCGGTTATGACTCCCCGTCGAATATCGTGCTCCAGACCGACAGTGGCCCGTGGAAAGTGAAGGGCGGCTGCTGTGGCGGACGCACCACGTTGGTGCAAGCCACCCGGTCATCGGTCAACACCGTGTACGCAAAGCTGGCACTCGATGTCGGAGCGCAGTTGTTCGTCGACGTGGCCCACGATCTTGGCATCCAGAGCGATATCGCCGCCGTGCCCGCCGCGGCGCTTGGCACCGAAGACGTCACCACCCTCGAACTCGCCAACGTGTACGCCACCTTCGCCAACCAAGGCGTACGCAACGACCCGGTGGTCGTCCGGCGGATCCTCGACAAAGACGGTCAGGTCATCTACCAGCACCGGGCCGAACCACACCTCGCCATTCAGCCCCGCACGGCCAACCAGATCAGCTGGATTCTGCGAGGCGTTATCGAAGGCGGCACCGGAACCGAAGCCAAGATCGGCCGCCCGGCCGCCGGCAAGACGGGTACCGCCCAGAACTTCAACGACGCGGCATTTGCTGGCTACACGCCGCAGTACTCGGCCGCCGTGTGGGTCGGCTTCCCCAAAGGCCAGATCACCATGGTGCCGCCCAACACGGCGATTCGGGTGTTCGGCGGAACCTACCCCGCCCAGATCTGGCGGGAGATCATGACCGCCGCCCACGACGGACTTGAAGTCCTCGAATTCGCGGCGCCGCCCGCCAGTTCGACCACCCGTCCGCCAACCACGCCACTCAGCCAGGCACCGCGGGTGATCGTGCCCGCCGTCGAAGGCAACAAGCGCAATCCGAGCATCAACCTGTTGCAAGAAGCAGGGTTCGTCGTGAACGTGCTGGAAGAGGTCACCGATCAACGCCAGCCAAACCGCGTGCTCAGCCAATCCCCCGCTGGCGGCGCTGAAGCACCGCAAGGTTCGACGGTAACCATCGTCGTTTCGGTCGACCCCGGGTCGGTGCTCAACGATGTGCCATCGGTCGTTGGCCAGAAGGTCGACGCCGCAACGTCGAACCTCAAGGCCGCCGGGTTTAACGTGTCGGTGGTCGTCGAGGCGGCGCCCGATGGCGTCAAGGCTGGCCAGGGTCGACGGGTCTGGCGACAACGCCCCGGTGGCGGCCAGGCCAACCCCGGAGCGACCATCAAGATTTGGGTCAACCCACCCCGGCAAAGTAACTAGCCCGGGTGTCCAACACTTCAGCCAACCAACAACTCCTCGATCGCTGCCCAAGCTTTCGAGGGCAACGCCATGCGGTCCGGGTAACCAAGGACGCGCTGCGCCACATTCGAGCCGGACACCCGTGGGTGTACGACGACTCGATCGTTTCCGAACCGGCGATCGACGACATCGAGCCCGGCGATCTGGCGGTCATCTTTGACGACAAGCGCAAGTTTGCGGCGATCGGGCTCTACGACCCGTATTCGCCGATCCGGGTAAAGATCTTGCATCAGGGCAAGCCCCAAACGATCGACGCCGAGTTCTTCGCTCACCGGATCAGCGTCGCCCTCGAGCATCGCATGAGCCTCTTTACCTCGGTGGATACCGATGCACCCACGACCGGTTTCCGGGTCTTGCACGGCGAGAACGACAACCTGCCGGGTCTGGTCGCCGACCTGTACAGCGGCGTGCTGGTCGTCAAGGTGTACAGCACCGGATGGTTGCCCCACCTTGGCCCGGTCATGGTCGCCTTGGCCGATCAACTCGCCGCACTACTCCCTGGGCCGCTCACCAACATCGTCATCCGGCTCAGCCGGGCGGTCGAGCGCGTCAGCGACGAATTCACCGACGGCGAAGTCGTTCTCGGACCACCGCTCACCGACGCCGTAGTCTTTCAGGAGAACGGCCTGGCCTTTGGCGCCGATGTCATCGCCGGCCAAAAGACCGGGCACTTTCTCGACCAACGCGACAACCGCCAAGCGATCCGCCACGAAGCGACCGGCGATGTGCTCGACGTGTTCTCGAGTACCGGCGGATTTTCGGTCTATGCGGCCGCCGGCGGCGCCCAACGGGTCGTGAGCGTCGACCAGAATCAGGCCTCGGTCGATGCAGCCGCCGCCAACATGGCCCGCAACCCCCAGACGGCCAGCGTCGCCCACGAACTCGTGTGCGCCGACGCGTTCGCCACCATGCACTCGATGGCCAAAGCCGGCCGAAGTTTCGACGTGGTGGTCATCGACCCGCCGTCGTTCGCGCAGAAACAGTCCGACATAAGCGCCGCAACCAACGCCTACCGCAAACTGGCCGAGCTGGGCCTGGCGGTGACCAAACCAGGCGGCCTGTATCTCCAAGCATCGTGTTCGAGCCGCATCGAGGCCGCCGACTTCTACGACATCGTCACCTCGGCCGCCGCAGCCCAAGGGATCACCCTGGCCGACCAACGACGGGCGGGCCACGCGGTCGATCATCCCATTGGCTTTGCGCACGGCGCCTACCTCAAGGCGCTTTTCGGCCGCGTTCAGCGGTCGCCGACCCATGACCGTACGACGTGGCACAGCACGAGCCGCTGGGACACACTCAATCAATGAGCGATGCCTTGCCTGAGCAGTCCTTCACTGCGAGCGACCCAAACGGCGGCTACACCCGACCAGATGACCTCGACCCGCCGTCGAAGGCGGGACGAATCGCGGTCACCGTAGTCGTGCTAGCCACGATCGCCTTTTGGATCTACGCGCTCGGCCCATGGCGGCCGCTCGGCAACCCCGACACCCTCGACGACCAACAATACGCAGCGGTCGCCAACGGAATCTGCGAGGCCGCCAAGGAGGAAATCGACGCGCTGCCGAACGCGTCGACCGCCAACTCCCCCGCCGAACGATCGGTACTGGTCGCCGATGCCAACGTCATCTTGGACAAGATGATCAAGGACCTCGAGGTCGAGATCAGCCCCGACGTCAGCGAGCACGACGAGGTCGTGCTCGACAAGTGGATCAGCGACTGGAAGCTGTTCCTCGACGATCGAGAAAAGCACGCCGAACGCCTGGTTGCCGAAGGCGACATCCGCTTTGAAGTGAGCCGCGTTGAAGGCAGCTCGGTTGCGGGACGAATCGACGCCTTCTCCAACGTCAACAGCGAAGCCTGCACGATTCCGCTCGACCTGTAGAACACCCGCTGATCTACCCGAGTTCGTTCAACGCGTCCTCGACGCCTTTGTGGAAGGTCGGGTAGGCGAAGATCATCGAGCGCAGCGTGGCTACCGGGACCTTGGCGTGCACGGCCAACGACAACAGGCCGAGGACCTCGCCGCCGACCGGACCAGCCGAGGTTGCGCCGACCACCACATCGTTGTCGGTGTCGACCACGATCTTGATGAATCCTTCGTTGCCTTGGGCGTGTAGCCAGCCACGTGCGGTGTGGCCGACCGGCTTGTAGGCAACGGCGACCGAGATACCCGCGTCGCGAGCCTCGGCTTCGGTGAGCCCAACCGCACCGACCTCCGGTTCGGTGAAGGTGACCGCCGACAGGGCGTCGAGGTTGAGTGGCTCGACCTCATTGCCCAAGATGTCGGCCACCGCAACCCCAGCTTGGCGGGTGGCGAGGTGGGTGAACATGCCGTCGCCCGCAATGTCGCCGACCGCCCAGACCCCCTCGGCGACCCGTTGGTTGCCGTCGACATCGAAGAACTTCAGGTCGGCGTCGAGCCCGAGAGCTTCGACACCCAGTTCTTTCAGGAACGTTTGGCGCCCAGCAGCAACCAGCAGCTTCTCGCCTTGCACGACGGTGCCGTCGGCAAGCGTCACGCTGAACCGTTCGTCGGCGTAGGACACCTGGTTGGCGAACTGGCCGGTATGTACCGAGATACCTTCGGCGGCGAACACCTCGGCGAGCAGTTCGCCCGCTTCTGGTTCGTTTCGGGGAAGGAGCCGCTCGGCGCCCTCGATGACCGATACCTCAACCCCAAAGCGGCCGATCGCTTGAGCGAGCTCGGCGCCGATCGGGCCGCCGCCCATCACGATGAGCGACTCCGGTAGTTCCTTCGCCTCCATGATTTCGTGGTTGGTCCAGAACGGGGTGTCAGCAAGTCCGGGAACCGGCGGCACGGCGGCCCGAGTGCCGGTTGCGACCACGATGCCACGGCGGGCCACATAGGTTTCGTCGTTCACTTCGACCGTCTTTGGCCCGACGATCGTGGCGTACCCGCGCACAAACGTGCCACCTTTGCCGACGAATCGGTCGACCGCCACGGTGTCGTCCCAGTTATCGGTGGCTTGGGCACGAATCCGGGCCGCAACCGGCGCCCAGTCAGCGGTGGTGGTCGACGAGCCGGCCGCGCCGTTTACCCGGCGACTCTCGGCCAAGAGGTTGGCCGCCCGGATGATCATCTTGCTCGGCACGCAGCCCCAGTACGGGCATTCGCCACCCACCAGGCCTCCTTCGATACCGACCACGTCGAGGCCGGCTTCGGCAAGGTCGCCGCCGACCGCTTCGCCTGCGGGGCCGAGCCCGATGACGATTACGTCTACTTCGTTACTCATGATGTCCTCATACTTTTCGTCTTTGTCCGGACCGGGCGGTTCGCCGGATCCGGAACAGTTCGTTGTGATGAAGAGGGAACCCAGGGCGCGACGAAAGAGTCCGTGAAGTTCCGGAATGTTTGGGAGGTCTTGGGGGTTCGTGGTCGCCTACTCGGCGAGCAAGCTCCGGGCGGCGGCGAACCCGGTGGCCGCCATCCTTCGGTGACCGTCGTCGATGTCGAGACCATCGAGCTCGTCTTCGGTTACCCACTGAGCGCCCTGCGACTCGTGGTTGGTAGCCAACACGGCGTCGGCGGGTGCAAAAACCAGGTAACGCACGTCGTGATGATCGTGGGCGTCCTCTTTGGGCGGATCGACCCGGTGGATGTCGAGGTCGATCGGCGGCAGGACAACCCGGAGGTTCTCGATTCCGGTTTCCTCGGTCGCTTCGCGCAGCGCTACCGCGGCCATGTTGCCGTCGCCGTCGGCGTGGCCACCGGGCTGGAGCCAGCGCTGCAGCTTGGTGTGGAACAACACCAGTGTCTTGGTTGCGGTGGCATCGACCACGAACGCCGAGCCGGTGAGGTGGCCGGGACGACACGTGCGCACCAGTGCGTCGTCGTGGGCGTCGATGAGGGCCAAGGTGGTGTCCTTGGCCCCGGCGAGTCCGTCGACCGCCCAGGCGAGCTGACCACGCGCCAGGTCGAGGCTCGATGGTTCGCCGATCAGGCTGACGGTTTCCTCCGCGGTGGCAAAGCGGTACTCGGTCATGGTCAGCCTTGCCGGTGCGCCAACGCGGAACGGAATCGCTCGAGCTGGTCAGCTACCGGAGCGGGGCCAGCGCTGCCCGGTGTCGTCCGGTTCCTTACCGGAACTCCCGGTCGCAACAACGCTGCGGCATCGGGACCAAGCTCGTCGTGGTTGGCCACCAGGTCTTCGAGCGAACCTTCGCCGGCGAGGGCATCGCGCACCAACCCACCGACCACCGCGTGGCTGTCGCGGAACGGCATCCCTCGAGCCACCAGATACTCAGCCAGGTCGATCGCTGCCGCATACGGCGAATCGGCCGATGCCGCCATGGCATCGAAGTTGAACGTGACCGTATCGATCATGCCGTCGAGTGCCAACAGCGTGAGTCGCATCGTGTCGACCGCATCGAAAAGCGGTTCTTTGTCCTCTTGCAGATCCTTGTTGTAGGCCAGCGGCAGGTTCTTCATCGTGGCGAGCAGCCCCGTGAGGTTGCCCAGTAACCGCCCAGCCTTGCCGCGGGCGAGCTCGGCCACGTCGGGGTTCTTCTTTTGGGGAAGCATCGACGAGCCGGTCGAGAACCCATCATCGAGGGTCACAAACCCGAACTCGGCTGTCGACCACAGCACAAACTCCTCGCCGATACGTGACAGGTGCACGCCGAGCAAGGTGAGGTCAAAGAGGGTCTCGGCGACAAAGTCGCGGTCCGACACAGCGTCGAGACTGTTCTCGAAGCGAGCCGAGAACCCCAGGTCTTCGGCCACGCCATCGGGATCAAGCGGCAACGACGAACCGGCCAGCGCGCCCGCGCCAAGCGGCGAGACATCGACCCGCACCCGAGCGTCGGCGAGCCGGTCTGCGTCGCGCAGCAGCGCCCAGCCGTGAGCCAACAGGTGGTGGGCAACCAGCACCGGTTGCGCCTGTTGCAGATGGGTATACCCGGGCAGGTAGTGCTGCTCGGCCGCTTCGGCGCGGTGCAACAACGTTGTAGCGAGGCGGTGGATCAGGCCGGAAATCTCGTCGATGGCCCCGAGGGTCCACAGGCGGACATCGGTGGCGACCTGATCGTTTCGGCTGCGGCCGGTGTGTAGCTTGGCGCCCGCCGGGCCAGAAATTTCGGTGACCCGACGCTCGACCGCGGTGTGGATGTCTTCGTCGCTCGCCACGAACACGAACGATCCGTCGGTGATCTCAGCCTCAACTCGGTCGAGGGCATCGATCACGTTGGCCGCCTCGTCGTCGGTGAGCAACCCCACGCGGGCCAGGCCCCGAACATGGGCCCGCGAACCAGCGATGTCCTCTTGGTACATGCGCCGGTCGAAACCCAAGCTGTCGTTGAGCGCTTGCAGCGCCTCCGAAGGTCCACCGGCGAACCGGCCGTGCCAGAGGGTGTTGGCGGTCTCGTCGAGGCCGCCGGGACCATTCGTCATGGTTGCAGCCCGTGCTTGGCAGCGACGGTCCGCAAACGCAGCGCGTTAAGCCGGATGAAGCCTTCGGCGTCGGTTTGGTCGTAGGCGCCGCCGTCGTCCTCGAAGGTCACGATGTTCTCGTCGTACAGCGAGTCGTCGCTTTCGCGGCCGACCACGATCACGTTGCCCTTGTAGAGCTTGAGCCGGACCATGCCGTTCACGTTTTCCTGTGACTTGTCGATCATCGACTGCATCATCAGCCGCTCGGGGCTGAACCAGAAACCGTTGTAGATCAGCTTGGCGTACTTGGGCATGATCTCGTCTTTGAGATGAGCCGACTCGCGGTCGAGGGTGATCGACTCGATCGCCCGGTGACCCTTCAACAACACCGTGCCGCCCGGCGTCTCGTAGCAGCCCCGGCTCTTCATGCCGACGAACCGGTTCTCGACCAGGTCGAGTCGGCCAATACCGTTCTCGCCCGCCAGTTGGTTGAGCTTGGTGAGCACTTGGCCGGGGGTCATCGCCTGGCCGTCGATGGCCACGACGTCGCCCTTTTCGTAGGTGAGTTCGATGTAGGTCGGAAAGTCCGGGGCCTCTTCGAGCGCCGTGGTGAGCTGCCACATATCCTTGCTCGGTTCGAACATTGGGTCCTCGAGCTCGCCACCCTCATAGGAGATGTGCAGCAGGTTGGCGTCCATCGAGTAGGGCGACTTCTGACCGCGTTTACCTTCGATCGGGATGCCCCGAGCTTCGGCGTAGTCGAGCAGCGAGTCACGGGAGTTGAGATCCCACTCGCGCCACGGAGCAATGACCTTGATATCGGGGGCAAGGCCGTAGGCGCCAAGCTCGAACCGGACTTGGTCGTTGCCCTTACCGGTTGCGCCATGGCTCACGGCGTCGGCGCCGGTCTCGCGGGCGATCTCGACCAAGCGCTTGGAAATAAGGGGCCGAGCGATCGAGGTGCCGAGCAGGTACTCGCCTTCGTACACGGCGTTGGCCCGGAACATCGGGAACACAAAGTCAGCCACGAATTCTTCGGTGAGATCTTCGATGAAGATCTCTTTCACGCCAAGGGCTTCCGCCTTGGCGCGTGCCGGTTCGACCTCTTCACCTTGGCCGATGTCGGCGGTAAAGGTCACGACCTCGCAGTCGTAGGTTTCGGCCAGCCAGGTGAGGATGACCGAGGTATCGAGTCCGCCGCTATAGGCCAGCACGACCTTGTTGATGTCGGCGGGGTTGTTCTTGGAGACCATGCGTGTCCAGTTCTTGAGTGTGAAGGGTGTTCTGTTGGTTCGAGCCTGGGTGAGTCTTACAAATCAGCTAGCTCGGCGAGCTGTCGGGCGAGCTTCTTGCCGCCCATTTCTTCGGTAGCGATGACCATCATCGTGTCGTCGCCCGCCACGGTGCCGAGGATGCCGGGCGTCGCCGACCGGTCGATAGCCGACGCCACCACATGGGCGGTGCCCGGCGGAGTCCGCACCACCACGATGTTCTGGGAATGTTCGACCTCAACGACCCATTCGCCAAGTACCCGGCGGAGGTGGTCGCTCGGCGCGACCTGCTGCTGCGGGAGCTCGGGGATGGCGTAGACGGTGTCGCCACCCGCCACCCGCACTTTGATTGCCCCGAGTTCTTCGAGGTCGCGCGACACGGTCGCCTGGGTGGCCTTTACTCCCTGGCCCTCGAGCAATTCGACGAGCTGGGATTGGCTGGTAACGGCTTGATCGGCGAGCAACCCGGCGATGCGGTGTTGCCTAGCTGCCTTCTGCATCGGTGCCTCCGTTTACGTCGCATAACCACGCCATAAGCCCCCGGGCGGCGTGCATGCGGTTCTCGGCTTGGTGCCACACCCGACTCGACGGCGCATCGACGACCTCGCTGGTGACCTCCTCGCCGCGGTGGGCGGGAAGACAATGCAAGAACACGGCGTCGGGGTTGGCGCGGCCCATGAGCTCGGACGTGACGGCAAAGCCTTCGAACGCCCGCTTACGTACCTCGGTTTCTTCTTCTTGGCCCATCGAGGTCCACACGTCGGTGTACACGACGTCGGCGCCCTCAACGGCCTCCTCGGGCCGGTCATCCACCCGCAGTTCGAGGCCGGTGGCCCGGATCCGGTCGAGGTCGGCGTCGCCGAACTGGTAACCGCCGGGGGCACCCACACTCATCGTCATTCCGGCCATACCGGCGGCCAGCGCCAGCGACCGGGTGACGTTGTTGGCATCGCCCACATAGGCGATGTGTTTGCCGGCCAAACCACCAAAGATCTGGTCGATACTGAGCAGATCGGCCAGCGCCTGCAGCGGATGCGACTCGTCGGACAACATGTTGACGATCGGTACGGCGTTCACCGCCGCCATCCGTTCCACAAACGAGTGCTTGAAGACCCGGGCCCCGATCAGGGCGTGGTAACAGGCCAGGGTGCGGGTGACATCCTCGACCGATTCGCGCACGTCGAGCCCCACCTCGGAGCCCTGGATGTACATCGGGTGGCCGCCCAGTTGCACGACGGCCATCTCCATCGAGTTGCGGGTCCGGGCCGATGGCTTCTCGAACACCAGCGCCATGCCCAGACCGTCGAGCGGCCGAACCGGCTGGTCGAGCGTTGCTTTGGCCATCGACAAGACGGTGGCCATCTCGTCGGGCGTGAGATCGTCGATCTCGAGGAGGTGTCGCATCAGCCGACCTCACCCTCGGGGGTCAGTTTGGCCAACTGATCACCAAGAATCGCCACGCCTTCGGCGAGGTGGGCGGCCGAAATGTTGAGCGGCGGTGCCAGACGGATCGCTGTGTCGCTCAACGCGTTCACGATCAACCCGGCATCAAAGGCTGCCTTACCGACCGCCTTGGCGCCGGTTTGGTCGAGTTCGATCGCCAACAACATGCCCAGGCCACGGACCGACGCAACATGGGGTAACGCCAACAGCAGTTCGGACAGCTTCGCTCCGGTTTCGGATGCGACGGCGGCAATGTCGGCTTCGATCATCGTGTCGAGGGTGGCCCGAGCGGCGGCGGTCGCGAGCGGTTGCCCGGCAAAGGTGCTGCCGTGGTCGCCGCCGGTAAAGGCCGAGGCAACGTCGGCTCGTGCCCACACCGCACCGATCGGCATCCCGTTGCCCAAGGCTTTTGCCAAGGTCACGATGTCGGGCTCGATTCCAAAGTGCTGGAAGCCAAACCACTCGCCGGTGCGACCAAGCCCAGTCTGGATCTCGTCGAGGATCAGCGTGATGTTGTGGGTGTCGCAGAGCGCACGCACCCCGGTGAAGAACTCTTTCGTGGCCTCGTTGACGCCGCCCTCCCCCTGTAACGGCTCGAGCAGGATCGTGCCGACCTCGGGGGTGATTGCCTGCTCGAACGCCTCGAGGTTGTTCCACTCGGCGTGGATGAACCCTTCGGGGAGCGGCTGGAACGGTTCGTGCTTCTCGGGCTGGCCGGTGGCCGCCAAGGTGGCCAGGGTTCGACCATGAAACGAGCGGAACGCACTCAGCACCTTGTGACGGCCTCGTCCCTGCACCTTACGGGCGAGCTTGATCGCCGCTTCGTTGGCCTCGGCCCCGCTGTTCTGGAACAGCACCTGGCCGGCGGGACCGCCGATTAGCTGGTCGATGGCGACGGCGACCGGCGCCTGGTGTTCGGTGGCGTACAGGTTCGAGGTGTGCATCAGCTTCCCCGCCTGCGCGGTGATGGCCTCGGTGACCGCCGGGTGCGAATGGCCGAGCGAGACAACGGCCAGACCGGTGAGGAAGTCGAGGTAGCGTTTGTCCGATGCGTCCCAGAGTTCGGTGCCTTCGCCGCGCACAAACAACGCCGGGGGTGGCCCGTAGTTGGGAACGATTGGGCACATATCGCCGGCAAACCCGGCGGCTACTGCGCCTTTGTGGGTTTCGGCGGGGGTCGGGGAGGTCATGGGGATACTCCTATATCGGGAAGAATCATGGTGCCGATGCCCGAGTCGGTAAACAGCTCGAGCAGCAGCACATGTGGAACTCGACCGTCGAGCATGTGCGCGCTTTTGGCCCCCGACTCGACGGCGTCGATGCACGCCCGCACTTTGGGGATCATGCCGCCGCTCACCGTGCCGTCGGCGATCAATGCTTTGAGCTCGGTAACGGTGCTGCGAGCCACAATGCTCGACGGGTCGTCGACGTTGGTCATCAGGCCGGCGATATCGGTGAGATAGATGATCTTTTCAGCTTCGAGGGCGCCAGCGAGCGCCCCGGCGACGGTATCGGCGTTGATGTTGTAGGCCTGGCCGGTCTCGTCGGAGCCGATGGTCGACACGACCGGAATCATGTCTTCGGCGAGGAGCCGTTCGATAATGTTGGGGCGAACCTCGACCACATCGCCAACAAACCCCAGCTCGGGGTCGCGGGCCTTGGCCTTGATCAGGCCGCCGTCTTCTCCCGACAAACCAACGGCATAGGCGCCATGCACGTTGATCGAGCCGACGATCTCGCGTCCGACCTTGCCGACCAGCACCATCCTGGCCACGTCGAGCGTCTCGGCATCGGTGACCCGAAGCCCGTCGCGAAACTCGGTGTCTTTGCCAAGTTTGCCCAGCAGGTCGCCGATCTGGGGCCCACCGCCGTGCACGACTACCGGCTTCAACCCGACCGAGCGGAGCAACACGATGTCTTGGGCGAAGGTGGTGGACAGCTCGGGGTCGACCATGGCGTTGCCACCAAACTTGATGACCACGATCGCACCTGCGAACCGTTGGATGTACGGCAATGCCTCGACTAGCGCCTGGGTGCGCTGGGCGGGTTCAAAGCCTCGTGAACTATCGGTCATGGGTACATACCCGCAGTCGCCAACCCGAGGGTTTCGTCGAGTCCGAGCGCCAGGTTGGCGCACTGGAGTCCCTGCCCCGAGGCGCCCTTGGTGAGGTTGTCGAGCGCACCGATGGCGATCACCGTGTTGGTACGTTCATCGAACCGGGCGGTCAGGTGCGCCGAGTTGGAGCCCAGGGTTGCCTTGGTCTCGGGCGACCGTTCGTCGACCACCACAAAGGGTTCTCCGCTATAGGCCTCGTTGAGCGCCCCCAGCAGATCTTCGGTGGTCGGGGTGCCGACCGGTCGGGCGTAACAGGTCGCCAAAATGCCTCGGTTCATCGGTGCCAGATGCGGGGTAAACAGTACCTGGGCGGTGGTGTCGGCGTAGGCGCTGATCACCATTTCGATTTCGGGCGTATGCCGGTGGTTCAGCAACCCGTAGGCACTGAAGTTTTCGTCGACCGCACAAAAGGTGGTGTTGTCCTTCGGCGCCCGCCCGGCACCGGACGTGCCGCTCGCCGCGTCGACGATGATGCCGGTTGGCTCGATCAGCCCGGCGTGAAGCAACGGGCCGAGGGTGAGCGAGGCGGTTGTCACGTAGCAGCCGGGTGCGGCGATGAGTTCGGCGCCTTTAAGCTGGTCGCGGAACAGTTCGGGAAGACCGTACACAAAGTCGGCCAGTAGCTCGGGTGCGTGGTGTTCCTCGCCGTACCAGGTGGGGTACAACGCGGCGTCGTTCAGCCGAAAGTCGGCCGCGAGGTCGACGATGTGGCCCACCTGGCCCCGCAGTTCGGGCATCACCTTCTGTGATGCACCGTGGGGCATCGCCAAGAACACCAGGTCGAGACCAGCGAGCGCTGACGCATCAAGGCCGGTGAACGCCAGATCGGGATAGGCAGCAGCGAGGTGTGGGTACAACCCACCGACCTTCTCGCCGACCTTGCTGTCGGCGGTTGCGACCTTGAGTTCCATCGCCGGGTGTAACGCGAGCAGCCGCAGCAGCTCCGCTCCGACAAACCCGGAGGCGCCGAGCACCCCTACGGCAAAACTAGATTTGTGGTCCACGACGGCTCTCCTCAGCACGTGAATGCAAGATCATACAAATGATTGCATAGCTATGCAAACACCTTTAGAGGGCGACGACCAATTTCCCGTAGGTCTTGCGGTCGGCGAGGTCTTGCAGCGCCTGCGCCGCGTCTTCGAACGCCACGTTGGGGTACAACAGCGGATCGACCTCGCCGGTGTCCATCAAGGCCAAGACGCTGTCCATCTGGCGACGGTAGGACTGGGGGTCGCGCCCGAGCGAGGCTCCCCAGTGGACACCAACAATCGAGTAGTTCTTCAGCAAAATGTGGTTGGCCGGCGCGTCTTGGATGCCATCGAGGAACCCAATGATCAGGTACCGACCGTCCCAGCCCATCGTGCGCCGGGCTTGTTGAAAGACCGACCCACCCACCGGGTCGAAGCACACGTTCACCCCGCCCTTGCCGGCGGCCTCGCGGACCGCTTCGACAAACTCGGGGGTTTCGCGGTGGTCGATCACCACATCGGCACCGAGGTCGCGACAGGCCTGGACCTTCACCTCTCCCCCGGCGATGGCGATCACCCGGGCGCCCGCCGCCTTGGCGATTTGAATTGCCGCCGAGCCAGTTCCGCCCGCCGCTCCGGTGATGAGCACCGTTTCGCCCGTCTGTAGGTGCGCCCGCTCGTGAAGGGCGAACCAGACCGTGCAGTAGTTGACCGGCAGCGCGGCAGCCTTGGCGTCGAGCGAGCCATCGCCGGCCGGCAACGGTGCCGCCATGGCCGCGGGCACGACGACCTGCTCGGCGAGGCCGCCACCCAAACAGGCGACGGTCTGGCCAACCTCAAGACCGGTTACCTCCGCCCCCAACGCCACGATCTTGCCCACGGTCTCACCGCCGGGCGAAAACGGCAACGGCGGCTTCTCTTGATACATGCCCCGACACTGCAGAACATCGGGAAACGACAGCCCGACGGCGGTGGTATCGAGCAGCAGTTGATTCGCCCCCAACGAGTCGGGGTCGGGCGCGTCGATCTCGCCGAGCGTGAGCCGCTCGATCGGGTCGCCAAGTTCGTGGATCTGCCAAGCCTTCATTGATTTCCCCCGGTTCGCTCGTGAGCGAACGAATCTACTCGGCGGGAGGAAGGACTCGAAGTCCGAGCTCCTCGAGATGAGCGTCGGCAACCGGCGTCGGCGCCTGGGTCAGCGGATCGCCGCCCGATTGCGTCTTCGGGAAAGCGATGACCTCTCGAATGTTCTCCTCGCCCGCGAGCAGGGCGGTGAGCCGGTCGAGACCAAAGGCGAAACCGGCATGCGGCGGCGCCCCGTACTTAAACGCATCGAGTAAGAACCCAAACTTCAACTGGGCCTCTTCGGCGCCGATTCCCAACATCTCAAAGATGCGGCTTTGGATGTCGGAGCGATGAATCCGGACACTGCCCGAACCGAGCTCCCAGCCGTTGAGCACCAGGTCATAGGACTGCGAACGTACTTCGAGGAGCTCTTCACCCTCGGCGGTGTTGAGCAGGTCGACATCGTCGGGATGCGGCATGGTGAACGGGTGGTGCAACGGGATCGGCTTGCCGTCTTCGTTGATCTCCTCGAACAGCGGGAAGTCGACAACCCACAAGAAGTTGAAGCCGCCTTCGGTGACCGGCGGGCGGCCAAGCTCGACCCGGAGCAGTCCAAGCAGGTGCTGGGTGCGGCGCAGCCGGTCGGCGACCAGGAAACAAATGTCGCCGGGCTCGGCTTCGAGCCGTTCGACGATACCGGTGAGCTCGGACTCCGAGCAGAATTTGGCCACCGGCGAGTTGAGCGACTTGTCGTCCTCGACCTTCATCCATACGAGGCCCTTGCCGCCCCAACGCTTCACCATGTCGGTGAGGTCGTCGAGCTTGTTGCGCGACAGTTCGGCCCCGCCCTCGAGGCGGATACCCATGATGCGCTCGGCCTTGAAGGCGTTGAATTCGGTCTCGGCAAACAGGTCGGTGAGGTTCACCAGTTCCATGCCGAAACGCGTGTCGGGCTTATCGCTGCCGAACCGCTCCATGGCGTCGTTCCAGGTCATGTGCGGAATCTCGCCCGGGCGTTCGCCGGTGACGGCCTCGGTCGCTTCGCGAACAGCGTGACTGATGAATTCAAACACGTCTTCTTGGGTGACGAACGATGCTTCGGCGTCGAGCTGCATGAACTCGAACTGACGATCGGCGCGAAGGTCTTCGTCGCGCATGCAACGGGCGATCTGGTAGTACCGGTCGATGCCGCCGACCATGCAGAGCTGCTTGAAGATCTGCGGGCTCTGGGGCAGGGCGTAGAAGTTGCCCGGCTTCTGGCGCGACGGAACGACAAAGTCGCGGGCACCTTCGGGGGTCGAGGCGATGAGCATCGGGGTTTCGATCTCGACGAAGCCTTGCTCCTCCATCGCGCCTCGGACCGCCGAGTTGACCTTGGCCCGGGTACGCAGGTTGCGCTGCATGCGGGCTTTGCGCATGTCGACATAGCGGTGCCGCAACCGGATGGTCTCGTCGACTCCGGTGCGCTCGTCCATGGGGAACGGCGGCGGTTCGGCGATACTGAGGATCTCGACCTCGCAGTCGCGGAGCTCGATCTCGCCGGTGGGCAAATCGGGGTTGGCGGTGTCGGCTGGGCGGGCAGCCACGGTGCCGGTGATGCGGGCGACATACTCGACCCGCATGTCGTGGTTTCCGTCGACCACCGCCTGGACGATGCCGGTGTAGTCGCGCAGGTCGATAAAGGCGAGGTGTTCGCCGTGTTCGCGGCGACGGTCGACCCAGCCGCACACGGTGACCGTGGTTCCTTCGTGCTCGGCGCGGAGGGTTCCGCAAAGATCGGTGCGCATCGCGGTGGCCATGGTCTTGGCGCCGGTAGCCGGTGTACTTGGAGTCGAGTCGCTCACGGGGAACGCCTTTCAGGAATTGCTGGGTAGGTCTTTACTTTGGGTCGAGCAGACCCAGGAGGGTGGAGATCAGGTCGTCGCGTGCGACGAGTTGCTGACCAGTATCGCCGCGCAAGTCGCGGACGGTTACCGAATTGGCCGCCACTTCGTCCTCACCGATGATGAGGCCGTACGGCGCACCGGATCGGTCCGACGCCTTCATTTGGGCCTTCATCGAACGGTTGTCCCATGCCCGGTCGGCGGTGAAGCCGGCGGTCCGCAGTTCGGCGGTGAGCGACAGGGCGACGTTGGCGCCCGAGACATCGATCACAAACACATCGGGAGCAGTGGTTGGCTCGGGAAAGGTGCCTTCGGCATCGCAGGCCAACAGAATACGGTCGACACCAAGCGCGAACCCGATGCCGGGTGTGTCGGGTCCGCCGAGCGAAGCCGCAAGGCCGTCATAGCGGCCGCCGCCGCCAACGGCGTTTTGTGACGAGGTGAGTGCGTTTGCTGCGAATTCAAAGGTGGTGAGCGTGTAGTAGTCGAGACCTCGCACGAGCCGAGGCGACAGTTCGTAGCTCACCTCGAGTTGATCGAGACCAGAACGCACCCGACCGAAGTGCTCGGTGAGTTCGGGACTGAGGTAATCGGCCATCAGCGGCGCGTCGTCGATGATCGGCTGGTCTTGCGGCCGTTTGGAGTCGAGCACCCGCAACGGGTTGGTTTCGAGGGTAACCGCCGACTGCTCGGACAGGTCGCCAATGCGATCGCGAAAGTAGGTCTCGAGCGCTTCGAGATAGGCGGGCCGACAGGTCGGGTCGCCGAGCGAGTTCAGCAACAGCGTGACGTCGCGCAGACCGAGGCGCTGATAGAAGTCGGCGGCCAAGGAGATGACTTCGACATCGAGTTCGGGGTCCGACGTACCGAGCGCCTCGATGCCTACCTGGGTGAACTGGCGGTACCGTCCGGCCTGGGGCTTCTCGTAACGAAACTGCGGACCCTCATACCAGACCTTCCACGGCAAGGTCGGCCGGTGCTGCACGAACGCTCGCACCACCGAGGCGGTGAGTTCGGGGCGCAGCGCCATGTGGCGCCCGTCTTTGTCCTCGAAGTCGTACATCTCTTTAGTGACCACATCGGTGGATTCACCCAAGCGCAAAAAGACCCCGATCTCTTCAAAGATCGGCGTGCTGATCTGACCGTAGTTCGCCCGTTCGACCGTGTCGGCGAACAGGTCGATCAGGGTCCGCTGACGGGTCGATTGGGGTGCGAAGATATCTCGGGTGCCCTTAGGGGCTTGAAAAGACGACGAGGCCACGGACCTTGAGGCTAGCTCCGCTCGCCGCCGAACCAGACCGTCGGCCAGAAACTGCTTTTTGTGCCACCTACCGAGGGGCGTGAGCTGCAAGACTGGGGCGCTCATGCCCGCTTTGTTCCGCACCGACACCGGTCCTGCCCGATCCGTCTCGCACCGCCTTGTTTTGGGGCTCGTCCTCGGCGTTGTGGTGTTGCTTGCCGCCGCATGTGGCGGGGGCGACCCCGGCCCGATCGCCGACGCCGAAACCAGCAATGGGTTCACGCTGACGCTGCGCTCCGAAGGCGACCTCTGGTACGACGTCACCGAGAGCACCGACGGCGGCACCACGTGGGAAGCCAAAGCTCCCGAGCGGTACCTTCCTGGCACCGAGTTGGGCATTGCGGCCGAAGAGAAGAGCCGGACTGCCCGAATCACCTCCGATACCGCTGGCGACCCCGGAGCCGAAGGCGGGGCCATCGTCGAGTCGCCCTACACCCAAACCACCGAGATTTGCTCGACCGACGGTAACACCTGCTGGCGAGCGGTTCTGGCCCCCGAAGATCGCACCGATACCGACGAAGTGGCCTGGACGGGCATCGAACGTTCCGACAACGCAGGCACCACCTGGCAGACCGACTTTCGGGTGGCCCAAGGCCGAGAACGGTTCGCCCCCGAAGGGTATCCGACCATCGTCGACATGGCCCGAGTCAACGTCCGGGGTAAACAAACGATTGTCGCCGTGACCGCCGAACACGGTGCGCTGCGTTCGTCGACTCCCGGCGAGTGGGAACAAACCGACATCTTGCATTGGTCGGCCCCTGATCTCAACGGAAGCTGGATGCTGGCGTGGCCCGAGCTCACCGCAATCGCCATCGCCTCGGCCCTCGCTCTCGCGGTGCTGTTCACCATCATGTTTACGCTGACTCGCCGGGCCCACGAACAGGTGGGCCAGTCGCTGCTGTCGATCATCGCCACGCTGGCGGTTGTCCCGATGGCCTACTACGCCACCCAGCCGATCCTCGAGTGGATCGATGGCACGATCGTCGACCGCGCCGACGCGATCGCCGACGCACAAAGCGCGGCCACCCTTTGGGCGCTGATCGCTCTGGTGGTTGTGGTGGTGCTGTCGCTGGCGCTGCGCTACCGGTGGAGCCGCCGCCTCGGCGCACTCCCCTTCCCCGATACCCCCGCTTAACCGTCTTCTTCAACCGGTCGTGCGGCGCGATACACGTCGTAGACCGATTCAATAGTGCGGAGCTCACGAATCGCCGCGTTGAGCTGGAACATGTCGCCCACCTCAACGCCGAACCTCGACCGGGCAACCCGGTCGTGGCCCGTGGTGGTCGACGCGCCGCGAATGTTGATCTGGTGATCCGACAGAACCTTGGTCAGATCGTTAAGCAGATACGGCCGATCGAGGGCTTTTACCTCGATGCTGGTCACAAACTCGGCTGCGGTACGCGCATCCCACTCGACATCGATCACTCGGTCGACTTGGCGGGTGAGCGAGTCGGCGTTGGTGCAGTCGGTGCGGTGAACAGAAATACCTCGACCGACGGTGATGAAGCCCATGATGTCGTCAGGTGGAACCGGCGAACAGCACTGGGCAAGATTGACCATCAAGTCATCGAGCCCATCGACATGCACGCCGACATCGAGGCCCTTGTTCCGGGTGACCCGAGGCGCAAACTTTGTCTCGAACACCGGGGTCGACGGCTTTTCGGGAGTGTCGTCGAGCCGGCGCTTCAACCGCTCAACAATCGCCCGGGCGGTCACGTTGTTCTCACCAATGGCGGCGTGTAGCTGCTCGAGATCGGAATAGTTCAGATCGTCGGCCACCCGTTCGAGTTCGCCACTGCGTTCCAGGCTCTGGACCGGTAGACCAGCGCGACGCATCTCGGCTACGAGGTCCTTGCGTCCGTCGACGATGGCCGATGCTCGCTGCTCTCGTAGGAACCATTGGCGAATCTTTTCGGTCGCTCGATGCGATACGACCGACTGCAGCCAGTCGCGCGACGGCCCCGCCGATTCGTTCTTCGACGTGACGATCTCGACCTTGTCGCCGGTGCGAAGTCGGGTCTCGAGCGGGACCATCTTGTCGTTGACCCGGGCCCCAATACAGCGGTGGCCGACTTCGGTGTGGATCGAATAGGCGAAGTCGACCGGCGTCGCGCCAAAGCTCAAGGTGACGACCTTGCCCTTCGGGCTGTAGACGTACACCTCCTCGTCGAGCTCAAGGTCGCCGCGCAGGTGGTTCATGTAGGCGTCGGAAGAGTCTTCGCCCTCGATCTCGGCTCCGCCTTCGATAATGCGGTCGAGCCACGCCGAACCCGACAGGCCCTGGTCGCCCTTGTACTCCCAATGCGAGGCAACGCCGCCCTCGGCCCGGTCGTCCATGTCCTTGGTGCGGATCTGCACTTCGAGCGAGCGGCCGAGCGGACCAACCACCGTGGTGTGGAGCGACTGGTAGAGGTTGAACTTGGGCATCGCGATGTAGTCCTTGAACCGCGCCGGCACCGGCTTCCACGCGGCATGAATCACACCGAGGGCCGAGTAGCAGTCGCGGACCGAGTTCACCACGACCCGAATACCCACCAGGTCGTAGATCTCGGCGAACCCACAGTCCTTCTGCATCATCTTTTCGTAGATGCTCCACAGATGTTTCGGGCGACCGCGCACCTCGGCCACAATGCCGAGCTCGGCCAGCTGGGTTTCGACCTCGCCGATGACCTGGTCGATAAAGAGGTCGCGTTCGGGGTCGCGTTCGGCGACCATCTGGTCGATCTCGCTATAACGCTTCGGGTACAACGCCGCGAACGACAGATCCTCGATCTGCTGCTTCACGTGCTCCATACCCATGCGGTGGGCCAACGGTGCGTATATCTCGAACGACTCGTTGGCGGTTCGGCGCTGCTTCCACTCGGGCAGCGCGGCGATCGTACGCAGGTTGTGGAGCCGATCGGCCAATTTGATGATCAGCACCCGGGCGTCTTGAGCGATCGCCACCATCATCTTGCGCATGGAGGCCGACTGTTGGGCCTCTTTGCTGTCAAAGTGCATCCGATCGAGTTTGGTTACCCCATCGACAATCACCGCGAGCTCTTCGCCGAACTCGGTCACCAACTCTTCCCGGCTGATCGGGGTGTCCTCGAGCACATCGTGCAACATGGCGGCGATGATCGCGATGTCGCCGACGCCGAGGTCAGCGACGATTCGAGCGACCGCTAGCGGGTGGTGAATATAGGCTTCGCCCGACTTTCGGCGCTGACCCTCGTGGGCCTTCTCCGCAATCGCAAACGCCCGCTCGATCCGACTCGTATCGGCGTCGGGGTGGTTCTCGACAAAGGTCTCAACCAGCCCATCGAACTCGCCCGCCAAGGACTCACTGTGGCGGCGCCAGGGAAGAACACGAGCCGAAGACTGCATAGGGGCAGTCTACCTTTTCTCCGCCTCCCCGAAATTTTCGCGCGAAACCCGCCCAGAGCGGGTCAAACGCGATCAGAAACGGCGCTTGGCGGTCAGCGCTTCTTCTTTTTCCGGGGGCGGGGCGGGATGGCGCCGGTGGGGGCTGGGCGTTCAATCGCTTTCTTCGCTGGGGCTTCGTCGCTTGAGGGTTCAGCGTCGCCCTTCGCCTTGTTGGTGGGCTTGTTTGGCTTGTCGGCCTTTGCGCTTGCGCCACTCGACTTC